>NZ_JACJUO010000001.1:0-300000 GCF_014397025.1 Ochrobactrum sp. Marseille-Q0166 | reverse complement strand
CCCGTACAGGCCGTGAACTGGGTATCATCACGGATGCACGTTATCGTTTCGAGCGCGGTGTCGATCCCGAAATGATGGTTCCTGGTGCTGAAATTGCCACCAAGCTGGTTCTGGAACTCTGCGGCGGTCAGCCGACAGTGCTGGATGTCGTCGGTTATGAGAAGCCCGCACCGCGTATCATCGATTTCCCGGTTTCGGAAGTCAAACGCCTTACCGGTATCGACGTCTCCTATGATGCATCCTTCGACATTCTGAAGCGTCTTGGCTTCGGCGTTGAAGGTGATGGCAAGGTTATCAAGGCAACCGTGCCAACATGGCGTGGCGATGTGGAAGGCAAGGCCGACCTCGTTGAAGAAGTCATGCGTATTCATGGTATCAATCAAATCGAACCACAGCCGCTGCCGGGCCTTGGCACGGTTAATGGCCGCATTCTGACGACTTTACAGATCCGTACGCGTCTGGCTCGCCGCACACTTGCTTCGCGCGGCATGATGGAAGCCGTGACTTATTCCTTCATTTCCGAAGCACAGGCCAAAGCTTTTGGCGGTGGCAAAGCTGAACTTAAACTTGCCAATCCGATTGCTTCAGACATGTCGGATATGCGCCCCAGCCTGTTACCGGGCCTGCTTGCAGCGGCACAGCGCAATGCGGATCGCGGCTTTGGCGATACGGCTTTGTTTGAAGTGTCGGGCATCTATGAAGGCGACAAGCCTGAACAGCAGCGTCGTGTGGCTGGCGGTATTCGTCGCGGCACGGCAGGCGTTGAAGGCTCGGGTCGTTTCTGGTCTGGCAATGCAGCGCCCGTTGGGGTCTTCGATGCGAAAGCTGATGCGCTGGCAGCACTTGAAGCGGCTGGTGCTCCGGTTGATCGTATCCAGATCGAAGCCGGTGGTCCAGAGTGGTTCCATCCGGGTCGCTCGGGCACGCTGAAGCTCGGACCAAAGGTGATCTTAGGCTATTTCGGTGAATTCCATCCGGATACGCTGGAAGCGCTTGACGTGTCGGGCGTGCTCTGCGGCTTTGAAGTCTATATTGATGCAATCCCTGAGCCGAAGGCCAAGGCCACTCGTACCAAGCCTGCACTCAATCTTTCGCAGTTCCAGAGTCTCAAGCGTGATTATGCTTTCGTGGTGGATGCGGATGTTGAAGCTGGCAACGTCGTGAAGGCAGTCTCCTCCGCTGACAAGAAGCTGATCGTTGGGGTTCAAGTGTTCGACGTGTTCTCAGGCGCGTCGCTTGGTGAAGGCAAGAAGTCGATTGCGGTTGAAGTGCTCCTACAGCCGCAGGATCGCACACTGACAGACGAGGATCTGGAAGCATTGTCAAAGCAGATCGTTGCCAATGTGACAAAGCAAACTGGCGGCATTCTTCGCGGATAAGCAAAAGCAAAAAGCCCGGCTCAAGTCGGGCTTTTCTTTCCAAAGCATAATAATTTGCGAGATATTTATAACTATTCCCGATCGCGATCTTCCGGCTTGCCTTGTCTTTCAGAAAATGTCCCCTTTATATCCCAAGACATTCATATGATTGCGAAATGTAGAGGCTGCGCGAATGGTGCAAGATAATAATTCGGGTGGTGCAACATCTGTTGAACCGTTGAAAATCCAAGACATCAAAGTCATCGACAATGTTAAGCTCAAAAAAGCAATCACCGCCGCTGCACTTGGCAATGCGATGGAATGGTTCGATTTTGGCGTCTACGGATTTGTCGCCTATGCGTTAGGCCAGGTTTTCTTCCCAAATGCAGCACCCGGAATTCAGACGATTGCAGCGCTCGCAACATTCTCGGTGCCATTTTTGGTACGCCCACTAGGAGGCCTGTTCTTCGGCGTTATGGGCGATCGTTTTGGGCGGCAAAAAGTCTTGTCGCTGACGATCATTATTATGGCAGCCAGTACTTTTTGTATCGGCCTTATTCCATCCTATGCGACAATTGGCATATGGGCCCCAATTCTGCTGCTGGCCTGTAAACTTGTTCAGGGTTTTTCGGTCGGCGGAGAATATACAGGCGCTGCGATTTTCGTTGCGGAATACGCACCCGACCGCCGAAGAGGTTTTCTTGGGAGCTGGCTCGATTTCGGGTCGATTGCAGGCTTTGTCATGGGAGCGGGGCTTGTGGTGTTCTTAAGCACCATGATGGGTGAAGCCGCATTTCTGGACTGGGGATGGCGCATTCCATTTTATCTCGCTGCACCTTTGGGACTTATCGGTCTTTACCTTCGCCATGCTGCTGAAGAAACGCCGGCCTTTACCCAGCAGCTCGAGCGTATGGAAAAAGAGGATCAGGATGCGATAAAAGACCGCCCGATGGTCTCGTTTAAGGAGATCGTCCGCAACTATTGGAAGTCGCTCTCAGTGTGCATTGGCATGGTGCTTGTTACAAACATCACTTACTATATGCTGCTGACTTATATGCCGACCTATCTGTCCCAAAGCCTTGGATATTCAGAAGATCATGGTGTTTTGATTATCATCGTTGTGATGATTGGTATGTTGTTTGTCCAGCCAGTCGTTGGATTTCTAAGTGACAGATTCGGACGCAAGCCATTTTTGCTGATTGGTAGCCTCGGATTGCTGTGTCTGTCGCTTCCCGCATTTCATCTCGTCACGAGCAATAATACGCCTAGGATTTTTGCTGGATTGTTAATGCTTGCAGTGTTCCTCAATTGCTTAACCGGTGTCATGGCGTCGACATTGCCAGCCTTGTTTCCAGCGAGAATACGCTATAGTGCGCTGGCGAGTGCCTTCAACATATCCATTATTATAGCAGGACTAACGCCGACTGTTGCAGCCTGGCTTGTTGAAGCAACAGATAGTCTTTACGTGCCGGCTTATTATTTAATGGCTGCTTCAATAATCGGTTTGATAACAGCGTTTTTTCTGAGTGAAACAGCAAACAAGCCACTTCGGGGCGATACGCCAAGCGCTTCGAATAAGTCTGAGGCAAAGATTTTGCTTAAAGAGGCTTATGCCAATATTGAAGAACGCGTTGACGATATTGACGAAAAAATTGCGTCTCTTGAGAGTGATATAGAGGCACTTAAATTACGCAGGCAGTCGCTTGTTGACCGGCATCCAAAGCTAAGCTGATAAGTTTTAGTGCTATAGCAGTATTCGAAAGGCCGAGGCGTTTCCTCGGTCTTTTTCGTCATGCTATTTGTTCGGAAGCCGCCACATGCTTACGCATAGCAACGACGATTATAGCATTGCCAAGCGCCTACTCTCAAAGGTTGAATAAAGCTCCGTACGGTTATGTCGAGAGCTGGTTTTCAGGTTTGATTTCTTCGACGGAGCTTCGCTTGGTGAGCTTAAAGCGGCCTGCGGTCGCGGTGCTGTTGCAGGGATGATTGTACACTGACCGACACAGAGAGCTGGAAGCATTGTCACCTGAAATCCAGTCTCGTGTTGCCAACCCGACAATCGTGCGCTTCGCGAGCAACAGCGATGTCAATATACAATAAATATGTATTTCTTATTTGTTTGCCTAAAATTTATATTTTTATATATCAATATATATATAATATATATGACTTTTGGCATCATGTTTAGTAATGATAATTTTCTCTATTCGATTTATTAATTGAGGTTTTTTATGAACGTAAGCGAAGCAACAAGTGCGCATTCTGTTAATATTCCTACGCCTGTTGAAAACAAAAAGCCCAAAATTATTTTTGTTCCCAGTCCAAGTGGTGTTTCTTCAACGTATAAAACTCCAAAGTTGCAGGACTTAAGGTCTGCGTTTTTGCTAGAGCAATTTTCGCGAGTTGAGAAAATGAGAAAGGTTGAAATTAAAAATGCAGAATTGAATCATACGAATGATTGGCACACTGAGGCGAAAGAAGGGCAATACCCTTGGTCTGTTTCTGCGGCATCTGTATTTGTCAATGAAATTCAACCGCCAACACAGGATAGAGTCCTGACGAATCGTGATTTAAATCCGAATAACGTAAGTTCATCAAAATCTAAAAAGCTGTATAACAAGGTTTTTAATGAATTTAAAAAAGACGTTGTCCATTACTTGATGAACCTAACGTATCACCATGCTTCTAAATTGGATGATAATGATGTCATAAAAGAAGCATTGCTTCTAAAAGAAGAAAAAATTTCTAATGAACACGAAAGCTTGAAGTTTAATTATGCTTATATAGATAAGGATGGTCAGAAAAGTAAAAATCCTTGCGGAATGTTTTTGGTTAATTTGAATAAACCAGAAGATAAATGGATTTTAAAATTTGGAGGCGAAATATCAAAGATTAATATTAGGCCGGATAGTATTTATACTAAAGATGAAGATATTACTAGTTCATTACTATTTGAAAATGTCAGTAATTTATCTTATGGGAAGGATAAATTTATAGAATCTGGTGACTTAAAGAATCTTATATTAAAGAAATATGAAGATAATATTGAGTCAAAAAGAAACTCTTATAGAGGGGAGGATGCGTTTGATAATAGTAAGCTGACAGCAATCTTTCGCGGCCTTAAAAAGGGTATTTTGAGTAGCCTTTGCTGTGCAAATTTTTGTAGTTCACTTCAGACTGACGATTTGGATAGCATTCATGAGAGCGCTAGGCAGCTTGGTGGGGAGATTGGTAAGGCTGCCCCTGCTGTTGTTGTCGCAACGGTTGCCGGATTGGCCACTGGAGGTGCTGGTGCCGCTTTGGTGGGGGGAACAGCAACTGCGTTGATATCGGCAGGCGTTAAAAATGCTGGAAATTTAAATTCAGCATATAATTCTTTAACTGCAAAAAAAGGATAAATGGATTTATTTGACATTTAAATACAAGTAAATCCGGTTTTTATTTCTGGATTTACTTTTTTAAATAAATTTAATTTATTCTTGCGGTTTTCGGATCGTTTAACCAATATAAAATTATTCCAACTTTGATTTTTAAAATAAATAAATTTAACGAGAATCAAAAAGATTATGATTGAAATAAGGAAGATCAGAGCGCCAATTGATTTATTCAATTGGAGATGCGGTTTAATTCTAGACTGTTTCTAACCTCGCAGACCAACGCAATTGCCCGATGGGTCTCTAATCTGACACATGCGCATGTTGTCCTGGATTTCGAGCGGTCCGCGATAAAGCGTGCCGCCAATAGCTATAAAATGTGCGAGCGATTGATCGAAGTCCTCGACATGCCAATAGACAATGCTTCCGGCTGCACCTGACAAAAGCTTTTCGTCTGCCGGGACAATTTCCAGATCAACATCGCCGATTTGCAGATAGCTGAAATCAAATGCTTCGAGATGTTTGAGGACCGCGTGTGGAAAGGCCTTTCGATACCATTCGATTGCTGCATCAACATCACTGACATGGATCAGGATGGCGGATATTGCGCTACTCATGCAGGAACGTCTGCACGCGAAGGCATGGCAAACATGGCCATGTCGATGATTTTCTGTACAGCTTCCCTCGAATTACCATCGCGGGCTTCAAAAGAAATGCTCTGCTGGATCATGTGATAAAATTCAGTCATCTGCGTGACGTCGGTTTGTTCTGGCAGATCACCTGCAGTAATGGCACGTTTCAGGCGCTGTGAAAGCCGGTCTTGATTGTGATGGCGAACCTTCTGAAGGAACGCCTTCACATTGGCATTTTCCGGTTTGCACTGGATGGAGCTGACACTGATCATGCAGCCACCAGCAGGGCAGGCAAAGGCGCTGTCGGCGCTTAGTTCAAGCCACTGCCGCATACCGTCCTGAATGGTGCGCGCATTTTCAAGCGCATCGAAAGGGGCAGCGCCAATCGTGCGGTTATAATAGTCCACGGCCTCGCGAAAGGCCTGCTCCTTATTGCCAAAGGCTGCGTAGAAGCTCGGCGGTGTAATGCTGATCGCCGATGTGAAATCGTTGATTTGGGCGCATTCATAGCCTTTTGCCCAGAAGACTTTCATGACTTTTTCCAGCGCAGTATCGCGGTCGAAACTGCGCGGTCGGCCGCGCGGAACCATTTTTTGCCCTTTCTGTAGTCGCCCTTATATAATTTGCTTGACGCTTTGGAGCAAGACGATATGAATTATGTAGTATTGACTACATAAATAGGATTCGTCCCATGAACGAAGTGTGTGATTCTGCCCTCGCGGCGGAAGGGGTTTCTGCGTCTTCAAGCAAGGCGCGTGCAATTCCGCTGGTGGTTTATTGCCTGACGCTCGGCGTCTTTGCACTGACCACTTCCGAACTGATGATTTCAGGCATGATGCCAGCACTTCAGCAGGCTTTTGGGCGGTCCGTTTCGGATATCGGCAATCTGATTTCGGTCTATGCGCTGGGGATGACTGTCGGTGGCCCACTGGTCACGGTGCTTTTTCTCGCCCTCAGAATCGAGAACAAGCGCGGATTACTCTTTCTGTTGATCTTTTATGCGGCTGCTCAAAGTGTAGCTGCTTCGACCAGCAGTTTTCATGTGATGCTCGTGGCGCGTGTTGTGACGGGTATGGCGGCTGCAACCAGTTTTGGTCTGATGTTGGCAATTACTGCGCAGCTGGTTACGCCTGAACTGCGTGGCCGCGCGTCTTCGCTGGTGTTTGCAGGATTGATGCTTTGCACGGTTCTTGGGGTGCCGCTTGCAACTGCCATCACCAACGCCTTTGGCTGGCGGACAAGTTTCTGGATGATTGTTGTGCTTATTCTATTCTGCGCCTTCGTGATCGCTCTCAAGATCGAAGCAGCACCGAATAACGACGACGTAAATCTGCGTTCAGAGCTCAATGAAATGCGCAAGCCACGGCTCTGGGCAGCTTATGCAACCAGCGCTCTGGTGATCGGCGCTTCTTTTTCGGTCTATAGCTATCTTTCGCCTATTACCGCGAAACTGGCTGGCTTCCCGGAAGCGCAATTGCCTTACTTGCTGGCGGTTTATGGCGCTGCAAACATCATCGGCAATTACATTGTTGGTCGTTTTGCCGACCGTCATACGATTGCAACCATTTTCACCGGCATTCTGATCATGCTGGCGGCAATGGGGATCTTTGCCCTCTTCGCTGAACTGAAATTTGCAACCATGCTGGCAATCGTCATGATTGGTCTTACGGGGATTGCTCTTAATCCGGCTTTCATTGCCCGAGTCATGCGGATTGCGCATCCCGGAGCGCTGGTCAATGCGATGCACGCTTCGGTCATTAATATCGGTCTGGGGCTTGGGCCATGGGCAGGCGGTCTTGCGCTTCAATCCGGATACAGCCTTCACGCACCGCTATGGGTGGGCCTTATCATGACGCTTTTGGGTCTGCTGACACTTGCGCCTCGTGCCTTGCGCCGGATGTAATTCTCAACCTGCAAACAAAAAGCCGGGGTTGATGCCCCGGCTCTTTTTATCGGAAGGAGTGATTAAGAATGCCCATCTGATTGGATCAAACCGGTATTCTAATCATTCTATTTAAAGCATAACCTTATCGATCTTCGTTTCACTCCGGTCGGATTACGCTCTAATCCTTCGAGAAAATGGTTGCGCTCTGCGATGTCGAGACCATGGTATTATAGTCGTTGACGATCCATTGCAGATCAGACGCTACGTTGCCCTTGCGGGCATCGCCCTTGGTCTTTTCCAGCTTTTCCTGGAAGTCACGCAGCTTGCCCAAAAGGCTTGCAGGGCGGGATTCAAAAACGTGGAACGAGTTTGGATGCTCGGATGCGTAATCGTCCATTTCGCGAACAGCCGCTGCATAAGCATCCATGGCCTTGCCAAAGGCTTCCATATCCACAACCGGCTTTTCATTTTCCGGTAGCAATTCAACAACAGCATTGGCACGCATCATGACATTGCGAACCTGCCAGCTGGCTTTCTTGCCTTCTGCTTTTTCAAGCGCATTGAGCTCTGCAAGGTCGATCTTGCTCTTTTCTTCACTCAACAGGGCATCAACACGCTTGCGTTCCTTGGTGAATTCCGGCGCATATTCCGCGATCTGCTTATGAAATTCCTTGGCACCTGCAAACTTGTCGGACTTGTAGTCCTTGCGGTCGTAATATTTGCTCGCTTTATCAACCACCGGGGCCAGCTTCTGATAGATCGCAATATAGCTCACCATCGCTTCATCAAGCGCAGGGAGTTTTGGGTCTTGCTTGGTGGCTTCCTCGGCTGCTTCAATTTCGCTGCGTACATCATAAAGCGAGTAAAGACCGTAGACATTGCGTTCCTTACCGGTCGGGCCTTTCTTCATGTCGACCCAGCTATCATAGCGGTCGAGCGATTCCGAAGCGCGAATGGTGCGGTTGAGAAGCGAAACATAGGCATTCATTTTTTCAATCGCGGCATTTGGATCTGCCTCATCGGCAGTTTGCGCGAAAGCAGCGGTTGGCAGAATGACCGCGAGAAGCGTGAACAGGATCGCACGAGGCGAGAAGCGTTTCATGTGTTTTTCCCTCATTGAGCACATTCTAAAAACGGTGAAATGATTGCAGTTCAAAAGCCGGAAACATGTACCCCTCCGAACGGTCGAATATCATTCTCTGGCCCATCATTCTCTGGCGTTGTCCGGGAGCCAGTTGCTCCCGGAGTGATTTCTTATGACCGTGATGATGGATGTGACGATTGAAAGCACGATCAGGTATTCGACAAAACGGAACGGAATCACAAACCAGCCGCTGATCGTACGTTCAATTGCGCCATAAACATTAACGATCTGGAACTCGTAATTCACGCCGGTACTGCCGCCGCCATGGCTTACGATTTCTTTGATTTGAAGGCGGCTACCGGGGCTTCCGAACAGCCATGCGAGAGGTTGGTTGTAAACAGGGTTGCCGCGGCTGTCGAAAAACATGGCCATAAACGACATGAATGAAATCATGATGGCCGCTGCTTCCGGCTTTCGCCAGTCGATTTTCGAGAACCAGAATATCGCCGCGCAGACAGCAATAAGAAAGATGCTTGCGACACCATCGATGAAGATGACACCATAGATCCCATACATAAGGCCAAGCCCCACGAGGGAGCAGCAAGCAATAGCAGCGGCGGCGATGGCAAATATGCCAAGCACTTTCGTGATGGTTCCTGTTTGCATAGCGCGCAAAAAGCATGCGGCTGCAAGAATGACAAGCCTTATTAGATTTTTCTACTTTATGAGATTGGTAATTTAAATCTTCGTATCTGTTTTATTCTGTGAACGGGAAAGGCAGAGATGATCAACTGCCTTTCCTTGCATAAAGCCAAAAGCTTTATAGGCCGGTAATTGCCAGCAATGCATCGGGATAGCGTTTGCCAGCAATCGTGCCAGAGCTGAAAAGCGTGTCCAAGCGTTCCAGCTCATGATTGCTTAGTGATACATAGGCAGCCTTTGCATTGTCTTCGAGGTGGTTGATCTTGCGTGCGCCGGGGATAGGAACGATGAAATCGCCCCGATGGAGAACCCAGGCAAGTGCGAGCTGTGCTGGTGTCACCTGCTTTTCCTTTGCAATATCGACAATTAGATCCACCTGCTTGTTATTGGCTTCAAGGTTTTCTGGCTGGAAGCGTGGCAGGGTTTTGCGGAAATCATCTGCTGCGAGATCGGATTGCGAACGCACCTTGCCGGTCAACATGCCGCGACCAAGTGGGCTATAAGGTACAAAGCCGATGCCAAGTTCGGCACAGACAGACAGAACATCACTCTCAGGATCTCTCGCCCAGAGAGAATACTCACTCTGAAGTGCCGCAATCGGGTGAACGGCGTGGGCACGGCGCAGCGTCTTTACACCTGCCTCTGAAAGGCCGATGGTGCGGATCTTGCCCTCATCGATCAGATCTTTCATGGTACCTATGACATCTTCAATCGGCACATTCGGATCAACGCGATGCTGATAGAAAAGATCAATGGTTTCGATACCGAGGCGTTTGAGGGAAGCATCGGCCACGGATCGGATATTTTCAGGACGGCTATCGACGCCAACCGGATTGCCATCCACTATCTTGAAGCCGAATTTCGTGGCAATCGTTACTTTATCGCGAAATGGCTTGAGTGCCTTGCCCAGGAGCTTTTCGTTTTCATAAGGCCCGTAAACTTCTGCGGTATCGAAGAATGTGATGCCAAGATCAAAGGCTCGGTGCAAAGTGGCAATGGCATCGTTTTCGTCCTGTCCGCCATAGGCGTAGCTCATGCCCATGCAGCCGAGGCCGATTGTGGAGACAGTTAGTTCCTGGCCAAGCTTGCGCGTTTTCATCGGTATTCCTTTCGGGGCGAGTTCTGAAATCTGCGAGGAACGGATACTCCGAAAACTCGGCATATCCGGTAAGGTTGAAACTAACGCTCGAACAGGCGCTCGATAATACTGATTTATTTTCACGGGTTGTTCTATATTTTAGAACAATGAATCGAAATCAGCTTTCCCAACTGGCTGTTCTGGCAGCTGTGGCTGCCCATGGCAGTTTTCGTGGCGCGGCACGTGAATTGTCGATTGCACCTTCTGCAGTCAGCCATGCAGTCGCAGCGCTCGAAGACAGTCTTGGCATCCGGCTTTTGTCGCGCACTACGCGAAGTGTTGCGCCCACGGATGCCGGACGACAATTGCTGGAACGACTTGCACCCGCACTGGAGGAAATTCATCAGGCGTTGGGTGCCGCGATTGAAGCGCGTGAGCGCCCTGCAGGGACCTTGCGCATAACGTTGCCACATATCGCAGCACAGTTTGTCATTGCGCCGCGTTTGGGTGAGTTCGCTCAAGCCTATCCCGACATTACGCTTGATCTGACGGTTGAAAGCGCATTCACCGATATTGTCGCGTCTGGTTTTGATGCTGGTATGCGGCTGGGCGAGAGCCTTGAGGCTGACATGATCTGCGCCCGCCTGACAAGTGATCTACGTGCGGCGATTGTTGCCTCACCGTCCTATCTTGAAGCGACAACGATTCCCATACACCCCAATGATCTGATGCAGCATCGCTGTGTTCGGCATCGCTTTTCAAGTGGCCGTATCTATCGCTGGGAGTTTGAAAAGGCGGGCGAAGAGCTGGAAGTTGCCGTCAACGGCTCGCTTATTCTCAATGATGACCGACTGATTCTCGATGCAGTTCTGAATGGCGCTGGTCTCGCTTATCTGTTCGAAGATCACGTTCGGGATGCCCTCACGGATGGAAGACTGGTGAGGGTACTTGAGGACTGGTGCCAGCCGTTTGCGGGTCTTTACATGTATTATCCAAGCCGTCGCCAGATGCGCCCGGCACTCCGCGCATTCATTGATTTTTTTCGCGGATCGTATGAGATGCAGCATCACTTTATGGGGGCGTGAATTTGAAACATCTTTGCTATTCCGGCCTCCCCCGATCAGCGCAGACAGAACATTTTTGCAGAATAATCGAAAACGATCCGATCCTATCGGGCGCACTTTCGCGCGCACGCCGTCTTGACCTTCCGGATTGGTGGCTCGTTTCCGGTGCGCTTTATAATTCTGTATGGAACGCGTTGACCGGGCGCACTCATGGCTATGGCATCAAAGATATCGATATCGCTTATTTCGATGGTTCTGATCTCTCATGGCACGCGGAAGATTTGGCCATTCAAGCGGGGGCTATTGCTTTTGAAGGCTATACGCATCCTGTCGAGATACGCAATCAAGCGCGCGTTCATCTATGGTTCGAAAAGCGCTTCGGAAAGCCCTATTCTCCGCTTCGTTGCGCTTCCGAATCGATTGAGCGTTATGCAGCAATTGCCCATTGCGTTGGCGTGAGGCTAGAGCATGACGATAGTCTGACCATTCACGCTCCTTTTGGACTGGATGATATTTTTTCGTTTCGTATTCGGCCCAATCATGCCATCGATAACCGCGAAACATATGAAATCAAGGCTCGCCGGGCGTTGGAATACTGGCCAGAACTGACTATTCAGAGCTGGGACAAAGAAGGCTGAGACCATAATGAGCAAAGGGACTGGAATGTTTCGTTGGGGTATTCTTTCGACCGCAAAGATTGGCGTTACGCAGGTTATTCCGGCGCTTTGCGCTTCCGATAATGGTGTGGTCCACGCAATCGCCAGTCGCGATCAGGCGCGTGCGCGTGCAGTTGCTGATCGGTTTGGTGCGCCGCTGGCCTTTGGTTCTTATGAGGAATTGCTGACAAGCGATGAGGTGGATGGTGTCTATATCCCGTTGCCGACCTCACAGCACATCGAATGGACGCTGAAGGCTGCAGAAGCGGGCAAGCATGTTCTCTGCGAAAAGCCGATTGCTCTGAAAGCCGAGGATATCGACCAGCTGATTGCTGCGCGCAACAAGTATAAGGTGACAATCGCCGAAGCCTTCATGGTCTATTACCACCCGCAATGGATCAAGCTGCGCCAGCTTCTTGACGAAGGCGCGATCGGAACGTTGCGCCATGTACAGGGCGCTTTCAGTTATTTTAATGATGACCCAACCAATATGCGCAATCAGCCTGAACTTGGCGGTGGTGTGCTGCCGGACATCGGCGTTTATCCAACCGTTGTTACGCGCATGGTGACAGAGAAAGAACCGCTTTCAGTTCAGGCGTCGGTCGAGTTCGACCCGAAGTTCGGCACTGATCGGTATGCCAATGTATCTGCCCGATTCGATGGTTTTGATCTCAGCTTTTACGTTGCAACGCAGCTTGCCGGTCGGCAAGCCATGGTTTTCCACGGTGACAGGGGCTTCATCGAAGTTCATGCACCGTTTAATACAGGCAAATATGGTCATGGCCGTATTACGCTCAACAATGCCGAACATACAGAGGCGGCGCATTGGTCGTTCTCCGATACCAACCACTATCAGCTTCAGGCCGAAAATTTCGTGCGCTCTACGAAGGGCGAAGGCGTGATGCTGTTTTCTTTGGAAAACTCAAAAGCCAATCAGAAATTCATCGATGCGATTTATCGCGCTGGTAAAAGCGACGGCTTCGTGAAAGTCTGATTTGTGCGAGTAGTGGTTTGAATTCGACGTTCGAATAGCGGCTGACATGAGTTTGGTTTCAAACGTCAAATTCGAAAAATCAAATAGATTCATAAGCTTGCTTGTGGCATTTTTGTATTGAGCCATTTGCTCGAGGTCTGTAACTGAGGGATGCAAATATCGGAATGAGACCACTCGAACAATTGTCAGGAAGAAATCTTTCTATCCCTTGCAGCTTGTGACTTGCAGTGAAAAAGACCCTTTCTTATATACGCCACGCATGAGGCTTTGATAAAAGGCCGGGTAGGTTGAAATATCCCTCCCGACACCACACCTTGAAGCAGGCATTGTGAAACCGATAGGAGCCGCTTATGGAACGCTCGGTAGAGGTTCAGGCGGTTTGCTGAATGGAGAGAAATATGGCTAAAGTTATTGGTATCGATCTGGGAACGACCAACTCCTGCGTCGCCGTCATGGACGGAAAAAGCGCGAAGGTTATTGAAAATGCTGAAGGTGCCCGTACGACACCTTCGATTATCGCTTTCAGCGATAGTGACGAACGCCTCGCTGGCCAGCCTGCGAAGCGTCAGGCTGTCACAAACCCTGAAGGCACTCTGTTTGCCGTAAAGCGTCTGATTGGCCGCCGCTTTGATGACCCGATGGTCACCAAGGACAAGGATCTTGTACCTTACAAGATCGTCAAGGGCGACAATGGCGATGCCTGGGTGGAAGTTCACGGCAAGAAATATTCCCCATCGCAGGTTTCGGCCATGATCCTTCAGAAGATGAAGGAAACCGCCGAATCTTATCTGGGCGAAACTGTTACGCAGGCCGTTATCACGGTTCCAGCTTACTTCAACGATGCGCAGCGCCAGGCAACCAAGGACGCTGGCAAGATCGCTGGTCTTGAAGTTCTGCGCATTATCAACGAACCAACTGCTGCAGCTCTCGCCTACGGTCTCGACAAGAGCGAAGGCAAGACGATCGCTGTTTACGATCTTGGTGGCGGCACTTTCGACGTATCGGTTCTTGAAATCGGCGACGGTGTGTTTGAAGTTAAGTCCACAAACGGTGATACCTTCCTCGGTGGTGAAGACTTTGACATGCGTCTCGTCGAATACCTCGTCGCTGAGTTCAAGAAGGAAAGCGGCATCGATCTGAAGAATGACAAGCTTGCTTTGCAGCGCCTCAAGGAAGCTGCTGAAAAGGCAAAGATTGAGCTTTCCTCTTCGCAGCAGACCGAAATCAATCTGCCGTTCATCACCGCTGACCAGACTGGTCCGAAGCACCTTGCTATCAAGCTTTCGCGCTCGAAGTTCGAAAGTCTTGTAGACGATCTCGTGCAGCGCACGGTTGAGCCATGCAAGGCAGCGCTCAAGGATGCAGGCCTCAAGGCTGGCGATATCGACGAAGTGGTTCTGGTTGGCGGCATGACCCGTATGCCGAAGATCCAGGAAGTCGTGAAGCAGTTCTTCGGTAAGGAACCGCATAAGGGCGTGAACCCGGATGAGGTTGTTGCCATGGGCGCAGCAATTCAGGGCGGCGTTCTGCAGGGCGACGTCAAGGACGTTCTGCTGCTCGACGTAACTCCGCTTTCGCTCGGTATTGAAACGCTTGGTGGCGTGTTCACACGTCTGATCGAACGCAACACCACGATCCCGACCAAGAAGTCGCAGACCTTCTCGACCGCTGAGGACAATCAGTCGGCTGTGACGATCCGCGTTTTCCAGGGCGAACGTGAAATGGCTGCTGACAACAAGATCCTCGGCCAGTTTGACCTCGTTGGCATTCCTCCGGCACCGCGCGGCGTTCCGCAGATCGAAGTCACTTTCGACATCGACGCCAACGGTATCGTGAACGTGTCCGCGAAGGACAAGGGCACCGGCAAGGAGCACCAGATCCGCATTCAGGCATCGGGTGGTCTTTCGGATGCCGACATCGAAAAGATGGTCAAGGACGCGGAAGCAAACGCTGAAGCTGACAAGAAGCGTCGCGATGCCGTCGAAGCCAAGAACCAGGGTGAAAGCCTCCTTCATTCGTCTGAAAAGTCGCTGAAGGAATATGGTGACAAGGTTTCGGCTGAAGACAAGCAGGCAATCGAAGGCGCAATTGCAGCGCTCAAGACCGCGCTTGAAGGTGATGATGCTGAAGACATCAAGGCCAAGACGCAGACCCTCGCCGAGGCTTCGATGAAGCTTGGTCAGGCCATGTATGAAGCGGCGCAGGCTGCTGAAGAAGGTGGTGCTGCCGGTGGTGAGCAGGCTTCTTCCAACGACGATGTTGTCGATGCCGATTATGAAGAAATCGACGACGACAAGAAAAAGTCGTAAGCCTTGTCCGTAAACGCTCAAGCCCGGGTCATTCCCGGGCTTTTGCGGCCTTTCGGGACGGTTGCACCGGACGGACAAACTAAGATAGTCCAGCAGGCAAATATATGTCGGCACGAAATGGGACCGTGGAGCCGTAATTATCGCACGCGCTCCTGCCGTCGGGATAACGAACTATGAAAATCGATTATTACGAAGCTCTGGGTGTGGAGCGAACAGCAGACGATAAGGTGCTTAAAAGCGCCTTTCGCAAGCTCGCCATGGAGTATCATCCGGATCGTAATCCAAATAATCCGGATGCCGAACGCAAGTTCAAAGAAATCGGCGAAGCTTATGAAACGCTAAAGGACCCGCAGAAGCGTGCAGCCTATGACCGATACGGTCACGCAGCCTTTGAAAATGGCGGCATGGGCAATGGTTTTGGCGGTGGCGGCTTTGGTGGCGCTGGCGGCTTCTCCGATATTTTCGAAGATATTTTTGGCGAAATGATGGGGGGTGGTCGTCGCCGATCCAATGGCGGGCGCGAACGCGGCGCTGATCTTCGCTACAATATGGAAGTCACTCTGGAAGAAGCTTATTCCGGCAAGGCCGCGCAAATTCGTGTGCCGACTTCCATCACTTGCGATGAATGCTCCGGCTCTGGCGCTAAGGCGGGCTCGCAGCCGACCACTTGTAGCATGTGCTCCGGTTCGGGCCGTGTTCGTGCTGCACAGGGCTTCTTCTCGGTAGAGCGAACCTGCCCAACCTGCAATGGTCGCGGCCAGATCATTAAGGACCCTTGCGGCAAGTGCCATGGTCAGGGTCGTGTAACACAGGAACGTTCGCTTTCGGTCAATATTCCAGCTGGAATCGAAGACGGTACGCGTATCCGTCTGGCTGGCGAAGGCGAAGCAGGAACGCGTGGCGGACCATCGGGTGATCTTTACATCTTCCTATCGGTGAAACCGCATGAGTTCTTCCAGCGGGATGGGGCTGACCTTTACTGCAAGGTTCCGATTTCGATGACCACAGCAGCGCTGGGTGGAGACTTCGAAGTTTCCACGTTGGATAACACCCAGACCCGCGTGAAAGTGCCGGAAGGTACGCAAAATGCCAAGCAGTTCCGGCTCAAGGGCAAGGGCATGCCTGTTCTGCGCCAGCAGGCTATGGGCGATCTCTATATTCAGATCGATATTGAGACTCCTCAAAACCTGTCCAAACGGCAGCGCGAATTGCTTGAGGAATTTGAACAACTCTCGTCCAAAGAGAATAGCCCGAAATCAGCAGGCTTCTTCTCTCGGATGAAGGAATTTTTCGAAGGTATAGGTGAGTGAAAAAAGGGAGCCATTCGGCTCCTTTTTTTTATATTCTTCCCTATTCTTGCCTTGCTTAAGTAATCTGATGCGGCATAAACTTGTCTGATAGCGACAATGGGAGCAATAAGAATGGCAGTGCAGCTCGGCAGGAAACTGGCCGCTAAGTTCGATGAGGAAATCCGTTTTTTCAAAGGTTGGATAGACGGACCCAAAGCGGTCGGCGCGATATTGCCGACAAGTTCGATTACAGCGCGACGCATGGCAAGTGTCATTGATACGAAATCAGGCTTGCCTGTTCTCGAGCTTGGACCTGGCACCGGTGTCATCACCAAAGCCATTCTTGCCCATGGTGTGAAGCCTGCCGATCTCTACTCAGTTGAGTATTCATCTGCATTTGTTGAACATCTCGATAAGGTTTATCCAGATGTGAATATTATCGAGGGCGATGTTTTTGATCTCAATACAGCACTGGGTGCGATGAGAGATCAGCAGTTTGACAGCATTATTTCAGCCGTGCCGATGCTGAATTTTCCGATGCCGAGCCGCATTCAGCTGATGGATGATCTCCTGTCCCGTATTCCACGCGGTCGCCCGCTGGTTCAGATCACCTACGGTCCGCGTCCGCCGGTCCCGGCTGGTAAGGGTAATTACACTGTGCAACATTATGATTTTGTCGTTCGTAATGTACCGCCTGCGCAGCTTTGGGTATATCGTCGCCCGATCATCTGAATTCCCACGGAGGAAACAATTCTATGACAGCAAAAATTCTGGTTTTTGCCGGTTCTATCCGCAAGGGAGCCTTTTCGGGCCATATGGCAGATGCGGCTGAAAAAGAACTCGAAAAACAGGGTGCGAAAGTCACGCGTCTGTCGCTGGCCGATTATCCGCTGCCGATAATGAATGAGGATTTGGAAGCCGAAGAAGGCATTCCTGAAAATGCAATCAAGCTTGGTCGTCTGTTGGCAGAGCATGACGGGCTGATGATTTGCTCGCCGGAATATAATGCATCGATTCCGCCGCTTCTTAAAAACACCATTGACTGGATTAGCCGTATTTCAAAGGATGGTGACAAGCCATTGAAGCCCTATGCGGGGTTGACGGTCGGGCTTTGCTCGACGTCAAACGGTGCGTTTGCGGGTATGCGTGGGCTCTATCATCTACGCGCGGTACTGATGGCGGTAGGAACACAAATCATTACCGAGCAATGTTCCGTTAGCGGTGCTGCCGATGCTTTCAACGACGATGACACACTCAAAAATGAGCGCCAGGCAAAGATGTTGAGCGCTGTCTGCACGAGCCTGATCAAGCACTCGAGCAATCCGGGGCGCTAATAATCGACACTATCTGTACATTTCAGGGCGCGGTATCTTTCGTACCGCGCCCTGTTGTGCGACTAGAGCGCGTGCGTCTAACCGGGCGCAAAAGGACGCTCTAAACTATTGATCTACGCATCATGGTTTCCAAAAATCGTTTTTGATTTTTGGGCCGGTGTTGTAGAGCAAAAATCACAGCGGAGATTACCATGACGACCACAGATTTGCGCGATAAACTGATCGTGGGCCTCGACGTGCCAACCGTTTCTCAAGCGGAAAAGGTTGTCGAAGAGCTGGGCGATGCAGCCACTTTCTACAAGATCGGCTATCAGCTTGTGTTTGCAGGTGGTCTTGATTTCGCAAAGAGTCTGATTGCAGCGAAGAAAAAAGTCTTTCTCGACATGAAGCTCTTGGACATCGATAATACCATCGCCAAGGGTGTGGAGAATGTCGCGAAGATGGGGGTTTCCATGCTGACCCTTCATGCCTATCCAAAAGCCATGCGTTCGGCAGTGCAAGCGGCGAAAGGTTCTGATCTTTGCCTGCTTGGTGTGACGGTCCTCACCTCAATGGATGAGGGTGATCTCAAAGAGGCGGGTTATTCCGATACGCCGGAGGCTCTGGTTCTCAAGCGTGCACAACAGGCGCATGATGCAGGCATGGGCGGGATTGTTGCGTCGGCTGCAGAAGCTTTTTCCATTCGTCAGGCCATTGGCCCCGATATGGCCGTTGTCACTCCCGGAATTCGTCCGGCAGGAGCTGAGAAGGGCGACCAGAAGCGTGTCATGACCCCCGCCGATGCGCTGAAAGCCGGTGCAAGTCATCTCGTCGTTGCGCGACCAATTGTCGGCGCAAGCGATCGCAGGGCTTCAGCGCTTGCCATTCTGGAAGAAATGCGCTCGGTTGCCTAATCGGTTTTCGGAGGAGGATGATATGACCAAAGCCTATTGGATCGCCCGCGTGGATGCCCGTGATACGGAGCGCTACAAGGATTATGTTTCGACAGCCAAGCCTGCTTTTGAGCGTTATGGTGCGAAGTTCATAGCGCGCGGTGGCAAAGCCGAAGCCGTTGAAGGACCGGGTCGCGCGCGCAATGTCATCATCGAGTTTGAAACGATGCAGCATGCGCTCGATTGCTACAATTCACCGGAATATCAGGCTGCAAAAGCCATCCGCCAGACAGTGGCGGACGGTGAAATCGTCATCGTTGAAGGCGTGTAACCTTTATAATCTCACAGGCGGATCGTGACGACCGCTGACGGAAAGATCAAGCAAAACGACTTTGCCCGCATGTGGATCCGCATTGCGGGCATTTTCATTCATGCCTTCATGTGCACTGGTGACGATAAGCACCGAAGCATCCGCACCGATAAAAGCCGGGCATGTTGGCTGGCTCACAGGAAGCTTGATCGAGCGTATCAAGCGCCCTTGGGGAGAATAGGCATTGAGTGCACTCCCGCCCCAGCAGGCGTTCCACAGCGTACCTTCTGCGTCCACCACTGAGCCATCGACGCCGCCATCTTCCACACGGTGATGAAACACGCTCTTTTCCGATGTCGGCAGGCCAGTTTCGGGATCCGTATCAACGCGCCAGATGATGTTGCGGTCTGTATCTGCAAAATAGGCGATCTTGCCGTCGGGCGAAAAGCAGATCGAGTTGGTGATTGTAATGCCGGAGAAAAGCTTCTTTACCTGTCCCTCGCGATACCACCAGATGGAGCCGGCATCTTTCTCGGCCTTCTTGCCCATAGTTCCTATCCAGAAAGAGCCCGATGGATGCACCCGCGCATCGTTGGAGCGCGTAACCTCATTATCCGCTTCCAGCGGCTGATGCAGCGTCAAGCGTCCGTTCGCGCGCTCCCGCACAAACAGACCGTGCTCACTGACGATGAGTTGCCGCTCACGATCAATGACTGCAAGCGCGCTGGCTTTCATACCAAGATCATGTGTTTGAATTTCGCCACTATCTGCTCTTTCAATCAGATGCTGGCCGAGAATATCAAACCACCAGGTTTGGCTGGCGAGCGGGTCATACCCTGGCCCCTCTCCAAGCTCGGCAATATGTTCGGCAAATATTGTTGTCTTGACTGCGCTCACCTGTTCCTCCCGGGCTTAGCCGTTTCAGCATAATAAAGCCTGTGAGTGTGATCCAGCTACAAATATTTGTGTAAGCAGAAAGGGCTATGTTGCGTGCGCAATCCGTTTTAAGTTCCGGCAACTGAGAATCGCGAGGAAATCATGTCGCTAAAAGTTGCGGTCCAGATGGACCATATCAGCACGGTCAATATTACAGGTGACACCACTTTCGCTTTGTCACTTGAAGCGCAGAAGCGCGGCCATGAACTCTATCATTATACGCCTGATCGGCTTTCCATGCGCGATAGCGTTGTTACGGCTCGGCTGGAAAGACTGGAAGTCCGCGACATTAAGGGTGATCACTACTCACTTGGCGAGCCGGTGCGTCGCAACATGCTGGATATGGATGTGGTACTGCTTCGTCAGGATCCGCCATTCGACATGAACTACATCACCAACACGCATTTGTTGGAGCGTATCCATCCAAAGACGTTGGTGGTCAATGATCCGGCATGGGTCCGCAACAGCCCGGAAAAGATTTTCGTGACTGAATTTCCTGATCTGATGCCGGAAACGCTGATCACAAAAGACCCGCAGGAAGTGCTCGAATTTCGTCGCGAGTTTGGTGACATCATCCTGAAGCCACTTTACGGCAATGGCGGCGCGGGCGTATTTCATCTCGCGGATGGTGACCGTAACCTGACGTCGCTTCTTGAAATGTTCGGCCAGCTCTTCAAGGAGCCGTTTATTGCGCAGCGTTATCTCAAGGATGTGCGTGCGGGTGACAAGCGCATCATCCTGATCGATGGTGAGCCGGTAGGTGCGATCAATCGCGTGCCTTCGGAAACCGATGCACGTTCCAACATGCATGTCGGTGGCCGCGCTGAGCAAAGCAAGTTGACGGCGCGCGAGCAGGAAATCTGCGCGCGCATCGGACCATCGCTTAAAGAACGTGGTTTCATTCTCGTCGGTATCGACGTGATCGGCGATTACATGACTGAGATCAATGTGACGTCGCCGACCGGTATTCGTGAGATTGAGCGCTTCGACGGCACCAACATTGCAGCCCTGTTCTGGGACGCTGTTGAAGCCAAGCGCAAATAAGATCGCATCTTGAAGACAACATTGAAGGGGCCGGTCTGAGACAATCAGATCGGCCCTTTGTCTTGATTGTGTCTGTCAAAAATGCTTAAATCCTATAGTTGTATTTAAGCACTTGCTCACTTTATAGCTGTGCTGCGTTTTATGCGGGGGCATATGGTAGCGCGCGTGGGGACGGTTGCCTTTCAAGGCATAGAGGCAGTGCCTGTCGATGTGCAGGTGATGGTGGCGCCGGGCAAGATGGGTATGTCGATTGTCGGCCTGCCCGACAAGGCTGTTGCTGAAAGCCGGGAGCGGGTGCAGGCGGCTCTCCACGCTTCTGGCCTTTCAATGCCCACCAAGCGGGTAACAATCAACCTTGCTCCTGCTGATCTGCCAAAAGAAGGTTCGCATTACGATCTACCGATTGCCGTGGGCCTTATGGCAGCCATTGGTGCCATTCCAGCCGATGCGATTCAATCTTATATGGTGCTGGGAGAACTCTCGCTGGACGGCTCGATAACCGCGGTTGCAGGTGTGCTGCCCGCAGCAATCAGCGCCAACCGTGAGGATAAGGGACTGATTTGTCCTCATGCTTGTGGCTCGGAAGCGGCATGGGCAGGCGCTGAAATTGATATTCTTGCACCCCGTAGCTTGATTGCACTGGCAAACCATTTCAAAGGCACTCAAGTGCTGACTCCACCAGAACCCTCAATGCGTGTTTCAAGCGAAGTACAGCCTGATCTTGCCGACATAAAGGGACAGGAAACAGCCAAGCGCGCACTGGAGATTGCTGCCGCAGGCAATCACAATCTGCTGCTGGTCGGGCCGCCGGGATCTGGCAAGTCCATGCTGGCACAGCGCCTGCCTTCGATACTGCCCAAACTCAGCCCACGCGAGCTGCTCGACGTATCAATGATCGCGTCTATCGCGGGTGAACTTTCGGGTGGAAAATTGTCAGATCGGCGACCGTTTCGCGCACCGCATCATTCGGCATCGATGGCGGCAATGGTCGGTGGTGGCTTGCGGGCAAGGCCGGGCGAGGTATCACTGGCGCATAATGGTGTGTTGTTTCTGGACGAATTTCCCGAGTTCACACCGCAGGTTCTGGATTCCTTGCGACAGCCCCTTGAAACCGGCGAATGCATGATTGCGCGCGTCAATCATCGGACCAGCTATCCGGCCCGATTTCAGTTGATCGCAGCTATGAATCCCTGTCGTTGTGGCATGGCAGGAGAGCCAGGGCATACATGCGCTCGCGGTCCGCGCTGCCAGAGCGATTATCAGGCACGGATTTCCGGGCCATTACTGGACCGTATCGATTTGCGTGTTGATATGCCTGCGGTCTCCGCGCTTGATCTTATACAGCCTTCGCAGGCTGAACGAAGCGAGAGCGTTGCCAAGCGCGTGGCGAGGGCCCGCGCGATCCAGAGTGCGCGCTATGCGGCTCTCGGGCTTGATACGTGGATGACCAATGCTCATGCTTCGGCAAATTTGATTGAGGACGTGGCAAAGCCGGATGCGGCTGGTATAAAGCTGCTGCGCGATGCCAGCGAGCAGATGCGCTTTTCTGCGCGTGCCTATCATCGCATTCTGAAGGTTGCGCGCACGCTGGCTGATCTGGATGGTGTTGATCAGGTCAGCCGCATCCATCTCGCGGGCGCGATTTCCTATCGCATGGGTGCAGAGAGGCTGTCTTCCGTGGCGTAAAAATCGCCACAGAAGTGCTGATCTTCATTGGTTCAGTTTGCCTGAAGGGTCACGATGCCATTATGGAGAAAACAGGCTTTGCTGAACAATGACAGGTCAAGCGGATTGGGAAGGCGCACATCGTTTAAATCCGGGCAGGCTTTGATCTCGACATCAAACGAGCGGTCGATCTGCGAGATGCAAAGAATGGTCATGCCTTTGTCGTTTGCAAAAGCTTTTAAAGCGCGGATCTGAAGCATCAGTTCCGGCTTGTCACGCTTTTGATCCAACAGTTGCAGATAATCAACGACGACGCAGGTGCCACGTGGTTCACCGTGCGACTGTTCCATGATGTAATCGGCGCTGATTGCCTCAGATGCGTCGAACACAAACAGATCGTTAAAATCACGCTCATCGACACCAAGCATATCAAATCGCTTGGCGATATCTTTTCGCGTGTAATCGAGAGAGAAGAACAGACCTCGCTGCCCCTTTCTCATCGCCTCGATGAGGATTTCAAGGCTCAGCAGTGTTTTGCCATGGCCCGGGCGTGCCCCCACCAGAACCAGATCGCCAGAGTGGAGGCGCGTATACAAAGCTGCCGCTGAAATCTTGTCTGATTGTTTGTGTGTCAGCATACTCCAGCTTTTGAAGCCTTCGCGCGTGGCAACGCGATCCAATGCTGCATGGAGCGGGATATTCTCATTACGCGACATAAGTTTTGCGCGGCGTTTCAAATGATAGACCGGAGCCGATAATTTCATCAAAACCTCCTATGCGAGGCATAACAGCAATCCCTCCTCATGCTTTCGCTCGAACAGTTGTTTCGATGGTTGGATTTCCCGCATGAAAAACGCTTTCCCGATTGGAGGGGGGAGGCTTGGAAGAGGCCAGAATCAGAGTTTAATCCAGTTTGATTGTGCAGGAAATAGTTCAGCTGCGGCATACGTTGAAAAGCGAGGGCCGGAGAGTCAAAAACTCTCCGGCCCTGCGCTCTCATACGTTGTTCGTCTGTTTACTTAACCGAACCAACCAACAGGTTATCCGGGCTTTCAATGCTGACCCAACGGCCGGTATTGTTTGAGGCCTGACGCTTGAGGTAGGTGTATTCGGTTTCATCCCAGCGCAGAACTTCATCAGTCAGATTGTCGAGAACGAAATCGCCACGATCCGTGCGAACGGTCAGAACTGCATGGCCTTCACCGTCTGGCTTGCGAACAACGGTGATCAGCAGGTCGGTCATCGGAATGCCGGCTTTCGCCAGTTCACGCTGCTTGAGCAGAACATAGTCTTCGCAATCACCAACAGTGGTCGGGTAAGCCCAATATTCCTCAACGCCGTAGATTTCCATATCGGTCATCGGCTTAATGCGTTCATTAGCCGAAAGATTGACGGTCTGGATAAGCTGCCAGTTGCTGTTGTTGAGTGAGAGGGCGCGCGTATCACGGCTGACGATGTTGCATTCAGCGGTCTCGCGCTTGCAGAATTCGTAATGGCCGATTGGCTGTGAGGTCAGTTTGCCGGTCTGCATGAAGGCGCCGGAACCAGCCTGTGCACCAAAGCTGAACGTCAGGGCAGCAATGCCGATGCTGGCAGCAGCGATAAACTTCAAACCTGAGCGAACTACACAAAACATACTCAACGCCCTTTTCACAGCCCGCGACGGGCATTTATTAACGAAAAGTTAAAATATGAAACATGACCTGAGTCAATTAAGACTGTGGCGCCTTCGCCCAACTTCTTAATTAATGGTTAACACGAGTGTCGCGGATTTTATGCATCTTTTGCGTGTGTTAATGGAAACAAAAAAACCGCTATGGCTGCCATAGCGGTTTCAATATAGTGTATTAAAACAAATATTTAGAGTGGTGTGAAGCACACGTTGGTATGGCCTGCACTCACGAAACCAAGGCGCTGAGCCGCACCCTTGGAGAGATCAAGCACGCGTCCTTTGATAAAAGGCCCGCGGTCATTGATGCGCACGACAAGCGATTTGCCATTGCGCTGATTGGTCACTTTAACCTTGGTGCCCAGTGGCAATGTTTTGTGCGCTGCAGTCAAACCGGCTGGGTTCATGCGTTCGCCCGATGCCGTGCGGGAGGTCAGCGCATACCAGGAAGCACCGCCACAGCGCGCAGCTTGAGCTTCCATTGCGGTGATCGAGAACAGACCGGTTGTTGCAACGGCGAGCATAGCCATACGGATTTTGAAGTTCATTGTGATTCCAATAGTCGTTTCGAGAGGCCTTCACAGTCATGACTTATAAAGGCCGGTGCCAACTGGAATCTAAATGTGGCGATGGCGTGATGTTATTGAGTGTATAACGCGCGGTTGGAATCGATTATCTCAGCGGAATATCATCCTATACTCAGCGTTGTTTATTTAGACTATTAAGAAGAAATCAGGAATATTTTGGATTGAATCTCATTATCTGTGTAAATCTGCTTACGATTCGTTAGGATTTGGAGGTTGACTGCCTTGATTCATGTTTTTAAGCGTGATCCTCAGGCAAATTTGCTTAGGACAGGGCGATGCCCTAGCCGAGCCAATACAATTTTTATTTGTATGGCTAGTTTTCCATCGGAACCCATAAGATGACAAAATCCGGCCTTTTTCGCGAAAAATGCAACCTATGGGTGCTGTTTTGACGATCAAGTTTGGAGTCCTTGCTGTAACTTTTGTTGAAAACCTGCGTGATGACGCAGTTTTGTTCACGTGTCCTATGCATTCAGAATCCAAAATCCTGCTATAAGCGCTCATCTTCAGAATGGAATGTCATGCAGGATAAGGCGCAAAAGAACGATGCTGACAAAGAACTGCCGCCAATCGCGGCGGGTCAGCGTATTCTGTATCTTTGTCTCGGCTTCCTTATGCTGGCGCTGGGCATTATCGGGGCAATTCTCCCGGTGATGCCAACGACTATCTTCATTATTCTCGCGGCATGGTTTTTTGCACGTTCTTCGCCAAAGTTTGAGGCGCGCCTGCTGGCTGATCCACGTTTCGGCCCAATGATTATCAAATGGCGAGAGCGGGGCGCTATTCCGCCAAGAGCGAAACTCTATGCCTGTCTCGGTATGGCATTCGGCTACGGCATGTTCTGGTGGGCGGCACAGCCCGGTCCGTTACTCGCTGCCAGCGTCACAATCTTTATGCTCGGCTCGGCAATATATGTTCTGTCACGCCCCGGTGAGTGATCGTTGTCTCACCATGAGCAATATTAGCAAAAATGCATATTACATCACAAATTTGCGTGCAGATGCGAATGATACAAAGCTGTAACACGACTGTCATATGACTGTTATATAGAGCGCGTAGATGGCTGCTGACGCTTTCACGTCATGTGTCTTTTACAATAGGGACTGGTACTCATGAATAAGATGATTTCCTCGACCGCAGCGCTTGCAATAGCAGCAGTCCTGTCGGTTTCAGCTGCAAACGCACGCGAACAGATTCAGGTTTCCGGCTCCTCCACCGTTCTGCCTTATGCAAAGATCGTTGGTGAAACATTTGGCGAAACCTATCCTAACTTCAAGACGCCGGTTATTGAATCGGGCGGCTCGGGCGCAGGTATCAAGGAGTTCTGCAAAGGCGTTGGTGAAAACACCATTGATATCGCCAATGCGTCGCGCGCCATGAAGGACAGCGAACTCAAATCTTGCATCGGTGCTGGCGTGAAGGACGTTCAGGAAGTCCGTTTCGGTTATGATGGTATCGTTTTTGCGACCGACGTAAATGGCCCGGATTGGAAGCTCACTCCGGTAGACCTTTATAAGGCACTTGCTGCGAAGGTTATCGTCGATGGCAAGCTTGTGGACAATCCAAACAGCAAATGGAACCAGGTCAATGCAGACCTGCCGGATTGGGACATTGCAGCCTATATTCCTGGCGAGAAGCACGGTACACGTGAAGTTTTTGAAGAAAAACTGCTGGCTGACGGTTGCAAAGCATCGGGCGCTCTTGAAGAAATCAAGAAGACTGGTCTCGATGACAAAGCTTCAGCTGCTGCCTGTATCGCTGTCCGTAAAGACGGCAAGGCTGTCGATATCGATGGCGATTACAGCGAAACGCTGGCTCGCATCGGTTCCAACAAGCAGGGCGTTGGCGTTTTCGGCCTCTACTTCTTCGAAAACAATGCTGACAAGCTCAAGGTTGCAACTGTTAATGGTGTGACGCCAACGGCTGAAACCGTTGCTTCGGGTGAATATCCGGTTTCGCGCCCGCTGTTCTTCTATGTAAAGAAGGCACATCTCGGCGTTATTCCGGGTCTTAAGGAATATGTAGATTTCTTCCTGTCCGAGCAGATGGTCGGCCCGGACGGCCCGCTTGCTGAATATGGTCTGGTGCCAGCTCCAGATGCAGAACGTGAAGCACAGCGCGCTTCCTTTACTGAAGGCAAGGTTATTGCTGTCAAGTAAGGTTTGATCTGTGGAACGTGGGGATCATTACACCCCGCGTTCTTTCTCTTTCGCGCGTGTTCTATAAGACAAGCGCATTCGCGTGGAAGCGGTTTGCTGCACATTTTGCAGTTCTGGCTGCTTTCGCATTTTTAGGGGCAACCGGGGAAATTGAATGTCCTTCTTTCTGGTTCTCGTCAGTGTCGTTGCAATCGGACTGATCGGATTTTTCATAGGTCGTCAGCGCGCCGTTGCAATTGATAAGGCGCAACCTGCCAAATCTGCAGGCTCAAGCGCAGAGAAAATGCATTCCCGCCCACTTTATCATGGTTGGTGGGTTTTCCTCGTTTCCGCATTGCCTGCTGTGCTTTTTCTGGCAGTCTGGGCAGTTGGCACATCCGTTTATCTGGATCACACCGCGACAGCACGCATGCCTGTCGCCGTTGAAGATGGTTCATATTCTGAGCGGAGTCTGCAGCTCAGCATGATCCGCAGTCTTTCTGATGGTATACAAAAGCTGACGCCGGCTGAAATCGGCAGTTTCCCGCAGACTTACAAGGAAGCGCGTGATGTTCTCGGCTCAAAAGGCGTGGCGCTTGCAACAGAAGGTCAGGACTATATGGTCCCGGTTGCTCTGTTCCTTGATAAAGCGAGTAAGGTTTCCCACACCGTTGGCAGCGCAATTGCCCTGGTTATTGCGGTTGCTGGCCTGATTTTCGGTCTTTCCGGCATCAAGCGCCGCACACGTGCACGCAACAATGTCGAGCGCATTGTTCTTTGGGGGTTGATCGCTGCATCCGGTATCGCAATTCTCACAACTATCGGCATCGTGTTCTCTGTTCTGTTCCAGACAGTGAGCTTCTTCCAGTCGGTTGCCCCGATGGACTTCTTCTTTGGGACGGTCTGGGACCCACGCTTTGCAGCTGCCGGTTCAGGTGGTGAAGTCGGACAGTTCGGGCTGATCCCCCTTTTGGCTGGCACACTTTACATTGCTTTTGTTGCCATGCTGTTTGCGGTGCCGGTCGGTCTTTTCTCGGCAATCTATATGGCCGAATATGCATCGCCGCGTGTTCGTACTGTCGTTAAGCCCGTGCTTGAACTTCTGGCTGGTATCCCCACTATTGTTTACGGTTTCTTCGCATTGATAACGGTTGGTCCGTTCCTGCGTGATCTTTCGGCTGCCATTGCTGGCGGTCAGGGTTTCATTATGGCGCAGAGTGTGCTGACTGCTGGCCTTGTAATGGGCGTGATGCTGATCCCATTTGTGTCATCGCTTTCCGACGACATTATAACAGCGGTTCCCGGTTCACTCCGCGATGGCTCACTTGGTCTTGGCGCAACGCGCTCTGAAACAATCAAACGTGTTGTTCTGCCAGCAGCCCTTCCGGGCATTGTCGGTGCATTACTGATGACGGCCTCGCGTGCGATTGGTGAAACCATGATTGTGGTTCTTGCAGCTGGCGTTGCAGCACGTCTCTCCGCCAATCCCTTTGAAGCAATGACGACGATTACTGTGAAAATTGTCAGTCAGCTCACGGGGGATCTTGAATTTGACTCGCCGCAGACGCTGGTTGCCTTTGCGTTGGGTATCACCCTCTTCGTTCTGACGCTGATTATGAACATCTTTGCGCTCTATATCGTCCGCAAGTACCGGGAGCAGTACGAATAATGTCCGATTCAACTCTCAATGCCGGCACGGCGGTACCAAAGCCCCAGCGCCGCGATATCGGGATCAAGCGTCGCTACGCTGCTGAACGTCGCTTCCGTCTCTATGGCGTGGTCGCCATTGCGATAGGTGTGTTCTTTCTATGCGCGCTTTTGTTTTCAGTTTTCTCGAAGGGCTATACAGCTTTCGGACAGACGACAATCTATTTGCCGGTCAAGCTTGACGCACAAGTTATCGATCCGGGCAATAAACTGGCAACAGATCCGAATGTGCTCATCACCGCCAATTATCCACTTCTGGTGCGTAACGCTTTGGCTGAAAAGCTCGGTGTTCCGACATCAAATCGAGCAGAAATGCGTGAAGTCGGACGCTTTTTCTCGGATGGTGTGCGTGTTCAGCTGCGCCAGATGGTGATGGATAATCCATCACTGATTGGCACAACGCAGATCGTTCCCGTACTCGCTGCCGCTGATATTGATTCTGCCTATAAGGGCCAGATCGATGTCGCAGTTCCGGAAGCAAACCGTAAGGTTTCGGACCGCCAGTTTGCCTGGATCAAGACCCTGACCGATGAAGGCATGATGAGGGAAGCTTTCAACTGGGGTCTTTTCACGAATGGCGCTTCGAGCCGTCCTGAAACCGCGGGTCTGGGTGTTGCGCTGGTTGGTTCTTTCTACATGATGATGATTGTGCTGGTGCTCGCCCTGCCAATCGGCGTGGCCGCTTCAATCTATCTTGAAGAATATGCCAAGAAGAACCGCCTGACTGACCTCATTGAAGTCAACATTAACAATCTCGCTGCTGTGCCATCGATTGTTTTCGGTTTGCTTGGGCTTGCGGTGTTCATCAATTTCTTCAATCTGCCGCGTTCGGCGTCTATCGTTGGTGGTCTGGTGCTGACACTGATGACGCTTCCAACCATCATCATTGCGACACGCTCTGCACTTCGTGCTGTGCCGCCATCAATTCGTTCTGCCGCGCTTGGTCTTGGCGCATCGAAAACGCAGATGGTGTTCCACCACGTGCTGCCACTCGCAGCCCCCGGCATTCTGACCGGAACGATTATCGGCCTTGCCCAAGCGCTGGGTGAAACCGCACCGCTACTACTGATCGGCATGGTGGCTTTCGTTGCCAATATGCCTGCAACCCCAATGGATCCTGCTACGGCTCTGCCTGTGCAGATTTTCATGTGGGCTAATGAAGCCGAGCGTGCCTTTGTAGAACGGACATCAGGCGCTATTATCGTCTTGCTCCTGTTCCTGGCAGTTATGAACATTGCAGCAATTATTCTGCGCCGCCGCTTTGAGCGCCGCTGGTAAACGGGAGAGAAATGATGAATCTCATGACCGAAAGATCTCTCGAAAAAGCCGTAGGAGAAAAAATGAACACCAACGCCCCTTCGATCAAAATGCGTGGCGACAAGGTCTGTGTGTTCTATGGCGAAAAACAGGCTCTGTTTGAAGTCGATCTGGACGTACCGGAAAAGATGGTGACAGCATTGATCGGCCCTTCTGGTTGTGGCAAATCCACCTTCCTTCGTTCGCTCAACCGGATGAACGATACAATCGAAGGCTGTCGTATCACCGGCAAGATTACGCTCGACAATGAAGACATCTATGATCCGAAGATTGATGTCGTTGAACTGCGGGCCCGCGTTGGTATGGTGTTCCAAAAGCCAAACCCATTTCCAAAATCCATTTTTGAAAACGTGGCCTATGGCCCACGTATTCATGGACTGGCTCGTAATAAGACAGACCTCGAAGAAATCGTTGTCACAAGCCTGAAGAAGGCCAGTCTTTTTGAAGAGGTGAAGGATCGCCTGCACGATGCTGGAACCGGCCTGTCCGGCGGTCAGCAGCAACGTCTGTGCATTGCGCGTGCGATTGCGGTCAGCCCTGAAGTGATCCTCATGGATGAACCTTGCTCGGCACTCGATCCGATTGCAACGGCCAAGGTCGAAGAGCTGATCGACGAGCTGCGTCAGAACTATACCATCGTCATCGTGACCCACTCGATGCAGCAGGCTGCACGTGTTTCACAGCGTACCGCCATGTTCCATCTGGGCAATCTGGTGGAAGTTGGCGACACCGACGTGATGTTCACAGCGCCGACAGAAAAGCGCACGCAGGACTACATCACTGGTCGTTTTGGCTAAACAATATTTTGGCAAAGGCGCGAACCGACGGTGGTTCCGCTTCCTGCATTTTTAATCAGAGGTCCATCATGGCGTCTCAGCATACTGTTAGCGCATACGACGAAGAACTTCAGTTCCTAACCCACAAGATTGCCGAAATGGGCGGTCATGCGGAACGCATGGTCGAGCAATCTGTTGCGGCGATTGTCAATGCCGACAACGCATTGGCGCAGCGGGTTATCTCCGACGATCTCATCCTCGATGCAAGCGAGCGCGAGATTGATGACAAGGCCGTAATGATCATCGCCAAGCGTCAGCCAATGGCGGTTGATTTGCGGGAAATCATTGGCTCCATCCGTATTTCAGCCGATCTGGAGCGTGTAGGGGATCTCGGCAAGAATATTGCCAAGCGCGTTGCCGCCGTTTCGGAATCGCGTCAACCGGGCAAGCTTTACCGGGGACTTGAAACCTTGGCAGAGCTTGCTCTGACGCAGCTCAAAGACGTTCTCGACGCCTATGCGACACGTTCAGTCCAGCAGATCAATATCGTCCGCGATCGTGACGATGAAATCGACGCGATGTACACGTCGCTGTTTCGCGAACTTCTGACCTATATGATGGAAGACCCGCGTAACATTTCGGCCTGCACGCATCTTCTGTTCTGCGCCAAGAACATAGAGCGTATTGGCGACCATGCCACCAATATTGCTGAAACGGTCTATTACATTGTGACTGGCCTTCAAATGCCTGCAGAACGCCCGAAAGAAGATCTGAGCCACGGTATTGTCGTGGATGAGGCTCGTAAATCCTGAACGCATGGCTTGCTGTAACCATCCAGTGAGCCATTGGAATATGTAAAAAAGCGCGGCGGCACGCGGTCGAACGGGGGAATTGCATGTGCCACCAGGCTTAACTCTATAGGAAACACTGCATGTCACAGGCACCCAAGATTGCTGTGGTTGAAGACGAAGAAGCGTTGAGCGTGCTGTTGCGCTATAACCTCGAAGCCGAGGGATATCACGTCGATACGATATTGCGCGGCGATGAAGCAGAGATTGCGCTGCGTGAAAACGTGCCGGACCTTCTTATTCTCGATTGGATGTTGCCCGGGGTTTCGGGCATCGAGCTATGCCGCCGCTTGCGTCAATGGCCAGAAACCGAGCGGCTGCCGGTGATCATGCTGACGGCGCGCGGCGAAGAAAGCGAGCGCGTTCGGGGCTTGAGTGTTGGTGCCGATGATTATGTGGTGAAGCCTTTTTCGACACCGGAACTGCTGGCGCGCGTCAAAGCCATGCTGCGTCGTGCCAATCCGAGTGTTCTCTCGCATGTGCTTAAAGTTGGCGAGCTTGTGCTCGACCGTCAGCAGCATCGTGTTTATCGCAAGGAAAAAGAAATTCGTCTTGGACCGACAGAGTTCCGTTTACTCGAATATTTCATGATGTCTCCGGGACGGGTCTTTTCGCGCAGTCAGCTATTGGATGGCGTCTGGGGACCGGATATTTATGTTGATGACCGCACCGTCGATGTCCATGTGGGGCGTCTGCGCAAGGCAATCAATATTGGCCGTACACTCGATCCGATCCGCACGGTTCGCGGTGCAGGCTATTCATTTGGGTGATCATTTAGGATTATTCGAAGCTTGATGATGGTCCGTTGCCTGACTGGCGGCGGGCTTTTTTCTATTGGAAAACTCATTCCGATTCGTAATTTTTAAGGGAAAACGGTTCCATAATCACACATGTCACACGATGTTACAGATTATTTCACAAAGTTGACCAAAGGTAAGCAGGTTCTTGTATGCGAAATTATTTCTGGTTTTTTCATAGTCGATTTCTGAGGCTTAGTAGGATGTTAAAGCTTTAACGAATTAAGGCAGTCATATGGTGCGTATCGTATGGTAAATGAATCGCGTGTAATCAACAGCTTATGAGTTTTGAATAAATACTTTAACTATTTATTAATAATTTAGAATGGCTTAGCACATAAGGGTAAGCGGAGATTCGAGTTGCTGAAGCTGTGTTTTCCGCAATAACTCCGATTTTGAAATATGATTTTTTGCCTTGTTTTTGCCTAAAAATCCGCAATCCTTGCACGGCAAGAAGATTAGCAAGACGTTTGAATTTTAGTTTTCGTTCGATTTGGCTTGAACGCCAGCCTGATGTAGCGGCTTTTTTTGAAGTGCTTTCAAGAAGTGAAATCAGACTGGATCAATTAAGGGTCGTAATGATGCAAATTAAGAGATTGAGCCTTTGACGCGCGCTTCCACAAAGAAACCATTGGTTATTCTGGGTTTGCTCGCGGCACCATTTTTGGTGGCGGGTTGCACGACGACCAGTGGTACGACCAAGACAAAAACCGAAAAGACGGCGGCCAGCCACGTCAAGACGGTCAATGGCGTCAAGACTTTCACATACACCGCCAGAGACAGGGAATGCCTCGAGCGTGCGATGTTCTTTGAATCGAACCGTTCGAGTCCTGATGGTCTGATGGCCGTTGGTACGGTGGTTATGAACCGCCTCGCATCAGGGAGCTATCCGGATACGATTTGCGGCGTTGTCGGTCAGAAGAACCAGTTCGCTCCCGGCGTTCTGACCCGTAAAATGAATTCAAAGGCTCTGCCGGATGTTCAGGCTGCAGCCGATGCTGTGCTTAAGGGTAAGCGCCATCCGTCCCTGAAGAACTCGATGTTCTTCCATACCGCGGGGCTCAAATTCCCTTATAATAACATGCACTATGTCCTGGTCGCCGGTGGAAATTCTTTCTACGAAAAGCGTGGTCGTGACGGTGAATTGCAGAACCCGGTTCCCCAGACGCCTTACAATCTCGCTTACGTATCAACGCCACAGTCGCCCTCTATGCCTGAAGGACCGTTTTATAACGTGACGACACAGCAGGATGGGACTGTTCCAGAGGCTCAGCCAACGGTACAGGTCGCTTTGGCTGAAGCTGCAAAGACCAACGAGGCACAGCAAAACGGTGGTGTCGGTCCACAGGCGCGTGGTGATCGACTGGCGACACTTCCTGTGAAACCTGCTGAAAAGCCTGGTCTGATGCAGGTTGCAAGTTATCAGCCGACTTTTGGTGAAACAGCGCCATCTGTACAGAATGTGTCACTGGGATATGCTGCCGACAAGAAGCATGTAGATGCCATAGGCGCAATGCTTCTCGCGCAGGAACGCCCGGAATCGCCGCTCTGAGAATTCTGTTGAACGAGAAATTGAAAAGCGCCCTTGAGAGGGCGCTTTTTTCATTTCACAGGCACTGCTACCGGAACGGGCTGATAAATTACCATCGGCCTGTCGTAGAAATCAGCTCTGTTCTGCCATTCGCGACGATCTGCGCGGCGGTCGAGATCAAGCCGCATCAGGCAATTCGCAAATGCGTCCGATTTCTGTTTAAAACCGTAGCCGCGACAAGCCTGTTCGTCGGCGGCGCGGCGTTGTTCTGGTGTCATGGTCTGACAACCAGCAAGCAGGCCAGCCACACCGAGGATAATAAGCACGCTTTTCTTCATAGCCGTTGCTCTCATTGAATAAAAGTTTCAATCGACCGCGATTTGAATATAGCGCAGTGGCGTGAAAAAGCGCAGTGAAATTAAGCCATTTTTCCTGGCACGTTCTGAAAAGTGCGAAGCAGTTTTCAGACAAGATTTGCGCCCAAAAGGAGTTAAGGCGCTTATCTGATGCAATTAGATTGAAAAGCGCTCTAAACTGCCACTGATTCTTTCAAACACGAGGCTTGCAGCCATATGGCACATGACAATAATGCTCCCGTCATCGATCCGGTAAAACTCGAACGTCTGGCCGAAGTTGCCGTGCGCGTCGGGCTGCAATTGCGGGAGGGGCAGGATCTGGTCATCACGGCACCTGTCGTGGCCCTGCCGCTGGTGCGTCTGATCGCAAAACACGCCTATAAGGCCGGAGCAGGCGTTGTAACGCCATTTTTCTCCGATGATGCAATCGCGCTGGCACGGTATGAAAATGCGTCGGATGAGAGTTTTGATCGCGCCGCTGGCTGGCTCTATGAAGGTATGGCCAAGGCTTATGCCAATGGTGCAGCACGTCTGGCTATCGCTGCCGACAATCCAATGCTGTTGTCTGCCCAAGACCCTGCAAAGGTTTCACGCGCCAACCGCGCTAATTCGAAAGCCTACCAGCCAGCGCTGGAAAAGATTGCCGGTTTCGACATCAACTGGAATATAGTTTCCTATCCTAACCCGGAATGGGCGAAGCTGATGTTCCCCGATGATGCAGAAGATGTTGCGACCCGCAAATTGGCCGATGCGATTTTTGCAGCCTCCCGCGTCGATGTCGCCGATCCGGTTGGTGCATGGGCTGCACATAACGCCGCATTGCGAACCCGCACGCGCTTCCTGAATGGTAAGGCTTACAGCGCGCTGCATTTCAAGGGACCGGGCACAGACTTGACGGTTGGTCTTGCCGATGGCCATGAATGGCATGGTGGTGCCTCCACCGCCAAGAATGGCATTACCTGCAACCCGAATATCCCGACCGAAGAAGTCTTCACTACACCACATGCGCTGCGCGTTGAGGGCTATGTATCGAGCACCAAGCCGCTGTCGCATCAGGGTACGCTGATCGATAATATCTCCGTGCGCTTTGAAGGCGGACGCATTGTCGAAGCCAGGGCCAGCCGTGGCGAAGAGGTGCTGAACAAAGTTCTGGATACCGACGAGGGCGCACGTCGTCTCGGTGAAGTCGCACTTGTTCCGCATTCCTCGCCAATTTCGCAGAGTGGGCTTCTGTTCTATAACACGTTGTTTGATGAAAATGCGGCCAGCCACATCGCGCTCGGCCAGTGCTATTCGAAATGTTTTGTTGATGGTGCAAATCTGTCGCCGGAACAGATCAAAGCGCAGGGCGGCAATTCAAGCCTTATCCACATCGACTGGATGATCGGTTCCGACAAGATCGATGTTGATGGCATCAACGCGGATGGCAGCAGCGAGCCTGTCATGCGCGGCGGCGAATGGGCCAAATGATTGTTTCAAATGAAAAGCCCGGCTTTAAGCCGGGCTTTTTAAGGTCCTCAAGGCACCAAAATCAGTTCTTTTCCTGAACGTGGGCTTCCAGGAACCACAGCGCCTTGTCCAAGCTTCGCGATGCCGCAGTGAAGATATCCGCAGTGGTATCGTCGCCTGCCTCATCGGCATCTTTGATTGACTGACGCACGAGGTTGGCAACATCACCATAGCGTTCGATCAGTGCTGCCAAATGATCGTGTACAGCATAGATATCGGTCGGATAGGCCTTGAGTTTGGAATCTTTCGCGACAACCTGTGTCGTGCCATAGGCTGTACCGCCAAGTTGCACAGCGCGCTCCGCAATCGTGTCCACATGATCGTCGAGATCACTACGGAATGTATCAAGCAATTCATGCACCGCGATAAACTGCGGACCCTTGAGGTTCCAGTGCGCCTGTTTGGTGATGAGGGCAAGATCAATGGTCGCTGCCAGATTTTCATTCAGCAGTGCTATCATCGTAGTCTTGGTATTGGAGGGAAGGTCGTTGCGGGTTGCATGCATCGACTTCTTGGACATTTGATCCTCATATCCTTTGCACGATCCGACTCATCTATCAGTGACTGATATATCCCTGAGTGAAAGCAGATTAGCTTTCTTAAACCGCCCCCGCCGGATCTCCATATAAGGCCGGTTTGGATAGGGTCATTGAATTCACCCCCACATCCAGTTTTAAAACGCTTGTCTCAGCAATTTGTTCCCGCAAGCTCCGTTAAATTTTCATCATTTCATGTGTTTTGCTTGTCGCAGGACGATTTCTGATTTACCCGATGGCTCATGAAGATACTTGCCCTCGATACCGCCTCTTCCTGGTGTGCTGCCGCAGTCTATGATTCTGGCAATGATACGGTTCTAGCTGAAGTTAGCCAGAATATCGGCAAGGGCCATGCCGAAGTCCTGATGGACTATATAGAGCAGGCAATGACGCAGTCCGGAATTACTATGGCTGATCTTGATCGTGTTGCCGTCAATGTTGGTCCCGGTTCCTTTACCGGCGTGCGGATTGGCGTGTCGGCTGCACGTGGTTTTGCACTCGCGCTTGGCTGTCCGGCTATTGGAGTGAGTGCGTTTGATGCGCTTGCATCGGACGTGACAGTCAGCCATCCCGGTCAGCCTGTTCTGGTTCTGCTGGAAGCGCATCGCGGCGAGATTTATGCTCAAGCCTTTGGTGCTGACGCAGTGGCCGTAACGGGTCCGATGGTGCTCGCGCGTGAGGAAGCGCTGGCGCTTATTCAGCGACAGCCTTCCGACACGGTTCTGGTGGGGTCGGCTGCTATGGCACTCAATGACACTCTTGCAGCTTCTTTCAGTGTTGCGCGCGTTGAGCCGACAGCACGTATCGGTACTTATGCAAAGATCGCAGCCTTGCATGAGCCGGGGGAGGCACCAAAGCCGCTTTACATGCGAGGCCCTGATGTGAAGCCACAGTCGGGTTTTGCACTGCCGCGCAAGGCGGGTGAGGAATAGCGTCATGATGAGCTTTGTGCTTGGGCGCTTTGGCCGTAGACCCGTTTCGATTGAGCCGCTGTGCGTACAGGATAGTGGCGAAATTCAGCGTATTCATGTGCTGGCTTTTCATCATGGCTGGAGTTCGGATGATTTCCGTTCGCTCATTGCACAGGATTCGGTATTTGGCTTTGTTGCGAGACCCGAGGGCAAGCCCGGCGAGGCTTGCGGCTTTGTCTTGGCGAGACTGGTCGCGGGCGAGGCGGAAATTCTGACGATTGCGGTTTCCGATGAGGTGCGCAAACAAGGTGTTGGTCGCTCGTTGATGGATGCGGTGCTGCGTTATCTTTATCAGGAACGCGCAGATACGCTGTTTCTGGAAGTCGATGAAAACAATGTCGCGGCACTGGCTCTTTATCGTCGGATGGGTTTCAACAAGGTTGGTGATCGCCCCGCCTATTACGAAACGGCGAATGGCCGCTCATCAGCTTTCATTCTGCGACGCGATCTGGTGAAGCCAAAATGATTAGTGTGATCCGTATCATTCTGGTTGTTGCGGCTATGGTGACGCTCAGCCTTTCGCTTATTCCCGTGCAATATGTGTTTCTTAAACTCAAAAACACATGGAAGCGTCGTCTGCCGAATTTTTTCCATCGCATTGTTGCACGTCTGTTTGGTTTTCGGATCACGGTTGTCGGTGAAATGCCGGAAGGTCGGCCACTGCTGTTGGTAGCCAATCACAGCTCATGGAGCGATATCGTCGTTCTTTCGGCGACCGGGCAGGTGTCTTTCATCGCCAAGTCCGAAGTTAAAAGCTGGCCGGTATTTGGTTTCTTTGCTGTACTGCAGCGAACAGTTTTTGTCGAGCGAGAACGGCGCGGCAAGACTGGCGAACAAACCTCCGACATTGCCAGGCGTCTGGCTGATGGCGATGCCATGGTGCTGTTTCCTGAAGGCACCACATCAGATGGCAATCGTGTACTGCCATTCAAAACCGCCCTGTTTGGAGCAGCGCACGCAGCAATCCGCGAGGCAGGTGTGCCGGAGGTGATCGTTCAGCCTGTCGCGATAGCCTATACCGGCGTGCATGGCATGGCGATGGGCCGTTATCATCGCCCGATTGCCTCATGGCCCGGCGATGTGCAGCTGATACCGCATCTCAAAGGTATTTTGCGAGAAGGTGCGATTGATGTTGAAATACGTTTTGGTGAGCCGATTGTGGTGAGCGCCGAGACGGATCGCAAAGCGCTCGCCCGTACAATGGAAAGCCGTGTGAGGGCACTGTTGCAGACCTCGCTGCTCGGGCGTGAAATCGCTGAGGATTAAGAGCGTAAGTTTGTCGCCTTCCAAAGCGGCGATAAAAACGCTAGATAGCCGCGCATGAGCGAAAATATGACCGATATCAAGACAAACCCGGATGGCAGCAACACACGTAAGGTCTTTGTGAAGACTTATGGTTGCCAGATGAATGTCTATGACAGTCAGCGCATGGCCGACAGCCTTGCCGCTGAGGGCTATGTTGCGACAGACACGCCTGATGATGCCGATCTGGTTCTGCTCAATACGTGCCATATTCGTGAAAAGGCATCGGAAAAGCTTTATTCAGCGCTGGGTCGCCTGCGCAAGATGAAGGATGCCCGCGGACCAAATGGCAAGGAATTGACTATTGGCGTTGCCGGTTGCGTGGCACAGGCCGAAGGTCAGGAAATTCTGCGCCGTGCGCCCAATGTCGATCTGGTGATCGGGCCGCAGACCTATCATCGTCTGCCAAGTGCGCTTGCGCGTGTGCGTGGCGGCGAAAAGGTCGTCGAAACTGAATACGCGATCGAAGACAAATTCGAGCATCTGCCAGCACCAAGGCGCGAAGAAACCCGCAAGCGCGGTGTTTCTGCGTTTCTTACGGTACAGGAAGGTTGCGACAAATTCTGCACATTCTGCGTGGTGCCTTATACACGTGGCTCGGAAGTTTCGCGCAGTGTTGCGCAGATCGTGGCCGAGGCCGAACGCCTTGCTGAGAGCGGCGTGCGCGAACTGACCCTTTTGGGCCAGAACGTCAATGCATGGCATGGCGAAGGCGATGATGGCCGCGAATGGGGGCTTGGCGAACTTCTGTTCCGTCTTGCACGCATTCCCGGTGTGGCGCGTCTGCGTTATACGACCAGCCATCCGCGTGACATGGATGATACGCTGATCGCAGCGCATCGCGATCTTCGTCAGCTGATGCCTTATCTGCATCTGCCGGTTCAGGCGGGTTCAGATCGTATCCTCAAGGCGATGAACCGTCGCCACAAGGCTGATGAATATGTCCGCCTCGTCGAGCGTATCCGGGAAGTGCGCCCGGATATGGCGCTATCGGGTGATTTTATCGTCGGCTTCCCCGGTGAAACCGATCAGGATTTTGAAGATACAATGCGTTTGGTGCGTGAAGTGCATTATGCGCAGGCCTATTCATTCAAATATTCCCCGCGCCCCGGCACGCCGGGTGCCGACCTTCCCGATTACGTCGAAGAATCGGTCAAGGATGAGCGCCTTCAACGCCTTCAGGCTCTGCTCAACGAACAGCAATATGCGTTTCAGGATTCGCTGGTCGGTCGTGAAATGGATGTTCTTCTGGAAAAGAAGGGCCGTTTTGAGCGCCAGATGGTTGGCCGTTCACCATGGCTTTTGCCAGCAATCATCGATAACAATGAAGATCAGGTCGGTGAAATCATCCGCGTAAAAATTACGGGGACTGGTACCAATAGTCTTATTGCGCAAAAGCTCGTCTAAGCGCATGATGTTGTTCAGGCAGTAGTCGCGGTGTCTCGAGTTTCGTACCGAACGTTCTGCCGGTACTGCGATTGCAATGCGTGAACCTTTGGGAGATGCGTTTGAGCGCTACGGAAAAACTTAAGCCTGCCAAGCCAACCATCCATACGCAAACAAACACAATTTCAAGCTCGGCTGCGAGTTCTGCAACAAGCGCCGCATCCGGGGCCTCCGATATGGCCCATATCGTCCTCACATTCGACAATAACCGCCTTGCCAGTGCGCTTTACGGCCAATTTGATGAGAATCTGGCACGAATTGAGCAGAAGCTTGGTGTCGATGTACGCTCGAAGGGCAATCAGCTTTCGATTCGTGGAGAACCCACCGCCACCGAACAGGCGCGGCGTGCGTTGGACAACCTCTATGAAACTCTGCAGAAGGGCCATGAACTTGGACCGTCGGATGTTGATGGCGCGCTTCGCATGGCGATTGCTGCGGATGATCAGCTGACGCTGCCAACCCTTGAAAACAAGGGCAGGCTTTCGTCAGCGCAGATATCCACTCGCAAGAAGACGATCTTCGCCCGCACACCGGTTCAGGACGCCTATATGCGTGCGCTTGAACGCTCGGAGCTGGTGTTTGGCGTTGGTCCAGCGGGTACGGGTAAAACTTATCTGGCGGTTGCCCATGCAGCGATGCTGCTTGAGCGCGGTCTTGTCGAGCGCATCATTCTGTCTCGTCCGGCTGTGGAAGCGGGTGAGCGTCTGGGCTTTCTGCCGGGCGACATGAAGGAAAAGGTCGATCCCTATCTGCGTCCGCTTTATGATGCGCTTTACGACATGATGCCTGCGGAAAAGGTTGAACGCGCCATTACCGCTGGCGTGATCGAAATCGCACCGCTTGCTTTTATGCGTGGTCGGACACTGGCCCATTCAGCAGTGATTCTTGACGAAGCACAGAACACGACATCCATGCAGATGAAAATGTTCCTGACCCGTCTTGGGGAAGGTTCGCGGATGATGGTTAATGGCGATCCAAGCCAGATCGATCTTCCGCCGGGCCAGAAATCTGGTCTTGTTGAGGCGCTTCGTGTTCTTGAGGGCGTGGATTCCGTTGTCAAGGTGCGTTTTACCGAGAAAGACGTGGTCCGTCATCCGCTGGTGGCTGCAATTGTTGGTGCTTACGACAATGATGCTAAAAAGCATGCGCGGTCAGAATAATTAAAAATTATTCTTGTAATCCCGTAGAATAATGACGATCTAAAAATAATACGTCCGCTTTTTAGCGGACGCTTCTTTAAATAGCTGGAAGGATAGAGCGGCTGTTTCATCGCAAGCCGCAGTAGAAGTGTCAGATAACGCGATCCAAATCGATATTATGATCGAAGCCGGCAACTGGCCGGAAGAAACGGTCCTTGAAGGGCTTGTGCAACGCTCCGTAGAGGCAGCCTGGAATAATCTCGAGCTTCAACCGGCTGAGAGCGAATTGAGTCTGGTTTTTACAGACGATGCTTCAATCCGTAAGATTAATGCAGAGTGGCGTAACAAGGACAAAGCGACCAATGTGCTGTCCTTCCCGGCTTATCCTGTAAAGGCTGGCGAGCAGCCTGGCCCGATGCTTGGCGATATCATCATTGCGCGGGAAACCGTGGAACGCGAAGCGCTCGAAGAGGGCAAGCCGTTCGATAACCATCTGACACATCTCGTGGTGCATGGCTTTTTGCATCTTTTGGGTTACGATCACGAAACTGAGGAGGAGGCCGAGGAGATGGAACGCCGTGAGCGCGAAATCCTTCATGCTCTTGCCATCCCTGACCCTTATGCTGTATCCGATTCAAACGTTGAAACAGATTGATCATGGCTGACCAAAACAATTCCTCGACCGCTGGCGATAGCCGAAGCGACACACAAGACACTGAGGGGCAAAGTACGCAGCGCTCGCAATCGAGCGAAAAGCGTTCTCTTCTGGCAAATATTTTTCCCTTCATGCGTTCGCGCCAGCCGTCTTCCTTGCGCGAAGATTTGGCTGATGCACTTTCAAGCACTGAAAGCGAGCAGGATTCTGCTTTCTCGCCTGAAGAAAAGGCGATGCTCCATAACATTCTGCGCCTGCGTGAGATCCGCGTCGAAGACGTGATGATCCCCCGTGCAGATGTCGTGGCGGTTGAAATCTCGACCCCGCTTTGGGAAGTGCTTGAACTGTTCGAAAGTTCGGGCCATTCCCGCATGCCAGTCTATGCCGAAACGCTGGATGATCCGCGCGGCATGATCCATATCCGCGACGTGCTCAATTATATTACGCAGCAAGCCCGTCAGAAGGCAGCCGATGCAAGTGCTGCGAGCTTCGACATGGGCCGGATCGATCTCACTAGAGAGATCGGTGAGCTTAATCTCATGCGTAAAGTGTTGTTCGTGCCACCATCGATGATGGCGAGCGGCCTCATGGCACGGATGCAGGCAGCCCATATTCAGATGGCACTTGTTATTGACGAATATGGCGGCACTGATGGTCTTGCCTCGCTCGAAGACATTGTTGAAATGGTCGTCGGCGACATTGAAGATGAGCATGACGACGAAGAAATCATGATCTCCGAGGAAGCCAACGGTGTTTTCGTTGTTGACGCCCGTGCTGATCTTGAAGAAATGGCTCAAAAAATAGGCCCATCTTTTGAAGTGGGCGAGCATGGCGAAGATGTGGACACGGTCGGGGGGCTGATCTTTTCGGTTCTCGGACGCATTCCTGTTCGTGGCGAAGTGGTGCAGGCTATTCCGGGATATGAGTTTCATGTGCTGGAAGTTGATCCGCGCCGCGTGAAGCGGGTGCGTATTGTACCGCTTTCCGAAGCAGATAGTCACAATAAGCTACAGGGTGGCATTACGCCGGCCATCGACAATAATATCTCCGGAGTGATCAAAGAGGGCTGATGTTCGAGGGGCTTGCGGGGAAGATAGCAGCTTTCAGTGGCTGGCGCCGTGCGCTGGTCGCTTTTCTCAGTGGTGCTGTTGCGACGCTCACACAGCCACCTTTTGATATTTTTATCGCAGGTTTTGTAACTTTCCCATTTTTGGTCTGGCTGATTGATGGCGCGGTTCCGGATAAAGAAAAAGGCCCAATAAGGCGCTTTTTTCCGGCCGGACTGATCGGCTGGTGGTTTGGGTTTGGTTATTTTGTGTCCGGTCTGTGGTGGATTGGAACAGCGCTGCTTGTTGATGCAGAACAATTTGCCTGGGCTATACCACTCGCGGTTCTCGGCCTTCCAGCCTTTCTGGCTGTTTTTTATGGTTTAGCCGCGATGATTGCGCGGCTTTTCTGGTCCGGTGGAATAGGGCGTATTTTCGCAATGGCGCTCGGCTTCGGTTTGACCGAATGGCTACGAACATTTGTTTTCACGGGTTTCCCATGGAATGCGCTTGGATATGCGCTCATGCCGACACCGATGATGATGCAATCGGTGGAGATTGTAGGCCTCATTGGTATGAGCGCATTTGCAGCACTTGTGTTTTCAGCACCTGCGTTGCTCAGTGGTGGTCGTTTTGCAAAGACTGGCCTTGGCTTGGCAGTTGTTCTCGTCGCCACCCATATTGGCTTTGGGGCATGGGTTCTGTCGAATGCGCCGGCGCTCGATACCGACCGTACAACGCTTTCTCTCCGTATTGTGCAGCCATCCATTGCACAGAGCCTGAAGTGGGACAACAATGAGCGACGCGCGATATTCGATAAGTTTATCGCGATGACGCAACAGGCACCGGCAGAGGGTGCGCCGAGGCCAGATGTGGTGATTTGGCCGGAAACGGCCGTTCCCTATATTCTTTCATCGACGCCGGAGGCTCTTAAACGTATTGCCGATGTTGTTGGAGATGATCAGGTGCTGTTGACGGGCGCTGTGCGAGAAGAACTCGTGCCGCGCCGTGACCCACGCTATTACAACTCGATTTTAACGATTAATGGCGACGGTAAAATCGTAGATTATACCGATAAGGTCCATCTGGTTCCATTCGGAGAATATCTGCCGTTCGAACGTTTTTTGCGCAGTTGGGGCTTGCACGAAGTTGTCGAAATGCCTGGGGGCTTTACCGCCGCCAAGGCGCGCCATGCAATCAATGTCATGGAAGGGCAAACCTTCCTGCCGCTGATTTGTTATGAAGCAATTTTCCCTGATGAACTATCCTATACTGGACGCAAGGTGACCGCGATTGTGAATGTCACCAATGATGCATGGTATGGCGACACTCCCGGACCTTATCAGCATTTCCGACAGGCGCAGGTACGATCGGTGGAGCAGGGGCTTCCCCTCGTTCGTGCTGCCAATAATGGAGTATCTGCAGTAGTAGATGCTTATGGACGAATCATCCAGGAGTTACCTCTTGACGCAGTAGGCGTAATTGATGCTTATTTACCTGAAGAGCGTGTGCCATTTTGGGGCAGTGCGCCAACCGGAAAACAGGCTCTTATAATTCTATTGTTATTATTCACCATATGCGTGTGGTTGAGGTTGTCTTTCCACAAGCGTGTTCATTGACATGGCATTTTTGTTAAGTTGTTATACTCGGGCGGCGACGGTTTCATCAGAAAACCTGTCTGACTACCTCCCACAATGATTTTTATCTCTGTTCAGCTGAACAGACCATGAATGAAAGCTCGCGGTCGCGAGGAGTGAAACTGTATGATTGAGAATAAGAAGAAGCCCAACCCCATCGATGTGCATGTGGGCAGCCGCATTCGTCTTCGCCGCAATATGTTGGGCCTCAGTCAGGAAAAATTAGGCGAAAGCCTGGGCATTACTTTCCAGCAGATTCAGAAATATGAAAAAGGCACCAACCGTGTTGGCGCCAGCCGTCTTCAGGCGATCTCATCTATTTTGACCGTTCCAGTGTCCTTCTTTTTCGAGGATGCACCGGGTGCATCTGCAACCACTCAGGCGGGCTTTGCCGAAGATAATGAAGCAACTTATGTTGTTGACTTCCTTAATTCCAATGAGGGTGTTCAGCTTACCCGTGCATTCACCAAGATTTCGGACCCAAAAGTTCGTCGTAAGATCATCGATCTTGTGAAATCGCTTGCCGCAGAAGGCGAGTAACGCAAGTTTTGCTCGCAAAAAGGCCTGCGGGAAGGATTTTTTCCGGCAGCACGGTGTCGCAGCAAGAATATGCATTGACGATTTAATCCCAATTTCGCTAACACAATGCCGTGCCCGGACCATAATAAACGGTTCCGGGCGCTACTGTGTTTCCTAGGCGGACAAGCGGTCCGTTGGATTTTCAAGAGGGGTTACCCGTGTCGCGCAGTTCTTATCTCTTCACCAGCGAATCGGTGTCTGAAGGTCATCCGGACAAGGTTTGCGATCGTATTTCCGATGAAATCGTAGACATGATCTATAAGGAAGCGCGCCGTACGGGCGTAGACCCTTGGTCTGTTCGCGTTGCATGCGAAACGCTTGCCACCACCAATCGTGTGGTCATCGCCGGCGAAGTGCGTGTGCCTGATACTTTCCTGAAGAAGAATAAGGATGGCACTGTCGCGCAAGACGCGGCGGGGCATCCGCTGATCAATCCATCGCGTTTTCGTTCGGCGGCGCGTAAGGCGATCCGCGAAATCGGTTATGAGCAGGACGGCTTTAATTGGCGTACTGTGAAGATTGATGTACTTCTGCATCCGCAGTCTGCCGATATTGCGCAGGGCGTGGATAATGCTTCCGACCGTCAGGGCGAAGAAGGAGCAGGCGATCAGGGCATCATGTTCGGCTATGCGTGCCGCGAAACGCCTGATCTCATGCCAGCGCCGATCTATTATTCGCACAAGATTCTCGAAAAGCTTGCCGAAGCCCGGCACAAAGGTGAGGGTGATCCGGGCAAGCTTGGTCCAGATGCCAAGAGCCAGGTGACCGTGCGCTACGAGAATGGGGAGGCTGCGGAAGTAACCCAGATCGTTCTTTCCACGCAGCATCTGGATGCGAGCTGGGATTCTAAAAAGGTTCGGTCCGTTGTCGAACCTTATATCCGTGAAGCACTTGGTGATCTGCCGATTGCTGCAAATTGTAATTGGTATATAAACCCAACCGGAAAATTCGTTATTGGTGGTCCAGACGGTGACGCTGGCCTGACAGGCCGCAAGATCATCGTGGATACTTATGGCGGTGCTGCCCCACATGGTGGTGGCGCGTTTTCGGGCAAGGATACAACCAAGGTTGACCGTTCCGCAGCTTATGCTGCGCGCTATCTTGCCAAGAATGTGGTTGCGGCCAATCTTGCAGACCGTTGCACGATCCAGCTTTCCTACGCTATTGGCGTCGCCCAGCCATTGTCGGTCTATGTGGACCTGCATGGCACTGGAAAAGTGGATGAATCGGCGGTTGAAGAAGCCCTGCGCAAGGTCATGGACCTGTCACCAACCGGCATTCGCAAACATCTCGATCTCAATAAGCCGATCTATGCCAAGACATCGTCTTACGGTCACTTTGGCCGCAAGCCGGGTCGTGATGGTTCTTTCTCATGGGAAAAAACTGATCTCACCAAGGCATTGAAAAGCGCCCTTTCAGCGTGACTGTTTTAAATGAACGATGAAAATCATCCCGTACGTGCGGCCGGAAATTTTTTTGGCCGCCGTCATGGCAAGCCACTGCGTCCACACCAGAATAATCTGTTTGAGGATTTGCTGCCGCGCCTGAAACTTGACCTCGATACACCCGCACCACAGGACCTGCGGACGTTGTTTGATGCGTCGGTTGAAAATGTGCGTATGGAAATTGGTTTCGGTGGGGGAGAGCATCTCTATCATGAAAGTGGACGCTATCCGCAGTCGGGATTTATTGGTGTTGAGCCTTTCGTAAATGGTATGGCGAAGATGCTGGCCGCCCTTCATGAAGGCCCACGAACGAATCTTCGTCTCTATGACGAAGATGCGACCGATGTACTGGAGTGGTTACCGGATGCATCGCTTTCTGGAATTGATCTGTTTTATCCCGATCCGTGGCACAAACGTCGTCACTGGAAGCGGCGTTTTGTGAGCGAGGCCAATTTGGATCGTTTCGCACGTTTGCTGAAGCCGGGTGCGAAGTTCCGTTTTGCATCCGACATCGAGCATTATGTCAATTGGACGCTGCAGCATTGCCGTAGACATTCGGCTTTTGAATGGCAGGCGGAAGGCCCGAGTGACTGGAATGATGCTTATGACGGTTGGCCAGGTACGCGCTACGAAGCCAAAGCCTTCCGTGAAGGACGCCGCGCTGCATATCTGACATTTATCAGGCTTTGATCTTCGCGTAATTGCGGTCTTGAAAAATTGCGTGTCGGATGGTATATAAGTCTCAAATTCTTGGTCGTTTGAACAAGAGTGGGTCCTCCCGGACCCGCTCTTTTTTGTTACCTGCGACTCAGTAAAGAAGGTTTATCGAGTGAGCGAACACGAACACGCAGTTGAAGCCGTAACCGCAGATGAGCGTATCATTCGCGAAACGGGCATCGATGCAAAAATAGCAGGCATTGTGGAGCCGGTAATCAATACGCTGGGTTTCCGCCTTGTGCGTGTGCGTCTTTCCGGTCTCAATGGACAGACATTGCAGATCATGGCTGAGCGGCCCGATGGCACGATGACTGTTGAAGATTGCGAATTGTTGAGCCGCACAGTGGCTCCTGTTCTTGATGTCGAAGATCCGGTGAGTGGTAAGTATCATTTGGAGATTTCGTCGCCGGGCATCGACCGGCCGATGGTTCGCAAATCCGATTTTACCGATTGGGCCGGACATATCGCCAAGGTGGAAACTTCGATTGTGCATGAAGGTCGCAAGAAGTTCCGTGGTCGCATCGTGGTGGGTGAGGCCGATGCAATTGTGCTTGAAAGCGATCAGATTTCCTATGGTAACGAGCCGGTTGTTCGGATTCCATTCGATCTGATTTCTGATGCCCGTCTGGTTCTGACCGATGATCTCATTCGTGATGCATTGCGGAAGGATAAGGCTCTGCGCGAAGGCCGAATTCCCGGAGATGAGCTGGGCGACGGTTTGACCGAAGATATTCAGGATGACGTCTCGACGGAATCCGAAACAGAAAAGAAATAAGTTTCAAAGTGAGTTTCAGGCATCCGGCTCTCAAAGAAGAACGGATGCGTCACCAAGGAGAGACCTATGGCAGTCAGTGCAAACAGGCTGGAACTTCTGCAGATCGCCGACGCGGTTGCACGCGAGAAGTCGATTGACCGCGAGATTGTTCTCTCGGCAATGGCCGATGCTATCCAGAAGGCCGCGCGTTCGCGCTATGGTCAGGAAAGCAATATCCGCGCCGACATCAATGCGAAATCCGGCGAGATCAAGCTTCAACGTCTGCTGGAAGTTGTCGAGACTGTCGAAGATTACTCCACACAGATTTCGCTGTTTACTGCGCGCGATCGTAATCCAGATGCGCAGATTGGCGACTTTATCGCTGATCAGCTGCCACCGATGGATTTTGGCCGTATCGCTGCCCAGTCTGCCAAGCAGGTTATCGTGCAGAAGGTGCGCGAGGCCGAGCGTGATCGTCAGTATGATGAATTCAAAGATCGCGTTGGCGAGATCGTCAATGGTACTGTCAAGCGCGTGGAATATGGCAATGTGATCGTTGATCTAGGCCGTGGCGAAGCGATCGTGCGTCGCGATGAACTGATCCCGCGTGAAGCATTCCGCTATGGTGATCGCATTCGCGCATATGTTTACGATGTTCGTCGCGAACAGCGTGGGCCGCAGGTTTTCCTGTCACGTACCCATCCATCTTTCATGGCGAAGCTTTTCAACATGGAAGTACCGGAAATTTACGACGGCATTATCGAAATCAAGTCTGTCGCCCGTGACCCGGGCTCGCGTGCAAAGATCGCCGTTGTCTCGCGTGATGCATCGATTGACCCGGTCGGCGCCTGTGTTGGTATGCGTGGTTCGCGCGTTCAGGCTGTTGTCGCCGAATTGCAGGGTGAAAAAATCGATATTATTCCGTGGTCGCCGGATGCTGCTTCCTTCATTGTCAATGCGCTCCAGCCTGCTGAAGTTGCGAAGGTTGTTCTTGATGAAGATGCGGAACGTATTGAAGTTGTCGTTCCGAATGACCAACTATCATTGGCAATCGGTCGTCGCGGTCAGAATGTACGTCTGGCATCGCAGCTGACTGGCTGGGATATCGACATCCTCACAGAAGATGAAGAATCCGATCGCCGTCAGAAAGAATTCGCTGAACGTTCGAACCTCTTTATGGAAGCACTCAACGTTGACGAAATGGTTGGTCAGGTTCTGGCTTCGGAAGGTTTTGCCTCGGTTGAGGAAATTGCTTACGTTGAACCAGGTGAAATCGCTTCCATTGATGGCTTCGATGACGATACTGCCGGTGAAATTCAGGAGCGTGCTCGTGAATTCCTGGATCGTATCGAAAACGAGCAGGATGAGCGTCGTAAGGAACTCGGCGTTGAAGATGAGCTTCGCGAACTTCCGGGTCTTACCACCGCAATGCTTGTTGCTGTCGGTGAAGATGGCGTGAAGAACATTGAAGACTTTGCCGGTTATGCGGTTGACGACCTTGTTGGCTGGCGTGAACGCAAGGATGGTGAAACCATCACACATACCGGTCTTCTTTCTTCGTTTGATGTTTCCCGTGTTGATGCGGAGCAGATGATCCTGACCGCACGTTTGAAAGCGGGCTGGATTACAGAAGACGAACTGGTTGCGGTTGAAACCGATGCAGACGCTGAAGCTGGTGGCGAAGAAGCCGCTTCTTAACTGAACAGAGGGGCCGCGCCGTGTTTGCTTGATGCAAATTAGGCGTAGATGGTGCGGCTCTGGAGCGCGTCCCGAAAGTGCGAAGCGGTTTTCGGATAGATGCGCATCAAAATGATTAAAGCGTGTGATCTGGTAAGATCAGATCGAAACGCGCTCTAATGAGAGTTTGATATTGTGATGTGGCCCTAGCTCTGCTAGGTCGCTGCCAGTTTTAGAGTTGAAAAAGGCAGTTCATGGCAAAGCCAGCGTTGCGTGTGGAGCAGGATATGAATGACAGAACCTGTATCGTCACACGTGAAAGCTGTTCTGCGGATGAGCTTATCCGTTTTGTAGCCGGGCCTGATGGTTCGGTTGTGCCGGATTTGAAGCGAAACCTGCCGGGCAGGGGTTGCTGGGTCAAGGCGGAACGGCGATTGGTAGATGAGGCCGTCAAGCGCAAGTTGTTTGCGCGAGGGCTAAAAGAGGATGTGAAGCCGCAAGCTGATCTTGGCGCATTGGTTGACCAATTGCTGACAAAGTCTGCTTTGGGAAGTCTGTCCTTGGCGCGGAAGTCAGGTGCTCTTGTCTCTGGATCGACGAAGGTCGATCAGGCAATTCGTTCTGGTGCGGCAGCACTGGTACTGCATGCCAAGGAGGCAGCCTCCGATGGAGTGCGCAAACTTGATCAGGCCCGCCGTGTGGTGGTGCATATGGAAGGCCCTCGAATTCCCGCCTTCTCTCTTTTTACAGGAGAGGAAATGGATTTGGCATTTGGGGGTGGAAATGTGATACATGCAGCCGTACTCGACGGAAAGGCAGCAGCCGGGGTCGTGCAAAGGGTGCTTTTATTGCACAACTATCGTGGCGAGAGCCCATTGGTTTGAATGGAAGATTAAATCGGCAGTCCGACACTGCTGTGGTATAAATTAGTAGAGCGGTTCTCTTAAATCCCGACGATACGGGATCCGCTCTGGAGCATAGACCGGATAATCGGCTTGATTGGCCAAACCGGATTATGCGCTGAAGTGGATGACCGGAGCATTATTCAAAATGATGTGATCACGTTGAATAATGCTCGGGTAAAGCAGCAGAAGCTGCGAAGGAAACGGAAACGTAATGAGCGATAAAACAAACGACGATAAGACGCTGAGCGTCAATTCCAAGAAGACGCTGACCATCAAGCGGCCAGGGGTTGAGCAGAGCACCGTGCGCCAGAATTTCAGCCACGGTCGCACAAAGGCTGTCGTCGTTGAAACGAAGAAGCGCAAATTCTCACGGCCTGATGAGAAGCCTGAAGCGGAAGCCCTTGCACCAAAGCCGGCGACGCCTGCTCCAGCAGCTCCGGCACCTGTGGCCGCACCAACGCCAGCCCCTTCACCGGTGGTGGCTGCTCCAGCGCCAGCCGCCGAGCCAGCCCCGGCAGTTGCTTCCACCCCGGTGTCGGCACCAGCCGCGCCGAAGCCGTCCGCGCCAGTTTCATCTGCTCCGGCAGCACCGCAACAGCCAAAGCCTGCTCCACAGCAGCCAAAGCCAGCAGCTCCTGTTGCTGCAAGGCCGCAAGCTCCACAGCAGCAGTCGCGTCCCGGCCATCAGCAGTCTCGTCCTGGCCAGCAGCGCCCTGGGCAGCAGTCACAGCGTCCACGCCAGTCAGATCGTTCTGGTATGGTGCTCAACACACTGTCCCGTTCTGAAATGGATGCACGTCGCCGTGCCTTGGAAGGTGCGCTGGTTCGTGATGCAGAAGATCGTGTTCGCGCAGCTGAAGAAGCTAAGCGTCGCGCTGAGGAAGATGCACGTCGTGCCAAGGAGCGCGAAGAATCCGCTCGTCGTCAGGCTGAGGAAGAAGCCCGTCTGAAGGCCGAAGCTGAAGCCAAGGCACGTGCCGCTGCTGAAGCTGCCAAGCGCGCTCCGCAGACGGAAGCCCGTTCGGAACGTCGCGACGATCAGCGCTCTGCCCCACAAGGTGGCCGTCCGCAGCATTCTGGTCGGCCGCAGCAGGGTGGTCGTCCCGGTCAGGGACAGGGTCAGCGTTCGGCATCGCCTGCGATTGCAGACGTTATCCCAACGGCAAACAAGCCTCTGCCGCAGAGCCAACAGCGTAAGCCAGGTGGAAATGTGGATGACGATGATCGTCGTGGTCCAGCAGGAGCCCGTCGCAGCAGCACACCGGCAAAGCCGGAAGTTCGCACTCCAAAGGTGGTGAAGGGCGAAGACGATCGTCGCCGTGGTAAGCTGACCATCTCCAGCAATCTGGAAGATGAAGGCCGTTCACGTTCGCTCTCGGCAATGCGTCGTCGTCAGGAAAAGTTCAAGCGTTCGCAGATGCAGGAAACACGCGAAAAGATTTCGCGTGAAGTCGTTATTCCTGAAACCATTACGCTTCAGGAACTCGCTCAGCGTATGACCGAGCGTTCGGTTGACATCATCAAGTACCTGATGAAGCAGGGACAAATGATGAAGCCGGGTGATGTGATTGATGCCGATATGGCTCAGCTCATTGCTGAAGAATTCGGTCACACCGTCAAGCGTGTTGCTGAGTCGGACGTTGAAGAAGGTATCTTCGATGTTGCCGATGATCAGGGTGCAATGGTTTCGCGTCCTCCTGTTGTCACCATCATGGGTCACGTCGATCACGGTAAAACTTCCTTGCTCGACGCTATTCGTCAAGCCAATGTGGTTTCCGGCGAAGCTGGTGGTATCACCCAGCATATCGGCGCTTATCAGGTTGAACAGAACGGTCATAAGATCACCTTCATCGATACCCCGGGTCACGCTGCGTTTACCGCGATGCGTGCGCGTGGTGCGCAGGCAACTGACATTGCCATTCTGGTGGTTGCAGCTGATGACAGCGTCATGCCGCAGACCATTGAATCGATCAGCCATGCCAAGGCAGCCGGCGTTCCGATCATTGTTGCAATCAACAAGATCGACAAGCCGGAAGCTGATGCGCAGAAAGTTCGCACGCAGTTGCTCCAGCACGATGTTTTCGTGGAGTCGCTCGGCGGTGAAGTGCTCGATGTCGAAGTTTCGGCCAAGAAGAAGTTGAACCTCGACAAGCTGCTTGAAGCAGTTCTGTTGCAGGCTGAAATTCTTGATCTGAAGGCTGATGCGACGCGTACAGCTGAAGGTGTCGTTATCGAAGCCCAGCTTGATCGCGGTCGTGGTTCGGTTGCTACTGTTCTGGTTCAGAAGGGCACATTGCGTCCGGGCGATATTATCGCTGCCGGTAACGAATGGGGTCGTGTGCGTGCTCTGGTTAATGACCGTGGCGAACACGTTAAGGAAGCTGGACCTGCAATGCCTGTTGAAGTTCTCGGACTTCAGGGCACTCCACAGGCCGGTGACCGCTTTGCAGTTGTTGCCAACGAAGCCAAGGCACGTGAAATTGCTGATTATCGCCAGCGTCTCGCTCGCGATAAGGCTGTTGCCCGTCAGACGGGTCAGCGCGGTTCGCTTGAACAGATGATGAGCCAGTTGCAGGTCAATGGCACGAAAGAATTCCCGCTCGTCATCAAAGGTGACGTGCAGGGTTCGGTCGAAGCAATTATCGCAGCACTCGACAAGCTTGGCACCGAGGAAGTGCGTGCGCGCATCGTTCATTCGGGTGCGGGTGGCATCACGGAAAGCGACGTTTCGCTGGCTGAAGCGTCCAATGCCGCTATCATTGGCTTCAACGTCCGTGCCAACAAGCAGGCTCGTGACGCGGCTGATCAGCAGGGCACCGAAATTCGCTACTACAACATCATTTACGATCTGATCGAAGATGTTAAAGCGGCGATGTCGGGTCTTCTCTCACCAGAGCGTCGTGAAACCTTCATCGGTAATGCTGAGATTCTTGAAGTCTTCAACATTACCAAGGTCGGTAAGGTTGCTGGTTGCCGTGTGGTTGACGGTAAGGTTGAGCGTGGTGCAGGCGTCCGCCTCATCCGTGACAACGTGGTTATCCACGAAGGCAAACTCAAGACACTCAAGCGCTTCAAGGATGAAGTTGCAGAAGTGCCGATGGGCCAGGAATGCGGCATGGCGTTCGAAAACTACGACGACATCCGTGCAGGCGATACAATCGAAGCTTTCCGCGTCGAACATATTACCCGTACGCTCTGATGTCTTGATGCCGGACTGTCCTCGATTGGACGGTCCGGTTTTCATTACCCGGTTCCGAGGGTCTGACTCCCATCGCAATTGTGGTAGATTGAGCTAATCAATTTTTAGTCGTTTTATCAGCGAGCCCTTGGGGGATTGCGCTGGTCGATGGCTGTTTATCGAGGAAGAGATAATGGCACGTTCCCCCGATCCGAAAGGCTCTGGCGGTCTTTCCCAACGCCAGCTTCGCGTGGGCGAGCAGGTACGTCACGCATTGGCGCAGGTACTTCAGCGCGGTGAAATCCGTGATGACCTGATCGAGCGCACAGTCATTTCCGTTTCGGAAGTTCGCATGTCGCCTGATCTCAAGATCGCGACCTGTTTCATCACGCCACTTGGCAGCACGGATGTGCAGGCTGTCATTAAGGCACTGGCTGCAAACGCGAAATTCATTCGTGGTCGCATGGCGCCAAGTCTTAGCCAGATGAAATACATGCCGGAATTTCGTTTCCGGCCTGATACGAGCTTTGATAATTTTTCCAAGATTGACGCGCTTTTGCGTTCGCCTGAAGTGGCGCGCGATCTTGGACATGACACTGACGAAGACGGTGAGGATGTAACCTCGCGCAACGGAGACGCATAAAGCATGGCAAGACGAGGCAAGAAAAAAGGTCGTCCGGTTTCCGGCTGGGTCATTTTTGACAAGCCGAAGGGCATGGGATCGACCGAGGCGGTCTCGAAGATCAAGTGGCTGTTTAACGCCGAAAAGGCCGGGCATGCCGGGACACTCGATCCGCTTGCTTCTGGCATGTTGCCAATTGCTCTGGGCGAAGCCACCAAGACTGTGCCATATGTCATGGATGGAACGAAGGTTTATCGTTTCACGGTCACTTGGGGTGAAGAACGTTCAACCGACGATCTGGAAGGTGTTGCCACCAGGAATTCCGATAACCGCCCATCACGTGCGGATGTCGAAGCCCTGCTACCGAATTATACCGGAGTCATTTCGCAGATCCCGCCGCAGTTCTCGGCCATCAAGATTGCAGGTGAACGCGCCTATGATTTGGCACGCGAAGGCGAAACGGTAGAAATCCCGGCTCGAGAAGTCGAAATCGATCGTCTCGAAATTGTTGAGTTCCCGGACGAAAACCGCACCGAGTTCGAAGTTGAATGTTCTAAGGGAACCTATGTACGTTCGCTGGCTCGCGATATGGGACGTGATCTTGGCTGCTTTGGCCATATTTCCGATCTACGCCGTATTGAGGTTGCTCCTTTTACCGATGAAGATATGGTGACCTTGGCAGAGCTTGAAGAAGCATGGCCGCCGCTGCCACCGAAAAAGGAAGAAGGCACGGAAGAGGCTGAAGCCATCGAGCAGCCAGCACCGCGCCGAGATTTCTCGGCAATCGACGCACTTGTGATAGATACCGGTGCCGCGCTTGATTGTTTGCCGCAGGTTGCCTTGTCCGATGATCAGGCGCAGCGGGTGCGACTTGGTAATCCTGTCATCATCCGCGGTCGTGATGCGCCTTTGGAAGCGGACGAGGCTTGCGTAACATCGCATGGCAAGTTGCTTGCAATTGGCTATATCGAACATGGTCAGTTCAAGCCTAAGCGGGTGTTTACTGCAGCATAGCCGACTGCTGATTTTTACAGACTTTCAGCGCGCCGTGGCTCAGATGGGCTCACGGCGCGCTCTGTTTTTAGCCGGCTTGAAACTGATCAAAGGCGCGAATTGCGTCAGCCGCATACATCAGTGCTGGACCGCCGCCCATATAGACGCACATGGCCATAACCTCGGCCACTTCCTGCCGAGTAGCGCCGAGATTGTGAAGCGCTTTTGCGTGAAAGCCGATGCAACCATCGCAACGCTGCGTCACGCCGATTGCTAGCGCAATCAACTCTTTCGTTTTCTGATCCAGTTCACCGGAAGCGCCTGCACTTTTAGCTAACGCATGGAACGCTTGCATGGTTTCGGGCACCATTTTGCGCAGCTCCCCGGTATATTGCGATATGTCTTTGGTGATGTCCCGATAGTTTTTGGTCACGGTTCAGTCCTTTTGACTTGCATATCAATTTATATTTTTTTAATATCATAAAAATATAAATCGTAAAGAGGTAGCTGTGTCGATCAATCAGGAAATGCCAGCTCGGGCAGATATAGTGGCGAATTTTCTCAAAGGGCTGGCGAATCCTCATCGGCTTCTCATTCTTTGTGAGTTGGTGAATGGCGAAAAAAGCGTGACCGACCTCATCAATGCGACGGGTATCGCACAGACGTCGATGTCACAGCATCTTAACAAGCTGAAGGATGAGGGCATTCTCAGCTACCGGCGAGAACATCGGTTGCTGTTTTACAAGATCGAACATCCGGCCGTCATTGAGGTCATGGATGTACTGTATGCCCATTTTTGTGCAAAGGACCCAATATCATGAATATGATTAAACCATCCGATGCAGCACAAATGCTCTCCAATGGCGAGGCGATACTTATCGATGTTCGCGAGCCTGACGAGTTTCGCGCCGAGCACATCGCATGTGCCGCCTCGATGCCTCTGGCTTCTCTGAAAGAAAGCTTCGGCTCGCTGAACCTTTCTCCTCAACGCAAGGTGATATTCCAGTGCTTGAGCGGCCGTCGTGGTGAAGCAGCTTGTCATTTGCTTGAACAAGCAGAAGCTGGACGCGCGATTTACAATCTTGAGGGTGGTATCAATGATTGGAAAGAGGCTGGTTTGCCAGTGGTCGCAAACGGTCAGACGGCAAAGATATCGCTCTTCCGACAGGTACAGATTGCAGTTGGAATTCTTATAGCGATTTCAGTCGCCGCTGGCTTTGCAGGCTGGTCTGTTGGTTTCGGTGTTGCGGGTATTATCGGCTGCATGTTGGTATTCGCAGGCGTTACGAGCTGGTGCGGGATGGCCTTGCTACTCTCTCGGATGCCATGGAATGCAGCTTGACGGTTGTAGCTGTTGCAGCGATAGGTCTTTCAATTTGTGCGGATTTGCTTTATAGGCTGCCGCAACAATTGGTTCTGCCTTTTGTTTTAATGGCCTACGCTGGACGACATCCCGGCTCGGGCGTCTCTTTTCCTCTCATCAAGAAAGGGTGTACGATGTCGATTACTGCTGAGCGTAAGCAAGCTCTCATCAAGGAATACGCCACCAAGGAAGGCGATACCGGTTCTCCTGAAGTACAGGTTGCCGTTCTTTCCGAGCGTATTGCTAACCTTACGGATCATTTCAAGGGCCACAAGAATGATAATCATTCGCGTCGCGGCCTTCTGAAGCTGGTTTCGCAGCGTCGTCGTCTTCTTGACTATGTCAAGGGCATCGACCAGGCACGTTATCAGGCGCTGGTTTCCCGTCTGGGTCTGCGCCGTTAATGGTAAAATCGGGCGACGTCTCAAAACGTCGCCCTTTTAATTTGGGTATCCTAAGGAGATGCGCATAGACGCTTTCCAAAAGAGGATGCGATTGTATCGGGCAAATGCCCATTGGCATGAGACGGCGCACCGGGTGCATTCCGTCATGCCGATTAAAGCATTTCCGGCAAAAGTGCGAAGCGATTTTGCGTCGGATAATGCGTAAGATAAATAGTAAGATGCGGCTCCAAGATTTCAATCTTAAACGGAACCGCTCTAAGAGCCGTAAGGCTCATGACCTGGACCAGTCATGGGGCAGGATTGCAGGCAGTTCGTGCCAGCGAACATTCTCGAATGAATGTTGCGACACGTAACGAACTTCCCGTTGTCTTGCCCGTGGCGTGTCCGCCAACCCGGATGATGTTCCAGCGCTTTTGCGCGGCGTCTCCACATAAGGACTAGATATGTTCAACACACACAAAGTTGAAATCGAATGGGGCGGCCGTCCGCTTACACTCGAAACCGGCAAGATCGCTCGTCAGGCTGACGGTGCAGTTCTTGCAACCTATGGTGAAACCGTTGTTCTGGCGACTGTTGTTTCTGCCAAGGAACCAAAGCCGGGGCAGGATTTCTTCCCGCTGACTGTCAACTATCAGGAAAAGACCTACGCTGCTGGTAAGATTCCAGGTGGCTTCTTCAAGCGTGAAGGCCGTCCAAGCGAAAACGAAACGCTAGTTTCGCGCCTGATCGACCGTCCAATCCGTCCGCTTTTCGTTGATGGCTATAAAAACGACACGCAGGTTGTTCTGACCGTTGTTCAGCACGATCTTGAAAACGACCCGGACATTCTGTCCATGGTTGCGGCATCGGCGGCACTGACCATTTCCGGCGTTCCATTCATGGGCCCGATCGGTGGCGCTCGCGTTGGTTACATCAACGGTGAATATGTTCTGAATCCGAATATCGACGAAATGCCGGAATCGAAGCTCGATCTGGTGGTTGCCGGTACTGCTGACGCTGTCTTGATGGTTGAATCGGAAGCGCAGGAGCTTTCCGAAGAAGTCATGCTCGGCGCCGTTGTTTTTGGTCAGAAGGCTTTCCAGCCAGTCATCGATGCGATTATCAAGCTCGCTGAAGTTGCCGCGAAGGAACCACGTGATTTCCACCCGGAAGACCTGTCGGAACTCGAAGCAAAAATGCTCGCAGTCGTCGAAAATGACCTGCGTGACGCTTACAAGATCACCGAAAAGCAGGCACGTTATGCAGCTGTTGACGCTGCAAAGGCAAAGGCTAAGGCACATTTCTTCCCCGAAGGTGTGGAAGAGCCTGAATATTCGGCTGAAAAATTCGCAACCGTATTCAAGAACCTGCAGGCAAAGATCGTTCGCTGGAACATTCTTGACACAGGTAGCCGTATTGATGGCCGCGATCTGAAAACTGTTCGTGCGATCGTTTCGGAAGTTGGCCTTCTGCCACGCACTCACGGTTCGGCGCTGTTCACGCGCGGTGAAACGCAGGCAATGGTTGTTGCTACGCTTGGTACTGGCGAAGACGAACAGATGATCGATTCTCTGACCGGTACGTACAAAGAATCCTTCATGCTGCACTACAACTTCCCACCATACTCGGTTGGTGAAACCGGCCGTATGGGTTCTCCGGGCCGTCGTGAAGTTGGCCATGGCAAGCTCGCATGGCGCGCTATCCATCCAATGCTGCCTGCTGCTGAACAATTCCCTTACACGATCCGTGCCGTTTCCGAGATCACCGAATCCAATGGTTCGTCATCAATGGCAACCGTTTGCGGTACCTCGCTGGCTCTGATGGATGCAGGTGTTCCGATCATCCGTCCAGTGGCTGGTATTGCTATGGGTCTGATCAAGGAAGGTGAACGTTTCGCTGTTCTTTCCGACATTCTGGGTGATGAAGATCATCTTGGCGATATGGATTTCAAGGTAGCCGGTACTGAAAGCGGGATCACCGCCCTTCAGATGGACATCAAGATCGACGGCATCACCGAAGAGATCATGAAGGTTGCTCTGGAACAGGCCAAGGGCGGTCGTGTTCACATTCTGGGCGAAATGAGCAAGGCGCTTTCGACTTCACGCGCAGAACTCGGTGAGTTTGCACCACGCATTGAAGTCATGAATATTCCAACCGACAAGATCCGTGATGTTATCGGTTCGGGTGGCAAGGTTATCCGTGAAATCGTCGAAAAGACGGGAGCTAAGATCAACATCGAAGACGATGGTACGGTCAAGATCGCTTCGTCGAACGGCAAGGAAATCGAAGCTGCTAAAAAGTGGATTCACTCGATTGTTGCTGAACCTGAAGTTGGTGAAATCTACGAAGGTACGGTCGTTAAGACCGCTGACTTCGGCGCATTCGTAAACTTCTTCGGTCCGCGCGACGGTTTGGTTCACATCTCGCAGTTGGCTGCTGACCGCGTTGCCAAGACCACTGATGTGGTTAAGGAAGGCCAGAAGGTCTGGGTCAAGCTGATGGGCTTTGACGAACGTGGCAAGGTTCGCTTGTCGATGAAGGTTGTCGATCAGGAAACCGGCAAGGAAGTTGTTGCTGAGAAGAAGGCAGAAGCCGACGTTGAATAACGCTTGATGCCAAAAAGTTGCAGACTTTTTGGATAACGTCATGCGAACAACAAGGTTCAGCTTTTAGAAAATAATCGAAAGCGCGCTCTCGTAGCGCGCTTTTTTTTGTTGCACGTGAATCAATTCAAGACCATGGATGCGCCATGATGACACCAGCACAACAAACACTCTTTCTTCCTTTCTATCAGGGCATTCTGGATATGCCTGAAGAGGGGCAGACTTTTCTCGCTTGCGGACTGTCTTCTGACCGCCTTCTGGAAGATGAATGGAAGCAGGCGCTGACTTTCCTTCAGCCTTGGCGTCCTCACTGGCTGGCACTTAACAAGGATGGCTTTAAAGCAATTTCCCACTTGGGACCTGCCTTGGGGGAAGGACGGGGAGAGGAAAAGCGTTTCTCCGGCGGGCTGCTGCTGCTGGGAAAACATCGCGGTCGCAACGAGGCATGGTTTGCAGAGCTTTTGGCGCGTGTCGAGCCGGGTAGCTGGATCGTTGTCTGTGGCGACAAGAAGCTAGGTGTCGATAGTTTCCGTAAATGGGTCGGCAATATCGCTGAAATCAGCGATCGTATCTCCAAGAATCATGCGGTGGCCTTTTGGCTACAGCGCCCTGCTGATCTCAGCGACGATTTCATCAATGCATTAAAGCCGCTTGCGACTGACATTGATGATGTGTTCCGCACTGAGCCCGGCATGTTCTCGCATGGCGCGATCGATAAGGGATCAGCGATGCTGGTTCCGCATATGCAAAAGATTGTTTTTGGTAGTGTTGCCGATCTTGGTGCTGGCTGGGGATATCTTGCTGCACAAAGTCTCAAATATGCAGAGCGCATCAAGAGTATTGATCTTTTTGAGGCTGATTACGAGGCCCTCGAGGCCGCGCGCGGCAATTTGGAGCGCTTGGGCACTTCGGTGCCGGTTTCATTCAACTGGTTTGATGTTACCAGTGAAAAAATGGCAGGCATATATGATACGGTCATTATGAACCCGCCATTTCATGAAGGACGGGTGACTGACGTATCACTTGGGCAGACGTTTATCGCTGCCGCCGCTTCCCGTCTCAAGATTGGTGGGCGTCTGCTGATGGTCGCAAACCGTCAGTTGCCTTATGAAGCGACATTAAGAAGCTTGTTCAAGAATGTGACCGTTCTTGAAGACGCCAATGGATTCAAAATATTCGATGCAAAAAAATGATTGATACAAATTCAATTTGATAAAGTCGTTTTTCATTCAACTAAAAAAGCCGGGTTGTAACCCGGCTTTTTCGACATTGTAGTCAGCTTAGTTTGCTGGTGCAGGCTGTGTCGGGGCTGGTGTTTCACTGCCACCCGCTGGAGCCTGTTCAACTGGCTTTTCAGTTTCACCAGCAGGAGCTGTTTCGCCTTCCGGCTTTGCTTCGCTGCCTTCGGCAGGGGCTGCTTCAGCTGTTGGAAGCGGAGCCGGATTGTCGGAAAGTGTGCGCAGGAATGCAATCAGATCAGCGCGCTCATTGTCTTTCTTGTCACCAGCAAAGCCCATGGCCGTGCCTTTGATGAAGCCTTTTGGCGAGGTGAGGAACTTGTTGAGATGTTCATAATCCCACTTGTTGCCAGCAGCACCAAATTCTTTCATCGCAGCCGAATAGCCGAAACCTTCAACGGAGGCAGCAGGGCGATCCAAAACATCCCATAGATGTGGTCCAACCTTGTTGGCACCGCCTTTTTCTGAGGTGTGACACGCCGCACAACGCTTGAAAACGGTTTCGCCACGCGCAGGATCAGCGGATTGCATAAGAACTGCAATCGACACTTCTTCTTTTGCTGGTGCTGCTGCACCACCGCCAGCCGAACCTTCAGCCGCTTCGATAATGAAACCTGGTTTTTCAGGTGCGGGTGCATGAAACAGTGTATCGGACAGAATGCCCGTTGTCATGACAACAAAAACTGTGGCCAGAAAAGCCATGATAAACTTGTTAGTCCGGGTTGAATTCATCGCCGGTCAGCGCTCCCTCTACTCAACGCCTCCAAAGGCCGGCATGCAAAACCTATGTGTAAGTCTGGCAAGTCTCTCCCCGGCATCGGGCGAAAACTAGGTGGTTTAAGGGGGGGATGCAACACTTATAAGGGGGGCTGGCCCCGTGACTTTTTGACACTTTTGCTGCATTGGATGGGTAGATAAATGTCGAGAGAAGGCGCATTAAGACCTTGTAAGGCCACATTTAACATAAAGAGGCGATCATGCTTCAGACTTTGAAAACACTGACACTTATTCCGGCGCGAATGGCCTCTACACGCCTGCCGAACAAGCCTCTTGCCGATATTTGCGGTAAGCCGATGATCGTTCATGTGGCCGACCGCGCAGTGGCTGCCAAGCTTGGTCGCACTGTTGTTGCAACCGACAGCGAAGAGATTTTTGCTGTGGTTCAGGCGCATGGGCATGAGGTCATTATGACGCGCAGCGATCATGAGTCGGGTTCAGACCGTATTTATGAGGCGTTGCAGAAAGTCGATCCAAATGGTGAGATGGAGGCGATTGTCAATGTTCAGGGTGATCTGCCGACAATCGACCCTGAAACAATCCGTCGTGCATTATTGCCACTCGTCGATGGACCTGCCGATATCGCAACGCTTGGCGTCGAAATTACGGTTGATGAGGAAAAGATCAATCCCAATGTGGTCAAGATCGTGGGTTCGCCAATGAAAGATGGCGAACGCCTGCGTGCGCTTTATTTCACACGCGCTACGGCCCCTTATGGGGATGGTCCGCTTTATCATCACATCGGCCTTTACGCTTATCGCCGTGCGGCACTGGAACGCTTTGTGAAGATCGGTCCGTCGCCCCTCGAAAAACGTGAAAAGCTCGAGCAGTTGCGCGCGCTTGAAGATGGTATGCGCATTGAAGTCGAGATCGTTAAGACGGTGCCGCTTGGCGTTGATACGCAGGCTGATCTTGACCGGGCACGGGAAATTATCGCAAAGGGATTGTGATAAACACGCTCTGATTGTTGTGGAGCATTTGAGAAAGTACGAACACGATGAAGACCAACCGGATTTCCTTTCAGGGTGAAGCAGGCGCCAATTCCGATACGGCTTGCCGCAACATGTTTCCCGAGATGGAGCCTTTGCCGTGTCCAACTTTTGAAGATGCCTTCAATGCGGTCGAAAGCGGTGCTGCGGATCTCGCGATGATCCCGATCGAAAATACGCTCGCAGGCCGCGTTGCAGATATTCACTATCTGCTGCCGCTTGCTGACATGCATATTGTTGGCGAATATTTCCTGCCGATCCACTTTCAGCTCATGGTGCTTCCGGGCGTCAAGCGCGACGAAATCAAGACAGTTCACAGTCATATTCATGCGCTTGGTCAGTGCCGCAATGTCATTCGCAGCAATGGCTGGAAGCCGGTGATCGCAGGTGATACCGCAGGCGCCGCACGTCTTGTTGCAGATTTGCAGGATCGTTCGATGGCAGCGCTTGCACCAAGCCTCGCAGCAGAGCTTTATGGCCTTGATATTCTGGAAGAGAATGTTGAAGATTCAGAGGACAATGTAACCCGCTTTGTTGTTCTGTCAAAGAACAAGCAGTGGGAACCTCGCCCGGAAAATGGCGAGCGCATCGTCACCACTTTTGTCTTCCGTGTTCGCAACGTACCAGCAGCACTTTATAAGGCGCTCGGCGGTTTCGCCACCAACGGCATTAACATGACCAAGCTGGAGAGCTATCAGATAGGCGGCCGTTTCATCGCGACACAGTTTTACGCCGATGTGGAAGGTCATCCCGAAGACCGGAACCTCCAGCTCGCACTGGAGGAACTGCGCTTCTTCACGAAGGAAGTGCGCATTCTTGGTGTGTATAAAGGGGCAGATACCCGCGGGACACAGTTGCTTGCGGCTGAGTAACAGGCACTTCCCGCGAAAGTGGGATCGGGTTTCGTGCCGGTTTCACATAAGATAATGCGTAGAGAAAAGCAGCTGGATCGGTTTGCACGATCTAGCTATCTGCCCAAGCTCTGATCAGGTGGGTTGCGATAGCGCCGGATGCTGGTACGCGCAGCCCATTTTCATGGGTGTCTGCAAGCATGGCACGCACTTCCCTCTTGTCGAACCATCGACCATCTTCCAGTTCTGAGAGATCAATGGTGAAATCGTCAGACAGTACTTCAGCATGGCAGCCGATCATCAGCGAATAAGGGAATGGCCACGGCTGGCTCGCGTGGTAGGCAACGCGGCCGATTTTAAGCCCCATTTCCTCAAAGCTTTCACGGCGAACGGCAGCCTCAATTGTTTCACCATGCTCGATGAAACCAGCAATGCACGAATAAGACCCAACGGTAAAATGTGGGCTGCGAGCGAGAATGCATTTTTCACCGCGAACAGGCAGCATGATAGCAACGGGATCAGTGCGCGGAAAATGCTCGGCACCGCAATTCGGGCAGACACGCTTGCCACCACCGGCACGCATTTCGCTTTTTGTGCCGCAACGCCCGCAGAAACGATGATTGCTGTGCCATGCGGTCAGTGCTGCGGCTTGTGCCAAAGCGCCGACAATATCTGCAGGCACAAGCCCTTCCATGTAGATACTACGATAGTCCTGCGCCCGAAATGGCTCTGCAAGGGCATCGGGATCAAGCGGTGCCATGAGTGTCACTATCGCTGCCCCATCCTGTAAACCCAACAGGACCGGCTCGTTGAGATCGGGCGAAAATGCCTGTGCTTGCTCAAGTGAGAGGAGGGCACGGGGGGCGTCTTCTTGCGTGTAATCGAGAAGCAGCTTGTTGCCGCCAAGAACCATTACGCGAGTTTCAGGCAATTCGAGTGCTGTAAAAGCGGAATCATCCTGTCGCTTTTCGGAAAGGCGATCAATGCGGTTGCCTGCAAAGCCGACAAGACGACTCGGTTCTGTTTCCGGCAGGTCGTAAAGGCGAAAAGCCATGATGTTCTCGGGAAAATGTTTGGGAGGGAATCAGAGTGCTTCGCGGATTTCTTCAATCAGCTTGTTTGCGGCAGCATCGCTATAGGGTTCGCGGGTGCCGTGGCCCCACACAGGCCCGGGCCAGCCTGCATCACCTTCATTGCGCGCAATGACATGGATGTGCAGCTGGCGGACGATATTGCCAAGCGCGCCGCTGTTGATTTTATCGCAATTGGTCAGCTTTTTTAGCGCCTGTGCGACAATACCCGTCTCAAAGGTCAGCATGGTTTGATCAAGCGGCGTCATGTCGTGAATTTCGCTCAATGAGCCACGGCGCGGAACGAGGATAAGCCATGTCCAGCGCCTGTCATTCATAAGTCGCAATTCGCAAAGACCAAGCGAGACGACTGAAAAAGTGTCGGCCGAAAGCCGTTTATCGAGTTCAAACTGTTCCATATCAGAATTCTTATCAGTTTTTTTGTCTCGGCGCTTGCTTTTTGCGCACTTATTGACGATATGCAGCGTGGGAGGTTGGTGGTGGACGAGCCACTCGCCAACCGGGTCAGGTCCGGAAGGAAGCAGCCCCAACGAGCACGGCACGGGTCATCGTGCCAGCCTCCCACCTTTCTTTCATGACGATCATGGCTGTTGATGGCTGATAAGCCGATGTCGAAGTCACTTTCGTCTGCGGTCCAAACTGTTTAGAGTTTGTTGATCGGAACAAGCGAACAGGGAACGGAAGGGTCGCAATGGACACAAAATCCGAAACTGGCGCTTATCGCGTTCTCGCCCGCAAATATCGCCCCCAGAATTTCAATGATCTGATCGGCCAGGAGCCGATGGTTCGTACGCTGAAAAATGCGTTCGAGACCGGTCGCATTGCGCAGGCGTGGATGCTGACTGGTGTTCGCGGTGTGGGCAAAACCACAACGGCGCGTATTCTGGCGCGCGCGCTTAATTACAAGACTGATTCTGTCGATCAGCCGACGATTGATCTCTCCGTAATGGGTGAGCATTGTCAGGCGATCATGGAAGGCCGCCATGTCGATGTCATCGAAATGGATGCGGCCTCGCATACAGGTATCGATGATATTCGCGAAATCATCGAGCAGGTGCGCTATCGCCCTGTTTCAGCACGCTACAAAGTCTATATCATCGACGAAGTGCACATGCTGTCCAATCAGGCCTTCAATGGCCTGTTGAAGACGCTTGAAGAGCCACCGCCGCATGTGAAATTCATCTTCGCCACCACCGAAATCCGCAAAGTTCCGATCACCGTTCTGTCGCGCTGTCAGCGTTTTGATCTGCGCCGCATCGAATCGGGTACGCTGGCTGCACATCTGCGCCGCATCGCGGAAGCAGAAGCAATTGAAGTCGATGACACATCGCTTGCGATGATTGCGCGCGCGGGTGAGGGGTCGGCACGCGATTCGCTCTCCATTTTCGATCAGGCCATCGCACATGGCGCGGGTCATGTCTCAGCAGAAGCTGTACGCTCGATGCTCGGCCTTGCTGATCGTGCGCGTATCATTGATCTCTTCGAGATGATCATGCGTGGCGATGTTGCTGGCGCTTTGACCGAATTCCGTGCGCAATATGATGTCGGAGCTGACCCGTCGGTCGTGCTGACTGATCTTGCTGATTTCAATCATCTGGTGACACGCCTGCGGTTTACGCCGGATGTGGCGGAAGATGTGTCGCTCTCGGAAGATGAGCGCGTTCGCGGTCGCGAGTTTGCGCAAAAACTGTCGGTGCGCGTGCTTTCACGGACCTGGCAGATGTTGCTCAAGGGCATTGCCGAGGTCGATACGGCGACGCGGCCTGTGCAGGCCGCAGAAATGCTGTTGATCCGTCTGGCCCATGCCGCTGATCTGCCAACGCTTGATGAAGCACTGCGTGGGCTCGAAAACGGCTCTGTTTCGGTTGCGCGGCCGCAAACATCAAATAGCGCCAGGTCGAATGGTGGTTCGCAACCGGAAGCGCGGGGTAGTGTTGATGCGGTTGCTGCATCAACGATGATGCCTGCATCGGGTGGTCCCGCGACAGCCATGCGTCTGGTGGAAACACCGCCGCAGCCGGTTCAACCGCCTGTACTGCAGCAGTTTGTTGACAGCACACCTCAGCCTTCGGTTCCGATCAACAGTCTCAATGACATTGTTGCGCTGGCGGATAAATTCCGCGACATGCAGTTTAAGATCCTCGTCAAGAATTGTGTGCGTCTTTCCTCGATCGCCCCCGGACGGCTTGAAATTGGCCTGACGGATGATGCGCCGAAATCGCTGGTCAGCGATATTTCGCAGCGCCTTATGAGCTGGACCGGCATCCGCTGGGTGGTTACGGTTGCGCGGGATGTTTCCGGGCAGACCGTTGCAGAGGCGGAAACCGAGCGTCGCGATAATCTCGTAACCGACGCGCGCGCCGATCCCGATGTTGCTGCAATTCTTGCAGCTTTTCCGGGCGCAAAGATAACAGATGTCCGCATTGCCGTTGCAGAACAGGGCGGTGATGACGATATAGACCTTGATATCGTCGAAGACGTGCCCGGCGCGCCTGCTGACGATGACTGAATTTTAGAGCGCATCCCGAAAAGTGCGAAGCGGTTTTCGGAGTAAGATGCGCGTTCAAAAAATGATGGAGTGAACCCATGCGTGACATGATGGGCATGATGAAACAGGCAAAGGAACTGCAGGCCAAAATGAAGGCTATGCAGGACGAGATTGCCAATCTTGAAGCAACCGCTTCTTCGGGTGGCGGTCTGGTTACTGTCACGCTTTCGGGCAAGGGCACCTTGTCGGCTCTGCGGATCGATCCGTCTCTTGCCAAGGAAGATGAGGTTGAAATCCTCGAAGACCTGATCATCGCAGCGCACAACGACGCCAAGGCTAAGCTCGAAGCTGAAATGGCTGAAAAGACCCAGTCGCTCACCGCTGGTCTGCCGATTCCTCCGGGCTTCAAGCTACCGTTTTAAGACGATACGGGGAGCGACCCTGCTCCCCGTTTTTGCTTCTTTTTGCCTCCCAACTTTATAAAGCAGCCAACGTTTTAAACAGCATGTCCAAACGTATCGCCGGCCCTGAAATCGAACGACTGATCCAGCTTCTGGCCCGCGTACCGGGACTGGGGCCTCGTTCTGCGCGTCGTGCGGCATTGCATCTCATCAAGAAAAAAGAGGCGCTTCTGGTGCCGCTGGGCGGTGCAATGCAGGACGCAGCCGAAAAGGTGCGTATCTGCTCATGTTGCGGCAATGTTGATACATCCGATCCCTGCACCATCTGCACTGACGCGCGTCGTGATCCTGCGACACTGATCGTCGTGGAAGATGTGTCCGATCTTTGGGCACTTGAACGAGCCGGCACCATGAATGTGCGCTATCATGTGCTGGGCGGTCGCCTGTCGCCGCTTGATGGCATCGGCCCGGATGATCTCAATATCAAAGGGCTAGTCGAGCGCGTTGCAACGGGCGACATCAAGGAAGTGATTCTCGCAGTGAATGCGACAGTCGAAGGCCAGACGACAGCGCATTACATCACCGATCAGCTAACGAATTTTGAAGTCCGTGTTACACGGCTTGCGCATGGTGTTCCTGTTGGCGGTGAGCTTGATTATCTTGATGAAGGCACGCTTGCGGCTGCATTGCGAGCGCGAACGACACTTTAATTTTCATTGTTCTGTTTTGGGAGGCGTATATGAAGGCTGCATTCTGGAAACGAGGCCTGACCACGGCTCTTTGTCTGGCCGCGTCCCTATCTGTAGCGCCTTCTTTTGCGGCTCCCTCCAAAACGCAGGTTGAGAGCCAGTATCGCAACTGGATTGAAAAAGACCTCTGGCCCGAAGCAAAGGCGGCAGGTGTTTCTCGCCCTATATTTGAGCAGGCTTTTGCAGGCGTTACGATCAACTGGAAACTGCCGGATCTTGTCATTCCGGGCGAAAAGCCAACAACACCGAAAGAGCAGAAGCAGGCTGAGTTCGGCGCACCGGGCAAATATTTCAACGCCAAAACGATTGGTTCTGTAACAAGCGGCGGAAAGGCGCGCTTTGGACAGAATGCAGCTCTGCTCAAACGCATCGAACAGCAATATGGCGTGCCGGGGCGGATTGTTGTGGCCATCTGGGGGCGCGAATCGGGCTTTGGCACAGTCAAAATTCCTTACAATGCCTTTGAAGTGCTTGGCACCAAGGCCTTCATGGCCACACGCAAGGATATGTTCCGCAAAGAGCTGATTGCAGCACTCCAGATCACATCACGCGGCTACATCTCCAATGGTTCGATGAAAAGCTCGTGGGCAGGCGCGCTGGGACAGCCGCAATTCATGCCGACATCCTATCTCAAACATGCCGTTGATTTTGATGGTGACGGCAAGCGAGACATCTGGAATTCAGTGCCAGATACCCTTGGCTCCATCGCCAATTATCTCAAAATCCATGGCTGGCAGGCCGGGCGCGACTGGGGCTACGAAGTCAATGTGCCGCAGAATATTTCCTGTTCTCTTGAAGGGCCTGATCAGGGCAAGACATTTGCCGAATGGGCAAAGCTCGGCATTACCCGCACCAATGGCAAGGCATTCCCGGTGAGTGAAATGCGGGGCGAGGGCTTTCTGCTCATGCCTGCCGGTCGCTACGGCCCGGCCTTTATTGTGACGCCGAATTTCTACGTCATCAAAGATTACAATATGAGCGATCTCTATGCGCTGTTTATCGGCCATGTTGGCGACCGCATTGCCTATGGCGCGGGCGACTTTCAGACGCCTTGGAGCAATGTTGGCACCATGTATCGCTCCGACATTCTGGCGATGCAGAAGCGTATGCAGGCGCATGGTTATGATATTGGCAAGGCCGACGGTCTTCCGGGCTTCAAAACCCGTCGCTCGATTGGTCTTTGGCAGTCGAAGAACGCTATGAATCCGACTTGCTTTACAAAAGATGATTTGATTGATAGAGTAATAAAGTAATTAATTAATTTTTTTTGTTTTTTATAATTTTATTTGTATTTTAGTACGGATACTTTATGGATAAGTATGCCTATAGTTCTGTTGTTAATGAATATTTTTTACATGTTCGTATTCTAACTGGTGTTTTTGTTAGTTTGTGCATGTCGAGAATTCTTGCTTCGCTGACTCGATACATTCAGTTTAAAAGGAAATACAAGCCAAATTTTCTTCATATTGTTTGGCTGATAACTTGCTCATTATTTGTCGTAGATTGGTGGTGGGATGTTCTGAATTGGAATTACGGTATAAAATATTCTTACGCATCATATGTATTTATAGTTTTATATGCATTTAGTTTTTATTTTTTATCGGCACTTATTGCACCAGATAATTATGATGAATACAAAGATTTCTATAATTACTTTAAAATCATAAGATTTTGGTTTTACGGAATTTTTATATTGAATCAGATTTCTTATGATTTATTGCATTGTTATATATGTGAGGTTAGTAATTATTATATTATAAATTTTGTTTTTACATCTTTGATGGCTGTTGTTATATTAATTTCTATAATTATGAATAGATTGAGATGGGATATTATTGCCTCAGTTTCAATTTTATTTTTGCAGATTATTTTAAATTTAGATGAATTTTGGTTATCTATATTAAATATGGACAGCCTTAAATTTTTGTAATGCTAGGCTGTCCAAATCTGTTGTCTATAGACCCTGCTTACGAATTAAGAAGCGTGATTTAACGTATCATGCGGGTCGAGTACGAATTTCTTCGCCACCCCATGATCGAAGCTTTCATAGCCTTGCGGCGCTTCCTCCAGTGAAATCACCTGCGCATTGACGATCTCGGCAATGTTCAGACGACCATGCAGAATAGCCTGCATGAGTTGGCGATTATATTTGACCACCGGCGTCTGACCGGTATGGAAAGACTGTGCCTTTGCCCAGCCCAGACCAAACCGCAGCGACAGGCTTCCCTGCTTGGCAGCATTATCGACAGCACCCGGGTCTTCGGTCACGTAGAGACCTGGAATACCGATAGAGCCTGCTGGACGGGTGATTTCCATCATCTGATTGAGTACGATGGCCGGTTGCTCGCCGCCACTATGACCGCGGGCTTCAAAGCCAACCGCGTCAATTGCGCTGTCCACTTCATTGCTGCCAGTCACCTCGGCAATCATGTCACCGAGACGGTCGCTGGCTGAAAGGTCAATCGGCTCGAAACCGACCTTGCGGGCATGTTCCAACCGTTCCTTGTTGAAGTCGCCGACCATGACGACCGCAGCACCTAAGATTCGGGCAGATGCGGCTGCAGCAAGCCCAACAGGACCGGCACCGGCCACATAGACGATTGACCCAACCCCAACGCCTGCCTTCACCGCCCCGTGAAACCCTGTGGGCAGAATATCGGACAACATGGTCAAATCCCGGATTTTTTCGATGGCCTGTTCGCGATCCGGGAACTTCAGCAGATTGAAGTCGGCATAAGGCACCATGACATAGCGCGCTTGCCCGCCGATCCAACCGCCCATATCCACATAGCCATAAGCACCGCCAGCACGTGATGGATTGACGGTGAGGCATACGCCGGTGTCCTGCGACTTGCAGCAACGGCACCGTCCACAGGCAACGTTGAAAGGCACGGAGACGATGTCGCCCACTTCCAGCATTTCGACATCGCTGCCTTTTTCAATCACTTCGCCGGTAATCTCATGACCGAGCACAAGGCCGGGCATAGCAGTGGTACGACCGCGCACCATGTGCTGGTCTGAGCCGCAAATATTGGTTGTGATCACTTTCAGGATGACGGCGTGATCCAGCTTGCGCCCATCGGGAGCGCTCAGCACCGGATCATCAATATCACGAACTTCGACTTTACCCGGGCGCATATAGACAACGCCTCTATTCCTGCTCATGTCGACCTCCTCCAGATTGACGTGCGGATCGTTCCCGATCCGTATATTGGGCCGGGATATGCCGGGATAGACCCGTGGAGAAAGCCTAGCTTGGTTGATCGCCGGAGAGGTGTTCTGTGCGCGACATGTTTGGTTCGCTCATCAGCATGTCGGCGAAAGATTTGAGCGCCTTGGTCTGATAGCGGTCTTTATGCGACAGCATCAGAAATTGGCGTTGCGGGAGAGTGAAATCGGCTTTGACCAGCGTGCCTGCGGCAAGATGCGGCGCTGCCACCAGTTCCGAAATCGCCGTGACGTAATTGCCGGAAAGCACCGCCGAGCAGATCGCTTCGTTTGATGGAAGCTCAAGCGCAATATTAAGACGGGCGGGATTGTAGCCTGCGACCCGCATCGCATCCTCAAACACGCTGCGGGTGCCTGATCCATGTTCACGCAATATCCATTGGCCGCTGAACAACGTATCCCATGTCAATTTCGCGGTATTGCTCCATTGATGAGCTGGCCCAGTGACAACGATAAGCTGATCTGTACCAACCTTGCGCAGCGAGAGATTCGGGACCTGCACGGCACCTTCCACAAGACCGATATCCGCCAATCCTTCTTGCGTGGCCTGCGTGACACTCTCGGTGTTCCCGAGCGTCAGGCGTAAATCGATCATCGGGTGCGTCGCATGAAAATGTGCCAGATAAGGCGGTAGCCAATAACTTGCGATGGTTTGGCTGGCATGGATCGCGAGAATACCGCGTTTGCCGCCGCCAAGCTCTGACAACATTCGCTCAGCCGATTGCGCGCGGACCAGTGTCGCGCGTGCCTCATCCAGAAACATGCGGCCGTCACCGGTCAGCTCAATCCGCCGCCCAATCCGGTTGAAAAGCATCGCGCCATAGCGTTCTTCCAGCGTGCGAATGGCCGAACTCACCGCTGATGGCGTGAGATGAAGCGCTTCTGAGGCGCGCGTCAGGTGTTCCCGCTCGGCCACTTCGATGAAAATACGTAACTGTTCCAGTGTCATAGCTATGATCGTTCGATTTTATCGAATGAATTGTGCCATATTATGCGATGGAATGAACAGAAGAAAAGGCGCATCAGATTGGAAAATTTTTCTCAACGTCAGAATTCCAAATCCAATGACCCCCGCATTTGCCACAAAATTCCAGAACATTATCCCAGGGCTTGCACTCAGCCTCGCTGTTTCAGCGATGGCGATCGGTTTGGAAAAGGTCGAGGAGCATTATACCGGCAAGGCGTGGCTCGAAGCTTTGGTATTGGCAATTCTGATTGGTACCGCAATTCGGACCATTTTCCGCCCCGGCAAGAAGTTTTCCAAAGGCATTAGCTTCTCGGCAAAATTGCTTCTCGAGATTGCGGTGGTGCTGCTTGGTGCGTCGATCAGCGCAAGTGCGGTGATTGATGCCGGGCCGGGTCTGATTACAGGTATTGCCGCGGTCGTGGCAGTTGCAATCACATTGAGCTACGGCATTGGGCGATTGCTGAAGCTGCCGCATCGCATGGCTGTTCTGGTTGCGTGCGGCAACTCCATCTGCGGTAACTCGGCGATTGCGGCAACCGCCCCCGTAATTGGTGCAGACAGTGAAGATGTGGCAGCGTCCATCGCATTCACAGCCATTCTGGGTGTTGTTGTCGTGTTGTGCCTGCCGTTGCTGGTGCCATTGCTGGGATTGTCTTTCACCCAATATGGTATTCTTGCCGGACTGACGGTCTATGCGGTGCCGCAGGTTCTGGCAGCCACTGCCCCAATCGCCACCATCAGTGTGCAACTTGGCACATTGGTCAAGCTGGTGCGCGTGCTTATGCTCGGCCCTGTCATTCTGGCGCTCTCGGTACTGGCTGGCAACAAGGAAGCAGAAGCGAAGCCGGGCTTTTTACAGCTTGTTCCATGGTTTATCATCGGCTTTCTGGTCATGATGTCATTGCGTTCGCTGCAACTGATTCCGGAAACCATTCTTCCTGGTATCCAGTTTGCGTCCACCGCACTGACAATTATTTCCATGGCAGCGCTTGGCCTGGGCGTCGATGTCCGTTCTGTGGCTTCTGCTGGCGGGCGGGTGACCCTGACGGCCATTTTATCCTTACTGGTTTTGGGAGCCATCAGCCTTGGCTTCATCCACTTGCTTGGTATCGTATAACGCCCAAGACAGCGTGATGCGTATCGAAAGTTTCTGCTTGATTCTCTAGTGACTAGAGGTGTTACGAATTCTAAAGGCGTAACAGGAAGCTTGAAATGAAGCCGGATTACCTCAAAAAAACAGAACTTCTCGACTTCGATTCAACGCCCATTCAGAGCCTTTTGGCAACTAGAGGTTGGCTAAACCTTCCTGCTTATGAAAAAGTTGGAGCTGCCTACGACTTTGTGCGTGACCGAATTGCCTTCGGGTACAATCGCAGTGACGCTATCCCGGCGTCTTCTGTGTTGGATGATGGGTATGGCCAGTGCAATACCAAAGGCACGTTATTGATGGCGTTGTTACGTGGGCTTGGAATACCTTGCCGCTTACATGGCTTTACAATTCATAAGGAGCTGCAACGGGGCGTGGTACCTGAAATAGCCTATGCTCTGGCACCAGACAGCATTCTGCACAGCTGGATTGAAATCTGGCATGATGGGCGCTGGATCAACCTGGAAGGTTTTATTCTGGATCGCCCCTTTTTACTCTCGCTGCAAAACAGGTTCGGTCCCGACGGCGAGAGTCTGTGCGGATATGGGGTTGGAACTGATTGTCTTTCCACTCCGCCTGTCGAATGGATTGGTGAGAATACTTATATACAACGCACTGGAATTAACGCCGATCTTGGGTTGTTTGACACACCCGATGACTTTTACGCCCTTCATCAGCAGAAATTTGGCCGTTTACGGGGGCTGATTTATCGACATGTCGTTCGGCATTGGATGAATGCGCGGGTTAAACGTATCAGGTCTGGAAAGATTCCGGAGTTGCCAAGAGCAGCAAAATCTCATGGTCATATGGCGGGCGCTCAATAATAATTTACTCAAAGAAAAAGCCCGCCAATGGCGGGCTTTCTCATATTTTTTAGAAGGGCGAAAACTTAGTTGTTTTCCGACTTCTTCATTGCTGCAGCGAGAATGTCGCCGAGCGATGCACCCGAATCGGTCGAGCCGTACTGAGCGACTGCTTCCTTTTCTTCAGCGATTTCCAGAGCCTTGATGGAGACCTGCAGCTTGCGGGTCTTCTTGTCGAAGGCGATGACGCGAGCGTCAACTTTCTGGCCAACGGAGAAGCGTTCTGGACGCTGTTCGTCACGGTCACGCGACAGATCGGAACGCTTGATGAAGCTTTCGAGATCATGGTCAACGAGACGGACTTCAAGGCCACCATCGGTAACAGCTGTGACTTCACAGGTTACAACGGCGTTCTTGCGCAGTTCACCCGAAGCTGCTGCTTCACCGACCTTGTCGCCGGAAAGCTGCTTGATGCCGAGAGAGATGCGTTCCTTTTCGATGTCAACGTCAAGAACAACAGCCTTAACGACTTCGCCCTTGTTGTATTCTTCGATGACCTGTTCGCCTGGACGGTTCCAGTCGAGATCGGAAAGGTGAACCATGCCGTCAACGTCGCCGTCGAGACCAATGAACAGGCCGAATTCGGTCTTGTTCTTGACTTCGCCTTCAACGATTGTGCCCGAAGGGTACTTGTCAGCAAAAGTCGTCCATGGGTTGTCGAGGGTCTGCTTGAGGCCGAGGGAGATGCGGCGCTTGACCGGATCAACTTCGAGCACAACGACTTCGACTTCCTGCGTGGTCGACAGGATCTTGCCTGGATGTACGTTCTTCTTGGTCCACGACATTTCGGAAACGTGGATCAGACCTTCGATGCCTGGCTCGATTTCGACAAATGCGCCGTAATCGGTGATGTTGGTTACAGTACCGGTGATCTTTTTGCCGATCGGGTACTTCGCGCCAATGCCATCCCAAGGATCGTTCTCGAGCTGCTTCATGCCGAGCGAGATACGATGTGTATCCTGGTTGATACGGATGATCTGCACCTTGACCGACTGGCCGATGGTGAGGATTTCCGATGGATGGTTGACGCGGCGCCATGCCATGTCGGTCACGTGCAGGAGGCCGTCAATGCCGCCGAGATCAACGAACGCACCGTAATCGGTGATGTTCTTGACAACGCCGTCAACAACCTGACCTTCTTCAAGGTTCTGAACGATTTCCGAACGCTGTTCCGCACGGCTTTCTTCAAGAACGGTACGACGCGAGACAACGATGTTGCCACGACGCTTGTCCATCTTGAGGATTTCGAAAGGCTGTGGGACGTGCATAAGCGGGGTAACGTCGCGGATCGGACGAATGTCGACTTGGCTGCGTGGAAGGAACGCAACTGCGCCGTCCAGATCGACGGTGAAACCACCCTTGACCTGGTTGAAGATGACGCCGTCGACGCGTTCGCTGTTTGCGAACTTCTGCTCGAGCTTGCCCCAGCTTTCTTCACGACGTGCTTTTTCGCGCGACAGAACAGCTTCGCCGAGTGCGTTTTCGATGCGCTCAACGTAGACTTCAACTTCGTCGCCCGGCTTCATCGAGCCGTCTTTGCCCTTCGCGCCGAATTCCTTCAGCGGTACGCGACCTTCGACCTTGAGGCCGGCATCGATGATTGCCATGTCTTTTTCGATGGCAACGATGCGACCCTTTACAACATAACCTTCTGCAAGATCATTGTTGGCAAAGGATTCAGCCAGCAGCGATTCGAAGTCTGCGAGAGAGGGATTGAAATCAGACATAAATACTCCTGATGCATCCGGTATAAATCAACATCGGATGCGGCGCCGGGGGTTAGAGTTGCGTTAAGCCTGTCCTTCGATCCCGTCTCAATGAGACAACCGGCGCGTGGAACACGAAGTCAGGTTATAAAGTTGAGTGAGCCCTATATAGGAGCAAACTCAGAATTCTCCAGAATTTCTGTGCGGATCATATCAGAAAACCGTATGGTTTTCTCAATATTATGCCTGATGCTGCGCAAAAGCGTGATCAATCAGCTTTTTTGCTGCCAGAAATGCCGCTTCTATACTCATTTTGCTCGTATCTAGCAAGTGTGCGTCGTCCGCTGGTCTAAGCGGTGAATCCGTGCGGTTCATGTCGCGCTCGTCGCGCTTTTTGAGGTCAGCCAGAATTTCATTGAAATTGGCTGTACCGCCTTTGGCAATGATCTCATCGAAGCGGCGCTGGGCGCGAACTTCCGGCGAAGCAGTTACAAAAAGCTTGATAGCGGCTTGCGGGCAGACCACCGTTCCAATATCACGCCCATCAAGAACGCTTGATGGCAATGCACTGGCAAAGCCGCGCTGGGCTTCAACAAGAGCACGCCGAACGGCAGGCATCACGGCTACTTTGGAAGCCGCTTCGCCAATGGCGTGGGCTGAAAGCTCCGCTTTGTCCATATTATGCAGATTGAGATGGAGCGCGACATCGGCTGCAATAGCTTCATCGTCAAGCGTCAGCCCTTGGTCGAGCAACGCTTTCGCCACTGCGCGATAAGTAAGTCCGGTATCGAGATGCGGCATGCCATAATGAATGGCAATGCGTCGGGCGAGGGTCCCCTTTCCCGACGCTGCTGGTCCGTCGATGGCTACGACGAAACTTGTCATTTTGACTCACTGACTTCGATTTTTGCACCCAGTCCCGGCATCATGGTCATGAATTCCGGGAACGAGGTTGCAATCATCGTGCTGTCGTCAACGGTGACCGGCTTTTCAGCGGCCAGTCCCATGACCAGAAAGCTCATCGCGATACGGTGATCAAGGTGGGTGGCAACCGTGCCCCCGCCAAGACCCTTGCCATCTGGACGACCACGAACCGTCAGCGACATTTCGCCTTCGGTGCAATCGACGCCATTGGCTTCAAGACCGCGTGCGACCGCTGCAAGGCGATCCGATTCCTTCACACGCAGCTCGTCGAGGCCGTCCATAACGGTTTCACCTTCGGCAAAAGAAGCAGCGATTGCCAGCACCGGATATTCGTCGATCATTGATGGTGCGCGTTCCGGTGGAACGACAATACCTTTGAGCTTCGATGACTTCACACGCAGATCGGCAACGTCTTCACCGCCAGCAAGGCGTGGATCGATGATTTCAATGTCCGCACCCATTTCCTGCAATGTCAGGATGAGACCGGTGCGGGTCGGGTTCATCAGAACATTACGGATCGTGACATCTGAACCTTCAACAAGCAAAGCCGCAACTAGCGGGAAAGCGGTTGAGGAGGGATCACCCGGCACGTCGATGGTTTGGCCGGTAAGTTTTCCCTGTCCGACAATGCGAATGTGGCGCACGCCATCCTTGTCGGTTTCAACCGTCAAGTCTGCGCCAAAACCTTGGAGCATCTTTTCGGTATGATCGCGCGTCATGACAGGTTCAATGACGGTTGTGACGCCAGGCGTATTGAGACCTGCCAGCAGAACCGCCGACTTCACCTGAGCCGATGCCATAGGCACGCGATAGCTGATCGGGTTTGCAGTCTTTGGGCCGGTCAGCGTAAGGGGCAGGCGGTCGCCTTCGGCAGCCTTCACTTGAACGCCCATTTCACGCAGCGGATTGAGCACACGCCCCATCGGGCGCGAGGTAAGCGAGGCATCACCGACAAAGGTTGTCGTCATGTCGTATGTACCGACAAGACCCATGGTGAGGCGGGCGCCGGGTCCGGCATTGCCGAAATCGAGCGGGGATTCTGGCTGCAACAGGCAGCCATTGCCGACACCATTGATGATCCAGATATCGCCGTCCTTGCGAATCTTGGCACCCATCGCCTGCATGGCGCGGCCTGTGTTGATAACGTCTTCACCTTCGAGCAGGCCTGTAATGCGGGTTTCACCCGCAGCAAGACCACCGAACATGAAGGAACGATGCGATATGGATTTATCACCCGGAATGCGTATTTCGCCCGTTAAAGCCTCCGAGCGGCGGGCGGTTGCAGGTTTCGGGGTAGCGGAATGGGACATGGATTTTTCACTGTCTCATTTTGGCGTTATGCACGCTGGATTAATCAAAGCGGCAGCTTCCTAGCACAGGAACTAAGCGTGGTCATCCGCCAATGCGTGTTTTGATACACAGATCGAGTGCAGAATGCGTCTTTCGCTTTGACAAAAGCTGCAAATTGCGTTTATGCACCAAAACAACACCGTAAGGCGCGTCTTCCGCCTTCTCCCGACCGATCGACGGTTGAGGAGTTTGATGGCGAGCTTAAAACATGTAAGCGTCGCAGGCGCGACGGAGAAATCAACTCACGAGGCTAAACGTGGCAAAAGCTGAACTTGGTACCAAGCGCATCGATCCGGAAACGGGCAAAAAGTTTTACGACCTCAATCGCGACCCGATTGTTTCGCCTTACACCGGCATTTCTTACCCGCGTTCGTATTTCGAAGCGAGCATAGCTGAAAGCCGTGCGGCTGAAGAAGAATCGGAAGAGGAAGAACTGGATACAGCACTCGAAAAGCCGGAATTCGTTTCTCTTGAAGATGCGGATGACGAAGCAAAGGGTGGCGACGATCTGCCGGATATCGACGATGATGTCGATCTGGGCGATGACGATGACGACGCATTCCTTGAAGAAGAAGAAGATGAAGACGATGACGTTTCGGGCATTCTCGGCGGCGGCGTCGGCGATGACGATGAAGAAGTCTAATCTTTAGCTTCGTTTATATTGAAACAAGGCGGCTCAGAGAGCCGCCTTGTTGCTTTTTGAGGTTTTGCAGGCAGCGGGTGGATAATGGGCAAATTATTTTCCACCGATACGAAGAGAGTTGTGATTTAGCTCTTGATCTTCTTTCAAACGCCATTTAAGAAGCCGCCACACCGGACAGAAATTTCTGTCTGGCCCACCTCGAACGAGGCATGATGGGGCCATAGCTCAGCTGGGAGAGCGCTTGCATGGCATGCAAGAGGTCAGCGGTTCGATCCCGCTTGGCTCCACCAATTTTTCCCCTACTGCAAATAAGAAACCCAGTCAGGCGTGGTTGATCAATTTCATATTCGGTAGAATTAAGTTTCTCTCGACTTTTAACTCAATTTTGATAGTGAAGCTTTATCAAAATAATTGTTAGCGGTCGGTTGGGTGAAAAGGCTTCCTGATTTCGACGGTCTGCGGTTTCTACTTTGTCTTGGAATTGCAGCATTTCATTATTCTTTTCGCATCCCTGTGAAAAACGCCCCACTGCAAGATATTATATTACAATTTGCTTATTTTACCGATGTGTTTTTTATTGTTTCTGGCCTGTTTCTTGCGAAAAGGCAAAATTATGTCTGGGATCGCCGGCAATATCTTGGTTTTATTGGAAAGCGTCTGGCGCGGATTTATCCGCTGCACGCGATAACCTTTGCCTGCTTTGCCCTTTTGTCAGTCTTGACGGCAACAGGTGTTCTTCACCCTTCCGCCGAACCCAATATGAGCCTGTCAGACGGGCTCACACAATTGCTGCTTATTCATGACTGGGGGCTTGGGAAAACGCTCTCTTATAATTACGTCAGCTGGTCTTTGAGCGCACTTTTCTTGATGTATCTCTGCTTTCCCTTGTTTGATATTCTTTGCCGCAGGATGGGGAGTTTTGTTCTCGTTATTGTTATCTTTGTTGTAGCGATTGGAGAGTATCTGGCACAGAAGCTGGGCGCCCCCTCTTTGACACGCATTCAACTTGCCGATGTTGGCGCGCTGCGTGCGTTGCCCTCTTTCCTTTTCGGTATGTGGCTTGCGCGCCGCGTGCATCCGAAAATGCCGGTCCTTGCGATTAAGCTGGCGCTTGCTGTTTGTGTGGCGATTTTTCTATTTTATCATCCGCCAGCTATGGCGGGTGAACCCAACACACTTGAAGGGCCGTTGCGGCTGGCTTTCCTTTATTGTGGAGTTTATGTTCTCTACATCGCCTCTATGCAGGATGTTTACACCCCCCTGCGACTGCCAGTTCTGCTGCGGCTTTCGCCCTACAGCTTTGGTATTTTCATTCTGCATCCATTGGTCGGATTGATTTTCTTCAACGCTCTTCCGCAACATTGGGGAGATACCACAATCGGCGCAGTGATGCTAATTGCGGGCGGGGTTACAACCAGCGTTATTGTGGCTTTTATAGCCTGGCATGTTTTCGAAAATCCAATTAATCGCTGGCTTGTCAATCGTATAAACCGATGGCTCAACCAGAACAGCGAGACGGAAAACTTTCTTGGTTCAGAACAATCAGCTAGGTAACATCTGGAAAAACATGGACGGATGTCTGCGTCTCTTTTAGAAATTGTTTTTGGAGCTGATGGTGAGAGTGATCCCAGCTCGGCATGTTTCTGGGAGGAATGATGATTAAGACCGCGTCCATCGCGACTCAACCACTCTGGCGACCCGATGCAAGTCGCATTACCACAAGCGCACTTGAACATTTTCGTGTGCGCGCAGAGGCGAAGGCGGGCCGTGAGCTCCCTGATTTTCAGACGCTGCATAGTTGGTCGGTTGAGGATCGTGCAGCCTTCTGGACTCTCTTATGGGATTTTTGTGGCGTTATCGGTGAGCGTGGTCAAACGGCGCTGGTCGATAGAGGTCATATGCGTGAGGCGAAATTCTTCCCCGATGCCAAACTCAATTTTGCGGAAAATCTTCTGCGCTACAAAGGCAACGGTGAGGCGATCATCTTTCGTGGTGAAGACAAGGTCGAGCGCCGCCTGACATGGCATGACCTTCATGCGCTGGTCTCAAAGCTTCAGCAGTTCATGCTTGCAGAAGGAGTAAAGCCCGGTGATCGCATTGCGGGCATGATGCCCAACATGCCGGAAGCCGTGGCCCTGATGCTGGCCGCTTCGTCTATCGGTGCCGTGTGGTCTTCGTGCTCGCCGGATTTCGGGGCACAGGGTGTGCTGGATCGTTTTGGTCAGATCGACCCCAAGCTTTTCTTTGCCTGCGATGGCTATTGGTATAATGGCAAACGCATTGATGTGAGCGACAAGGTTGCCGAAGTGGCAGCCAAGCTCCCGGATTGCAAGCGCTCGGTTATCGTCACCTATCTCGGCGAAGCGGAGGCGGTCGCCGGCAAGGTTGCAAACGGCATTGCACTTGATGCGGCACTAAACCCAATCAGAGAAAAAGCAGTCGAGTTCATGCGGCTGCCATTCGACCACCCGATCTACATTCTCTTTTCGTCGGGTACGACCGGCATTCCAAAATGCATCGTGCATCGTGCTGGCGGTGTACTGTTGCAGCATCTTAAGGAGCATAGCCTGCACGCGGATATTCGCGAAGGTGACCGATTCTTCTATTTCACCACCTGCGGCTGGATGATGTGGAACTGGCTGGCGTCGGGTATCGCATCAGGCGCAACGCTTCTGCTCTATGATGGCTCGCCTTTCTATCCCGATGGCAATGTTCTGTTCGATTATGCGGCGTCCGAAGACATGACCTATTTCGGTACGTCGGCAAAATTCATCGACGCTGTTTTGAAAGCCGGGCTACGTCCCGGTGAAACCCACAATCTGTCTGCACTTCGCACCATTTCCTCGACAGGCTCGCCGCTGTCGCCGGAAGGCTTTGCTTTTGTCTATGAGGCAATCAAGGGGGATGTGCATCTGGCATCCATTTCGGGAGGAACGGACATTGTTTCCTGTTTCGTACTGGGCGTGCCGACAGAACCTGTCTGGCAAGGCGAAATTCAGGGCGCGGGTCTCGGCATGGCCGTCGATGTCTGGGATGACAATGGCAAGCCCGTGCGCGGCGAGAAAGGCGAGCTGGTCTGCGCGAAAGCATTCCCCTGTATGCCGCTCCAGTTCTGGAATGACCCTGAAGGCGCAAAATATCAGGCGGCCTATTTTGAGCGTTTCGACAATATCTGGTGCCATGGCGATTTTGCTGAATGGACCCAACATGACGGCATTATCATCCATGGTCGTTCGGATGCGACGCTCAATCCGGGTGGTGTCCGTATCGGTACAGCGGAAATCTACAATCAGGTCGAGCAGATGGCAGAAGTCGCAGAAGCGCTTTGCATCGGGCAGGATTGGGACAATGACGTGCGCGTGGTGCTCTTTGTGCGGCTTGTTGAGGGTGAATCGCTTGATGAGGATCTCAAAGCGCGGATCAAGACCAAAATCCGCACTGGCGCCACACCACGCCATGTACCTGCGAAGATTGTCGCTGTCAGCGATATTCCACGTACCAAGTCAGGGAAAATTGTCGAACTCGCCGTGCGCGATATCGTGCATGGAAGGGAGGTGAAAAACCGTGAAGCCCTGGCAAATCCGCAAGCACTGGAGCTTTACCGCGAGATTGCTGATCTTCAACAGGGCTAAGCGCACACCCGAAAATAATACGAAATAAAATTTCGCAATAGGGGAATAAATAGCCACAGAACGTCGCGCAAAGCCATTGCCTAATTGGTCTCCACACGACACTCTGAACGGAACATAGCTGTTTTCAAAAACAGCAGCCGGGCAGAACTTGTGGAGGACGAGTATGTTTGCTTCGGGCATGAATTTCGGTCTTGGCGAGGAGATCGAAGCCCTTCGTGATACGGTGCGCCGTTTTGCGGAAAGCCGCATTGCGCCGCTTGCCGCTGATACCGATCGCAATAACGCATTTCCTATGCATCTTTGGCGTGAACTGGGTGATCTCGGTGTGCTGGGCATTACCGCATCTGAAGATTACGGCGGTGCAGGCATGGGCTATCTGGCCCATTGCGTTGCTATGGAAGAAATCAGCCGCGCATCGGCCTCAATTGGCCTCAGCTATGGCGCGCATTCCAATCTCTGCGTCAATCAGATTACGCGTAATGGCTCCGCCGAACAGCGTGCAAAATATCTGCCGAAGCTTATTTCAGGCGAGCATGTCGGCGCGCTTGCCATGTCAGAGCCAGGGGCTGGGTCCGACGTCGTTTCGATGAAACTAACGGCTGAAAAGCGCGGCGAGAGTTACGTTCTCAACGGCAACAAGATGTGGATCACCAACGGTCCTGATGCCGAAGTGCTGGTGGTTTATGCCAAGACTGACCCGTCTGTTGGTTCGCGTGGCATCAGCGCTTTCATCATTGAGAAAACTTTCAAAGGTTTCTCCACTGCGCAGAAATTAGACAAGCTCGGTATGCGCGGCTCCAACACCTGCGAACTGGTGTTTGAGGATTGTGAAGTTCCGGCTGAAAATCTGCTCGGTGAAGTGGGCAAGGGCGTCAATGTGCTGATGTCCGGGCTTGATTATGAGCGGGTGGTACTGGCGGGTGGCCCGCTTGGCATCATGGCAGCATGTCTCGATGTCGTCATGCCTTATGTGCATGAGCGCAAACAGTTTGACCAACCGATTGGCGAGTTCCAGCTTATGCAGGGCAAGCTTGCCGATATGTATGTGCTGTTCAACGCTTCTCGCGCCTATGTTTATGCGGTCGCGGCGAGTTGTGATCGCGGTGAGACGACGCGTAAGGATGCGGCGGGCTGCATTCTCTATGCTGCGGAAAACGCGACGCAGATGGCGTTGCAGGCGATACAGGCGCTGGGCGGCAATGGCTATATCAATGATTATCCGACCGGCCGTCTCTTACGTGACGCAAAGCTTTATGAAATCGGTGCAGGCACGTCGGAAATCCGCCGTATGCTGATCGGACGGGAACTGTTTCAGGAGACCCGCTGATGCCGGTTCTGAAATCTGAAATCTCAAAGCGCAGCGCCGCTTTTAAAGCCAACCGCAAAGCCATGCTTGCAGCAATTGATGTAGTCGCTGAGGCATCGCGCATTGCCATGGATGGCGGCGGTGAAAAAGCGCGTGAACGTCATATCGCACGCGGAAAACTTTTGCCGCGTGATCGTGTTGCGCAACTCATCGATCCGGGTTCGCCGTTTCTGGAAGTGGGGATGACGGCAGCGCATGGCATGTATGATGGTGTGGCACCTTCGGGCGGTATCATCACCGGCATCGCGCGCGTGTCGGGTCGTGAATGCATGATTGTCTGCAATGATGCGACGGTGAAGGGAGGCACTTATTATCCAATTACCGTGAAAAAGCATCTGCGCGCGCAGGAGATCGCAGGCGAGAATCGCTTGCCCTGCATTTATCTGGTTGATTCCGGCGGGGCGAACCTGCCCAATCAGGACGAGGTGTTCCCGGATCGCGATCATTTCGGGCGCATCTTTTATAATCAGGCGCAGATGTCGGCGGCAGGTATCCCGCAAATCGCGGTCGTCATGGGATCGTGCACCGCGGGCGGCGCTTACGTGCCTGCCATGAGCGACGAGACGGTCATCGTGCGCAATCAGGGCACGATCTTTCTTGCTGGTCCGCCGCTGGTGAAGGCCGCAACCGGCGAAGTGGTGAGCGCGGAAGATCTTGGTGGCGGCGATACGCATACAAGGCTATCCGGTGTCGCGGATCATCTCGCCAATGACGATGCTCATGCACTGCAAATTGCTCGTGCCATTGCCGCTAATCTCAACAGTGAAAAGCGCGCATTCATTGCAAGAGGGGATGGTGCTGCACCCCTTTATGACGCGGAAGAAATTCTTGGCATTGTCTCGGCTGATACGCGCATTCCCTATGATGTGCGCGAGTTGATTGCGAGGCTAGTCGATGGTTCCCAGTTTGATGAGTTCAAGGCGCGTTTTAGCCCCACGCTGGTATGTGGTTTTGCCAGCCTTTATGGAATGCCGGTCGGCATTATCGCCAATAATGGCGTGCTGTTTTCTGAAGCAGCACTCAAAGGCGCGCATTTCATCGAACTTTGCTGTCAGCGCAATATTCCGCTGGTGTTTTTGCAGAATATCACCGGCTTTATGGTCGGTCGCAAATATGAAGCCGAAGGCATCGCCAAGCATGGCGCGAAGCTGGTGACGGCCGTAGCAACCGCCAATGTTCCGAAGATCACCATGCTGATTGGCGCATCCTATGGGGCGGGAAACTACGGCATGGCGGGGCGGGCTTATTCGCCGCGCTTCCTGTGGACATGGCCCAACAGTCGCATTGCGGTGATGGGCGGCGAACAGGCGGCGGGTGTTCTGACAACGGTTAAGCGCGACGGGATCGAACGCAGCGGCGGTACATGGTCGGCGGACGAGGAAGCGGAGTTCAGGCGCCCGACGCTGGAAATGTTCGAACGTCAGAGCCATCCGCTTTATGCATCGGCCCGCCTTTGGGATGACGGCATTGTCGATCCGCGCAAGAGCCGCCAAGTGCTTGGCCTGTCGCTTTCCGCAACGCTGAATGCGCTAACTGAGCCGACGCGCTTCGGCATGTTTAGAATGTAAAGAGGGCGATCAGATGTTTCAAAAAATACTGATTGCCAATCGCGGAGAAATCGCCTGCCGGGTTATCCGAACGGCGAACAAATTGGGCATTGCCACTGTCGCGATTTATTCAGACGCAGACGCCAATGCTTTGCATGTGGAGATGGCCAATGAGGCTGTGCGCGTCGGACCGGCGCAGTCTTCGCAGAGCTATCTGAACATTGAAGCCATCATCAAAGCGGCACTGGATACCGGCGCGGAAGCCATTCATCCCGGCTATGGTTTTCTCTCTGAAAATGCGGGATTTGTGGATGCTGTCAAGGCCGCAGGTCTCACCTTCATAGGCCCTTCGGCAAAAGCTATCCGCGCCATGGGGCTGAAAGATGCCGCCAAGGCACTGATGGAAAAGGCGCGCGTGCCAGTCGTGCCCGGCTATCATGGCGATAATCAGGATGTAGCCTTTCTCAAAGGCGAGGCGGGTCGCATAGGGTATCCTGTGCTGATTAAGGCGCGCGCGGGCGGTGGCGGCAAGGGTATGCGTCGGGTTGACGATCCCGCCGATTTTTTAACTGCACTCGACAGTGCGCGACGCGAGGCAGAAGCATCGTTTGGCGATAGCGCCGTGCTGATTGAAAAATACATGACCAAGCCGCGCCATATCGAGGTGCAGGTCTTTGGTGATAATTTTGGGCACGCCGTGCATTTGTTTGAGCGTGATTGCTCGCTGCAACGCCGCCATCAAAAAGTGATTGAGGAAGCCCCCGCCCCCGGCATGACGCCCGACATGCGCGCTGCCATGGGCGATGCAGCGGTGAAGGCTGCCCAAGCCATCGGCTATTCCGGCGCAGGCACGGTGGAATTTATCGCCGATGTTTCGGAAGGGCTGCACCCTGACCGCTTCTTCTTCATGGAAATGAACACGCGGCTACAGGTTGAGCATCCGGTTACGGAAGCGATAACCGGCCTTGATCTGGTTGAGTGGCAATTGCGTGTGGCGTTCGGCGAAGCCTTGCCGAAGCGTCAGGACGAGCTTTCCATCAATGGCTGGGCCTTTGAGGCGCGGCTTTATGCCGAAGACCCGGCGCGCGATTTTCTGCCCGCCACTGGCAAGCTTGCGCTGTTTGCAGCGCCGGACATTGCGCGGGTTGATTCTGGTGTCCGCTCTGGCGACACCATCACGCCTTTCTATGACCCGATGATTGCCAAGATAATCACGCATGGAGCAACGCGTGATGAAGCTCTGAACCGTCTCGAAGCCGCTTTGAACAAGACGCGTATCGCGGGCCTTGTTACCAACCGGCAGTTCTTATCCGATCTTTGCAAGCTTGAAGTTTTTCGCTCCGGCGATGTTGATACGGGCCTCATTGCTCGCAAAGCATCCACGCTTTTTAAAATGGAACAGCCGTCCATATTTGCTTTTGCATTGGCAGCACTTGGCGCACTTGATTTGCTGGATGCTCCGCATCAGAGCGACCCATGGCAGAGCCTGCGCGGGTTCCACATGTGGGGGAAGGCATCGCGCTCGGTTCTGTTGGAGCATGGCGGTGAACGTCATACGCAGAGCTTCAATATTCAGGGCGAACGGCTTTTCGGCTTTACCTTTGGCACACTCGAAATTCACAGCCATGAAAATGGTCTGGTGCGTTTTTCCGCAGATGATCGCATTCAACAGGCATCGGTCACGCGCATCGGTCATGACGTAAGCGTGCAGTTTGATGGCAGCGACAGTCTTTTTCATCATGTTCAGTCTGCCGGCGTGGAGGAGGAGAATTCAGGCGAAAGCCGCATTCTTTCGCCCATGCCGGGCCTTGTGCGGCTGGTATCGGTCGCTGAAGGCTTGTGCGTCGCTAAAGGCGATCCGCTTGTGACGATGGAAGCGATGAAGATGGAGCTTTCACTGACTGCGCCCCGTGATGGAAAAATTGCTTCCGTGAGCGTTGCAGCAGGTGATCAGGTAAATGAAGGCGCGCTGTTAGTCCAACTGGAGGAAGAGCATGATCCCGAAAAGTGGATGCCTGTTATCGGATAGGATCATGCGCAAATAATAAAGGGGTAGAACATGGCTGAACATGTGGAAATCGTCGAAATGGCAGCGCGTGACGGCCTGCAAAATGAGAAGCGTTTTGTACCGACAGCCGACAAGATTGCCCTGATCGACTGCCTGTCCGCTTGTGGCTATTCCCGTATCGAAGCAACCAGTTTTGTCAGCCCCAGATGGGTGCCGCAATTAGCTGATGCGCAAGACGTGATGCGCGGTATCCACCGCGCGAGCAGCGTCCGCTATTCGGTTCTCGTGCCGAATATGAAGGGCTATGCGCTTGCCGCTAGCGCCAGTGTCGATGAGATTGCCGTCTTTGTTTCAGCCTCGGAGGGGTTTTCGCAGGCCAATATCAATTGCCCGATTGCAGAGAGTATTGAGCGGTTAGCACCGGTGATTGGCGCAGCCATCAATGACGGGCTTGCCATCCGCGGCTATGTCAGCTGCGTTGTCGAATGCCCCTATGATGGGCCAACTGCGCCGCAGGCGGTGGCCGATGTCACCGAGCAACTCTTTTCGCTGGGCTGTCACGAGGTGAGTCTTGGCGACACGATCGGGCGGGGCACGCCTGAAACAGTGAGCGCTATGCTCGATGCTGTGCTTAATATTGCGCCAGGGCATAGTCTCGCCGGTCACTATCACGACACCAACGGGCGGGCGCTTGATAATCTTCAAGTCAGTCTGGAAAAGGGTCTTCGGGTGTTCGATGCATCGGTGGGTGGTCTGGGTGGCTGTCCTTATGCACCCGGAGCCAAAGGCAATGTCGATACGGTGGCAGTCGCAGACATGCTGCATCGCCTTGGCTTTGAAACCGGCCTTGATATTCAAAAGCTGCAATCAGCAGCTTCATTCGCGCAGGCATTGACGCAGGATAAGGCTGCATGACCGGCTTCGAAACGATCATCGTTTCTATCGATGAGCGCGGTGTAGCAACGCTGACGCTCTACAGGCCTGAACACCACAATGCGCTTTCCGGCCTCATGATCGATGAGCTTGTCAGCGCAACGCTGCAACTGGCAAATGACGAAGCTGTTCGTATCGTTGTTCTCACAGGGAGCGGCAAAAGCTTTTGCGCAGGTGGTGATCTTGGCTGGATGCAGGGGCAGGTTCAGGCGAACCGCTCGCAACGCATAGAAGCCGCGCGCAAATTGGCATTGATGCTGAAAGCCTTGCGCGATTTGCCGAAGCCTCTGATTGGGCGGATCAATGGACAGGCTTTTGGCGGTGGTGTCGGGCTGATTAGCGTTTGCGATGCAGCAATTGGTGTTTCTGATGTGCGGTTCGGCCTGACAGAAACCAAGCTCGGCCTGATCCCGGCAACGATCAGCCCCTATGTGGTGGCGCGGATCGGTCAGACCCATGCTCTGAGAATGTTCACGTCAGCACGACTGTTTGGTGCAGATGAGGCAAAGCATATCGGTTTGCTTCATCAGGTTGTGGAAGCAGATCAGCTCGATGCGGCAGTTGCGGCGGAAATTGAGCCATATTTTTCAACAGCGCCAGCCGCCGTTGCCGCATCCAAGCGGCTTGTTCATGCGCTGACGACGCCGATTGACGAGGCTGTGATTGAAATGACGCTCACCCGTCTCGCCGATACATGGGAAACACCTGAGGCTGCGGAGGGAATTGCAGCCTTTCATGCCAAGCAATCACCTTCATGGAAGAGAGGAGGATAGGCATTTTATGGGAGGCAGATTTCGTTGTAGTTGCGGGTACTTGGCCCCTTGCAATCGGAAGCTGGAAATGCATTCTTATTATATCATGAAAGCTCGCTGCCGTCCCGGAGCATAAATCCGAAAGTGACATTGCAATTTCGAATAATATTATGACTCTGACACTGATAAAAAGGGACGGTGCGGCGTGCTTTTGGGTTACCCTTTAAGATCGTATGATTGAAATAAAAGGGAGGGCCCGGCGAAGCGGCGGTATATGCGCTGCGATTCGACCGGGATGGGCTGTCTGGGGTCATCGGGAAAACACGAGGCCTCACAAAGGAGAAAAACAATGAACCTCAAGCTTCTTTCTAGTGTAGCTTTTGCTGCTACTCTCGGTTTTGCGGGCGCCGCCTATGCGGACATCACTGTCGGCCTTGTCGCACCGTTGACCGGTCCTGTCGCAGCTTACGGCGATCAGGTCAAAAAGGGTGCGGAAACTGCAGTTGAAGTTATCAACGCCAATGGTGGCATTAAGGGCGAAAAAATCGTTCTGAAGCTTGCTGACGATGCGGGTGAACCAAAGCAGGGTGTTTCGGCTGCTAACCAGCTGGTTGGTGAAGGCGTCAAATTTGTCATTGGCCCGGTCACGACCGGCGTTGCAATTCCTGTTTCCGATGTTTTCGCTGAAAACGGCGTTCTGATGATTACTCCGACGGCAACTGGTCCTGATTTGACGGCTCGTGGCCTCGAAACCGTGTTCCGTACTTGCGGTCGCGATGACCAGCAGGCCGATGTGATGGCTGACTACTTCCTGAAGAACATGAAGGATAAGAAAGTCGCTATCGTCCATGACAAAGGCGCCTACGGCAAGGGTCTGGCAGACGCTTTCAAGGCTGCAATCAACAAGGACGGCGTTACGGAAGTACAGTATGATTCTGTAACACCCGGCGACAAGGATTTCAGTGCGCTCGTATCCAAGCTGAAAGCTGCCGGAACGGAAGTTGTCTATTTCGGCGGTTATCATGGTGAAGGCGGCCTTCTGGCTCGTCAGCTTCATGATGCAGGCCTCAATGCGCTGATCCTCGGCGGTGAAGGTCTTTCCAACACTGAGTTCTGGGCCATTGGTCAGAAGAATGCCGAAGGCACGCTCTTCACCAATGCTGTTGACGCGACGAAGAACCCAGCTTCGAAGGAAGCAGTCGATGCGCTGACCGCAAAGAACATTCCAGTTGAAGCATTTACCATGAACGCCTATGCCGCCGTTCAGGTTCTTGCTGATGGTATTGAGCGCGCTGGGACGACGGAAGATACAGCAGCCGTTGCAAAGGTTCTTCGCGATGGCCAGCCGATCGAAACGGTCATTGGCAAGCTGACTTATGGTGAGACGGGCGATCTTTCTTCGCCGAGCTTTGACGTCTTTAAATGGGAAGACGGGAAGATTGTTGGTCTCGACTGATTTTCAATTTGAAAATTGATAAATGGCAAGTAATGAGAATTTATTTTCTGATGTTACTTGTAACGCTATAAATAATAAAGTGCCGGGATTTATCCCGGCGTTTTATTATTGATGATAAATCATAAGATTAAATAAATCTCATTTAAAAATTATTATGGTAGTATTGATATTTTTTTTATTATTTTCATTCAATAATTTTTATATTTAAAAGCCTATTTGAGTGAGCTGAGTTTTCCCTGTCATCGTTATTGCTGAATTCAGGGCATGTAGATTTATTCCGGTTAGTTGCAGAGTCGTAAGGTTCGGTTAACCATGCTGGTTTAGGCTGTTTGTATCAAAACGGGGCAATTAGCGGAGCAGGATTATGCAGCGCTATAGATTTGACGACAAAAGAGTTCTGATCGAGGCAATTGTTGAGCTTCTCAATCGAGGAGTCGAACCCGATGAACTTGATCAGGTATTGAGCAGGATCGGTCCGGTTGACCTTGATCTGATGCGGCAGTGCTTAATAGAAGTCTGGAATTATAATTATCCGCCATCGATTGAAACGCCATTGGCTGCTTGATCTCTCGGCAGATTGACCGGCAATGTCATAAACCTGAAATGGACGGATGCTAAATCTGCTCATGTATCGGGAATTCGTTCGATAATGTGTCCACGGATGTACTGGCGCAAAATCAGAATGAAAGCGGAAGGTCGGGTTTAGCCCGGCCTTTTCCGTTTTAAAACTAATTGCTGTTTCAGCCTTTGATCATTTGCTTTGGTTGTTAAAAAATATCTTTTCTGCTCATCTTATAAGCCTTAATGTTTGGCGGTATGCTGCGGGGAGACATTAAATGCTGCGCCATATCGTTCTTGTGAAATTCAGGTCAGATGTTTCGGCTGCTGCAATTGATGCAGTGCTCAGTCAGGTTGCTGCATTGCGTGAAAAAATTGACGGTATTATTGCCATAACTCTCGGAAGCAATATTAGCCCAGAAGCCCTGGAAAAAGGTTTTCGTCACGGCTTTGTTGTTGACTTCATCGATGAAGCTGCACGCGATCTTTATCTTCCACATCCCGATCATGTGGTCGCTGGCGGTAAGCTGGTCGAACTCGCAGAGGGTGGGATCAATGGCATTCTCGTCTTCGATTATAATTGCTAAGCTGGTTCTATAGTAGAAGCCCGCCAACGCCCATTCTCCCCAGATCGTCCGCGCTCAGTTCCAAGCCCGCCATGAGGCGATCAAGTATCCAGTCGAGGCTATTGCCGCGTGCGCTTCGTGCTGAGCCCGGCGCGACAACAATAGATTTGCCGTTAAGGCTGGCTAGAACGAGAAGATTTCCCGGATCAATCGGAACACCTATGCGCAAGATTTCACCACCGCAATCGAGGATTGCGCGAGGAACAATGTCAGCTTCATCGGCAATTGAAGAGGCGCTAAATATGATGATCAGATCACAATGCCCCGCAATTTCACTGATCGAGTGCGACAGTGCCGCCTGTTCATGTATAATGCGGTGCTCAATAACAACTGTACCGTGATTTCTATTAACTCGATTGGAAATCAGCTCTTTGGTTTTTTCGAACACCGTTTCGCGTATCGACGGTAGCCGCGATTGTATGAGGCCAATCCGCATAGCTTTGAACGCTCTGACATCAAGCGCTTTCGCTTTGCTTTGCGTGGCGTGCAGCCTTTTGATCAAGTTTTCCGGAACCGCAAAAGGTATGATCTTGACCGTTGCCACCATCTGACCGCGCTCAACGCGGCAGCCATTGCGCAATGTGGCAATTGAAATGCGCGGATCAAGCAGGTTGATTGCATCAATATCTGCGGCATTGGCTTGAAATAAACCATCATGACGGGCGAAAAGATTGACGCGCCCTGCAACAGGCGGACCATCGTCAAGATTTTCTGAGATGAGTGATTTTCCTACGCTGAGTGCTGCATCGTTTTCGCTGATGTCGCCTTTTTCGAGACGCGCAGCAAAAAGATGGGTGACGCCCTCTTGTCCCAAAATTGCCAAGTGATCCGATGTGAGCAGCGTGCCTTTACGAAAGCTGTGAGTGCCAGCGGCAATTGCATAGCCAAGTACTGTACCCTCAGCTTCCTCAATTGGCCAGTTACCAAAAATCATGCATATCTCATGTGTTTTAATTCCTTTAAGTTGAAACTACAGCATCTGAATGCGGACTGGAATCGTTCTGAGTCCAATTTGGGGTACATTTCATACAATTATTTTCATCATCTAATTATGTGCATTGGTGTATGTCTGTGATATTGGCATGATTAACTCTTAATATATATATATAAATCATTATTCGCATTTGTTAATCTGGATGTATTCTTCTTTGAAGTTTTACGTTTCGGTTTAATCACAGCCAGTTTATCGCTGAATATCGTCTTGAAAATTTTTAATTGAACTTGTAGAGCACCGTCAATCGCCATTGGCTTGCCCAATATGATTCTGAATGGGTCCATTATGACTCATCAATCCCATGTAGCCGCGACATTTCGATCCAATACATTTTTGGTCTGGCGCGTGACAAACGGGATTATTCGTTATATCGGTACTTTTGAAATTTTCAGAATTTACCGAAATCTAGAAAATGACGCATGCGCTGGAATTAACGTTTCGTGCGCAGGATGGAAAGACAAATGAAAAACGGCACCCCCCGGACGATTGTTTCGTTCGCCGTCTTGGCCCTCACGGCGTTTCTCGCCGGCTGCGAGAACCAGGTCCTGCTCTCTCCGAAAGGAGAGGTCGGTGTGGCAGAGCGCGATCTAATTTTATTTGCGACCGGTCTTATGTTGCTGGTCGTGCTCCCGGTCATTGGCATGACGCTTTACTTCGCATGGAAGTATCGTGCCACCAATGAAAAGGCAGAATATTTGCCTGACTGGCATCATTCAAACAAGATTGAAGCTGCGGTCTGGCTGATTCCTGTCGTCATTATTGTCGTTCTCGGCACAGTGACGTGGATATCAACGCACAAGCTTGATCCTTATCGTCCGCTTGTTTCCGATGCGAAGCCGATCACAGTCGAGGTTGTTGCTCTCGACTGGAAGTGGTTGTTCATTTATCCGGATCTTGGTGTGGCATCGGTCAATGAAATGGCGATGCCGGTTAATGTTCCTGTCAACTTCAAGTTGACCTCCAGTAGCATTATGAATTCCTTCTTCATTCCGGCGCTTGGAAGTCAGGTCTATTCTATGCCTAGCATGCAGACCAAGCTTCATCTTGTTGCCAATCAGGAAGGCGTTTTTGACGGTATTTCCGCCAATTATAGTGGTCAGGGTTTCGCTCAGATGCGCTTCAAGGCGCATTCGCTTAATCAGGCTGATTTTGACAAGTGGATTGCTGACGCAAAGGCTTCCGGTCAGGAGCTGTCGCGTGAACGCTATGCTTCGCTGGTTCAGCCAAGTGAAAAGGCCCCTGTTCAGTATTTCGCCTATAATGACAAAGCGTTGTTCCACAACATCGTAAATCGCTGCTGGGACGGAAAATCAGTCTGTATCGATGATATGATGCATCAGGAACAGATGGTGCGTGAGGCGCGTGCAGACCTGCGCAAGTCTTCACCGGTTGATTTCAGCCAGTGGGCAAATGACATTCTTTGCCTCACTCAGCCACAGCGCATGTCGCAGCTTGAAAACTGATATGCCGATGCAATTCCGGTCCCGGACGTAGTTCCCGGGGCTTGAATTGCTGATCGCACTCCAATCGAAGTAAGAATAGAAATGTTCGGAAAACTGACGCTCGAAGCGATACCCTATCACGAGCCTATCATCATGGTCACGCTGACCGCGGTGGCTGGTGGGGCGCTCGCTATTCTCGCAGCCATTACCTACTATAAAAAGTGGGGTCCCCTCTGGAATGATTGGCTGACGTCTGTCGATCATAAACGCATCGGCGTGATGTACATTATTTTGGCTTTCGTGATGCTGTTCCGCGGCTTTTCGGATGCTGTAATGATGCGCGCTCAGCAGGCTATTGCCTCCGGTGCCAATGAAGGCTTTCTGCCCCCACATCACTACGACCAGATTTTCACGGCTCACGGCGTGATCATGATTTTCTTCGTGGCGATGCCGTTTATTGTCGGCCTCATGAACTTCGCTGTACCGCTTCAGATCGGCGCACGCGACGTTGCTTTCCCTTACCTCAATTCGTTGAGCTTCTGGCTGACTGTTGCTGGTGCAATTCTGATTAACGTTTCGCTCGGTATCGGTGAATTCGCAAAAACTGGCTGGCTGGCTTATCCGCCGCTTTCAGGTATTGAGTTCAGCCCCGATGTCGGTGTCGATTACTATATCTGGGCTTTGCAGATTTCTGGTATGGGTACGCTTTTGTCGGGCGTTAACCTTATCACCACCATCATCAAGATGCGCGCACCGGGCATGACGATGATGGAAGTTCCTGTCTTCACATGGACGGCCCTTTGCTCGAACGTTCTGATCGTGGCTGCGTTCCCGATCCTGACCGTCACGCTCGCTCTGCTCTCGCTTGACCGTTATCTGGATTTCCACTTCTTCACCAATGATGCTGGTGGCAATCCGATGATGTATGTGAACCTCATCTGGATCTGGGGACACCCGGAAGTCTATATTCTGGTTCTCCCATGCTTTGGTGTGTTCTCTGAAGTTGTTGCAACTTTCACCGGGAAGCGTCTCTTCGGCTATAAGTCGATGGTTTACGCAACCGTTGCGATCACCATTCTCTCCTTCCTCGTCTGGGTGCACCACTTCTTCACCATGGGTGGCGGTGCAAGTGTCAACGCCTTCTTCGGTGTCGCAACCATGATCATCTCGATCCCGACGGGGGCCAAGGTCTTCAACTGGCTGTTCACCATGTATAAGGGCCGCATCCAGTTCACGACACCCATGTACTGGACCATTGGCTTCATGTGTACCTTCGTTGTCGGTGGTATGACGGGTGTTCTGCTTGCCGTTCCGCCTGCGGACTTCGTACTGCACAACTCGGTATTCCTGATCGCACACTTCCATAACGTGATCATCTCCGGCGTGTTGTTCGGCTGCTTTGCCGGTCTCATTTACTGGTGGCCAAAAGCATTCGGCTTCAAGCTGCATGAAGGTCTCGGTCGTAAGGCATTCTGGTGCTGGCTCGTTGGTTTCATTCTCGCATTCATGCCGCTCTACGTGCTCGGCCTGATGGGCATGACCCGTCGTCTCAACCACACAGAAAATCCAGCTTGGCACATCTATCTGATCGTTGCAGCTATTGGTGTTGCAATCATTCTGCTTGGTATCATCTTCCAGGTTCTCCAGATTATGATTTCCATTCGTGATCGCGAGAAATTGCGCGTCGTTGATGGCGATTCCTGGGGTTCGGGACGTACGCTGGAATGGTCGATTTCTTCGCCTCCACCATTCTATAACTTCGCAGAAGTTCCACATGTTCGTGATCACGACAGCTGGTGGGATATGAAGCAGAACGGCTATGTTCGTCGTACTGAAAAGTTCGCCCGCATTCACATGCCGAAGAATACGGGTACAGGCTTCATCATTGGTATGCTCTGCATTCCTCTGGGCTTTGCGTTGGTGTGGCACATCTGGTGGCTGGCAATTGCTGCATCTGTTGGCGTTCTTGCTGTCGCAATTGCTCATTCCTTTAACAATGACAGAGACTATTATGTCTCGGCCGATGAAGTACAACGCGTCGAAGACGCTTATACTCGGCAACTGAATGCTCAGGAGGCCTGATCCATGAGCGCTACTTATTATAAAGTTGGCCCTTTCAAGGGCGGCAACGAGCACCCAGCTCACGAAGACCATCATGATTCCGGGTCGACCACACTGGTCGGCTTCTGGATCTACCTGATGAGCGATTGCGTTCTCTTCTCGGGATTGTTTGCAACCTATGCTGTTCTGGCACATCAATTCGCAGGTGGCCCGACCGGTCGTGAACTGTTTGATCTACAGTTTGTCTTGACCGAAACGATGATCCTGCTGGCGTCGTCGCTGACTTATGGTCTGGCGACGCTCTCGATGTTCAGGAACAATCGTGCAGGTGTTCTGTTCTGGTTGGCCGTGACTTTTCTGCTCGGCTTCGCGTTCCTCGCGATGGAAATCTATGAATTCAATCATCTGATCGCTGAAGGTGCAGGGCCAAGCCGCAGCGCATTCCTCTCGGCGTTCTTTGCGCTGGTTGGAACACACGGTCTGCATATTACCTCTGGCCTCATTTGGATTCTGGTGCTTTCCGCCCAGCTTCTGCGTGATGGCCTGACCGAAAAGAACCGGACGCGCGTGATGTGCTTGAGCCTCTTCTGGCACTTCCTGGACATCATCTGGATTGGCGTCTTTACCCTTGTCTATCTGCTGGGTGTATTGTGATGAGCTCTGGACACGAAACACACGATCAAGCCGCACATGGCAGCCTGAAGTCCTACCTGATTGGTCTGGCTCTCGCGATCATTCTCACCATCGTTCCATTCATGTTGGCGATGAACGGATACTTTACGCCAGCGACGACCGCAGCAATTGTTGTCGGTATGGCTGCCGTTCAGATCGTGGTGCATCTGGTTTATTTCCTGCACCTTGATCCGAAGTCGGAAAATGGGTGGAATATTATGGCGCTCATTTTCACGGTTATCATTCTGGCGATCGTGCTTGCTGGTTCCATCTGGGTCATGCATCACCTCGATACCAATATGATGCCGATGTATATGACGCCGGATGATGCGCGTAATCTGCCTTAGAGCGATCCCGAAAACCGTAAAACGGTTTTCAGACAAAGACTCTCTTAGTGAATTTCAGTAGGGCGGGCTAAGTTCCCGTCCGCTGATCGCTCTAACCAGGTCTGACGGCCCGGTTGCGCGGCTTTTTCCTCCCTCTCCCCCTTAAAAGCCGCGTGGCGCCCTGGTTCCCTCCAGGGCGCTTTTTTTATTTGGAAGTATCTAATGGTTTAGAGAAGTTTTTATTTAATATAAATATTTAATAAAATTTTACTTCAAATATCTTGTCGATTATAATAGTTAGAATTGTAGTAATATTAGACGATATATTTTAAAGATAATTGACAATTTTACGGTGTATTTGATATTTTATTTTTTATGATGTATATTGCCAATTGTATATCGCTTTATATGTCAATTATTTTGTTTTTATTTGGAGTATTAGCGGTGAAATTATTTAACGGATTTCTTAAATACAATTTTATAAAGGCGAGCGCTTTGGTGTCAGCAATTTTATTGCCGACATACGCGTTTGCTGCACCGGCGATTGTTACCTCTAACGTCAATGTTCGCAGTGGGCCGGGTGTTAATTATATGCGTTTAGCCACGTTGCCGGCTGGGATTAGAGTCGATGCTGGCCCATGCCGCGGTACCTGGTGTCAGATCAGGGTGGGTCGCAATATTGGCTGGGTTGCATCTCGTTTGCTAAATTTCCGTGGTTCTACGCGAGGCCCAGTCTATCCCAGATCTTCTACAACTGTCATTATTGCTGGCGGCTTAGCGGAACAATGGAACGAAGATCCTAATCCGTACTGGATACCGCGATGGCATTATCACAGGCGTACGAATTGGTGGCCTAGATACAATCCTCGCCCAAGAACTCCATCGGGTCCAGGTTGGGCTCCGGGATATGATCCTTATCGCGAACCCAATGTTGCACCTCCACTGCCCACGCCTGCGCCAAGGATTGGCGAAGGGGTAAGGCCGACAACGTCTTCCGACTGGCAACCCCGTGGACCCTACGCTTCAGGTCTCATCGGAAATACACGCCCGTATAACTCTGGAAGGTAATGTCGGAGTGGTGTGCAACGCCGTCTGGTTTTGCAACCTCTTTCATTGAAAACTGAATTATCAGGTCATTCTCTCCCCTCCCGATGACCTGATTGGCGGCCTGCTGGATTTCCTCCGTCCAGCGGGCCGCATTGTTTTTTTAAAATTAACGCTCCATTGACTCAATCAGCTCAAAATAGGGGATGATTGACAATCAGAATCGGATGCAGACCCAATTGCTTTTGTCTACGTGCCAATCCTGCGCAGTTAGGGCGGCTACGCTACCAAAAAAGGCATTGTGACAGCTGTATTCTGATAGTCGAATGGCTCTTGGGTTGTAATTTAGCCTTCTGTCTGCTCTATGGTAATCCCTGAATCGTCCTGGGATTGGGGGAGGGCGGGGCGCTTCTCAAGCGGCCGTTTAACGAAAACCGGACAGTTGCGCGTATGACTTTGAGTAACAGGACGATACAGGGAAGAGGTCTTATAGCACTCGCACTTGCTGTGCAGTTTGCTTCTATGACTGTTTCTCCTGCTATGGCTTTCGAGATTTTCGGCATTCACCTTTGGGGTGAGAAGAAAGAAGCCGATCCCGATATTATCGATCCAAAGAGTTATACTGTTGAAGTTACAACTTCCGGCGCCCGCAAAAATGCGGACGGCAGTGATGCCGACTTGAAGCCGGTGATTGATGCTGCTTCCGGGCTCGTCACTGATGAGCAAACGCCAGCCTCAGGCTCAGCAGGCCTTTTGGCCAAAGCGCGTGGCGATTATCGGCGTATTCTGGCAGCACTTTATGGTGAAGGCCGCTACGGTGGCACGATTTCCATCAAAGTGAATGGGCGTGAAGCAGCCGATATTCCTGCCGATACCGACATTCCCAACAATGCAAAGATCGATATTTCTGTCGATCCCGGTCCGAAGTTTTTGTTCTCACGAACAGCCATTTCAAATATCGCGCCGCCTTCGACTGATAAGCGCAACAAGATTCAGACACCTGAAGAGGCTGGCTTCGCACCCGGTCAGCTTGCCCGCTCAACCACTATTCTGAGAGCCGAGCGTCTGGCCGTAGAAGCATGGCGCCAGCAGGGCTATGCGAAAGCGAAAATCACCGCCGAGGACATTGTTGCGGATCACGACGGGGATACTGTTGCCGCAGATATTTCGCTCGATCCGGGCCGCAAGGCGCATTACGGGCCAGTGAGTGTCGTGGGTACTGCGCGCATGGATCCACAATTTGTCGCGTGGATGACTGGACTGAAACCGGGCGAACAATATAGTCCCAAAGACATTGAAGATGCGAAGAAGCGCCTCGGCCGGATGGAAGTCTTCCGTGCGATGAATTTTGAAGAAGCTGATAAGATCGAGCCGGATGGGAGTCTGCCAATGACACTCAATGTCCAGGAGCGTAAGCCGCGCCGCTTTGGCTTTGGTGCGGAATATTCGACGCTTGATGGCTTTGGTGTTACCGGTTACTGGATGCATCGCAACCTGTTTGGCCGTGGTGAGCGACTGCGCTTCGATGCCAAGGTCAGTGGTGTTGGCGGTTCACAGGACAATTCGTTCGACCCGAAAAATTTCACCTACACGCTCGGAACGAGCTTCGCGAAACCGGGTATTTATACGCCGGATACGGATTTTGTGGCTGCACTTGATGCTAAGCGGGAGGTCCTTGACGCTTATACCGAAACATCGATCAATGCGAAAACAGGCTTCACGCAGATTTTTAGCGACGAGCTTTCTGGTGCGCTCTACGCAAAGACCAGCCATGGTCGCTTCGATGATGATTATTTCGGCAAGCGGGAGTTCACGGTCGGTGGGCTGGAAGGCAATCTTCTCTATGATGGCCGTAACAACAAGCCCGATCCAACTTCCGGCCTTTATGCCGAAGCCAATATACAGCCCTTCTACGAGTTCCAGCGCGGTAATTTTGCGACGCGCTTCACTGCTGAGGGCAGAGCTTATTACGGCTTTGGTTCGACAGACCGGGTTGTGCTCGCAGGCCGCGTGAAATTGGGTTCCGTTGTCGGTGCTGACATTGCAGACTTGCCGCCCAACCAGTTGTTCCTCGCAGGTGGTGGCGGCTCCATTCGCGGTTATTCCTATCGTAGCATTGGTGTCGAAACATCGACCGGCGAAACGATTGGCGGGCGTTCACTGGTGGAGACCTCGGGGGAAGTGCGCACGCGCGTAACCGATTCCATAGGTGTCGTAGGCTTTGTCGATGCAGGCTATGTCGGCGAACAATCCTATCCAGACTTTTCGGAAGAAATGCGTGTTGGTGCCGGTCTTGGTCTGCGCTACCTGACAGGGCTTGGGCCGATCCGCTTTGACGTTGCTCTTCCACTTAACCGCCGCTCGGGCGATCCGAGCTATGCATTCTACGTGGGCATAGGACAGGCGTTTTGACCAGATTTCTCGCACTTCTCGCCTTTATCCTTTTCGCAGTGCCTGTCGTTGCTCAGGAGCAGCAGCAGGAAGAGGAAAAGTCGTATTTTATCTCCTTCGTGGAAAGCAAACTTTCCGCGCCCAACCGCCGCATCCAGTTTTCTGGCTTGAGCGGGCTTTTGTCGTCTGAGGCAAGTGTTGCCCAGATCACCATTGCCGACCGTGAAGGCGTGTGGCTGCGCATTGAAAATGCGAAACTTAACTGGAGCAGGACAGCGCTGTTTACGGGTCGCCTGAGTATTCAGTCACTCGTTGCTGAGCGTATTGACCTAATCCGCAAGCCATTGCCGGATAACAGTCTGCCATCCCCTGAAGCAACAAGTTTCAGCCTGCCCGAACTGCCGCTTTCAATCAATATCGATAGCCTTGATGTGGCGCGCCTGAAATTTGGTCAGGATATTTTTGGGCTCCAGTCGGAAGTATCGTTGAACGGAAATCTGTCGCTCGCCGATGGGTCACTTACCTCTGCTTTTGACATTAAGCGCCTTGATGGGCCGGGGGGCAATTTTGCTTTGCGCGCAGCCTATGCCAATGCTGATCAGAAGCTCGATCTTGATTTGAAAGTGACTGAACCGGCCAACGGTATTGTTGCCAACGTGCTTAATATCGATGGTCGTCCGCCGGTTGATCTGACTTTGACCGGCAAGGGCACGCTGGATGACCTTAAGATCGATTTGGCGCTTGATACAAATGGCCGCCGCACACTCACCGGTGGCTTCACGCTGGTACGTCGGGCTGATGGCCGCATATTTGCGACGCAGATCAATGGGCCTATCGCCGTTCTGGTACCACCGGCATTCCGCGACTTCTTTGGAGCGGAGACTGCACTCGTTGCAAATGGCTTACTCAAAGATGGTGGCGGCTTCCGTCTTGATGATCTGGCACTTAACAGTGCTGCACTGAACGTCAAAGCCTCAGCTGAGTCCGGTAGTGATGGCTTTCTGAACAAGCTGCGCGTTGATGCGAATATTCGCGATGACAGCAAGGGCCAGGTGCTTTTGCCAGTAAAAGGCGGTGAAACATCGATCAACAACGCAACCTTGCAGATTTCCTATGGCGATCGCCCGACCAATGACTGGACCGGCAAGCTTGCTGTTGAAGGCTTCAAGAATGCTACCGTTTCTGCTTCCAATATCGTGGTTGATATGGGCGGTGTAGCAGAAAATCTAAATGACGCTTCGAACCGCCGCGTCACTTTCAACGTGAATGGCGGCGTCAGCGGCATCGATGCGACCGATGCGAAAGTTGCGGAAGCGTTGGGCGATAAAATTGATCTGGCAATTTCCGGTGGCTGGCGGGCTGGCACTGCTGTCGATCTTGCAAAGGCTGCAATTGAGGGCAATGGCCTCAGTCTGGAACTTAACGGCAAGATCGATGAATTCGCGTTCAACGGCGATATTGCAGCGAAGATTGCAAGCCTGGCGCCCTATGCGGCACTCGCCGGCCGTGATCTCGCAGGCAGCATTGATGTCAAGGCATCGGGTACCGTTAAACCGATCAGTGGCGCATTCGACCTTAATCTTGATGGCGATGCGCAGAACATGCGCACCGGCACAGAAGCGGTAGATAATATCCTTGATGGTGATGTGAAGCTGAGCGGCGGGATTGTCCGTAGTACGCAGGGCTTTGCAGCGCGTAATTTCCGCATTGGCAACGAACTGAGCGAAATAACCGCCAATGGTTCCTTCGCGTCCGATAAGGCCGACTTTGATTTCGGCGTCATGCTCTCGGACCTCAGGCTTTTGTCGGACAAAGCTTCCGGTCGTATGACGATCAAGGGCAGTGCGCGTGGTGACGACAAGCTGATTGCATTGGCGCTGCGTGCTGATGCGCCGCAGGGAACGCTGGCGGATCGAAAGCTCACAGAAGGCGTGATCGATTTCAATGCGCTGCTTGATGGCAATGCAACGACTGGCGCGTCGTTGTCAGGTAAACTTGCCGGTAACGCATTCCTGAATGGCCAGAAGATTGATCTCGGCACTGTCATCGACATTGTTAACGATGAGAAACGTCTGACAGATCTGGTTTTTAACGCGGGTGGCGCCCATCTTTCGGGAAATGTTTCGCAAAATTCCAAAGGTCTGTTCGCAGGGCAGTTAAAGGTTGATGCACCGGATATTTCGACAGCGGCAGCGCTTTTTCTTGCCAATGCTACGGGTGCGGTGAATGCGGATATTACACTCGATGCCAACGGCGAACGCCAGAACGCAACCGTCAACGCCAAGGCCAATGGTCTTAAAATCAACGATAACCACATTAAATCCGCAGATATCGCTCTCTCTGCGCAGGATCTGTTAGGCGTCCCGGTTGTTGATGGTACGGCAAGCGCACGCGATATTCTGGTAGGCACTTTCGGTATCGATAATTTTGACGCCAAAGCAAATGCGACCGGTACAAAAACCGATTTCACGGCCAGTACCAAGCTCAAAATCGGAACCTCGGCCAATGCATCAGGTTCGCTTGAGCCAAAGGATGGCGGTTTTGAATTGGCGCTCACATCTGCCGATGTGAAGCAGGGCTCTCTTGCTGCAACACTGGCGGCTCCAGCAAATATTGCTATGAAAGGCAGTAACATTTCCTTTGGCGATGTTATCGTCAATACGGGGGATGGACAGGTTAAGGTCAACGGCATTGTTGGCGAGAAGCTTGATCTCTCGGTCGCGTTGTCCAACTTGCCTTTGGCTCTCGCCAACACGTTTAAACCTGAACTTGGACTGGGCGGTTTAGTCAATGGTACCGCTCGGGTTACGGGTACAAAAGACAATCCGAACGCTGCATTTGATATTGTTGCGCGTGGCGTGACTGCTGCCGAGCTTAAGAAGCAGGGTATTGCGCCGCTGGATGCAGAAGCAAAGGGCAGTTCTGACAATAATCGTCTCAACATCGATGCGCATGTCACCGGTGGTGCCAGCAATGGAAATGGCATTGATGTGACCGCCAAGGGCGGCGTGCCACTTGGCAAGGGCGATCTTGCTGTGGATGTTAATCTCGCCAATCTGCCTCTGACATTGCTTAACGGCGCTGCCAAAGGGCAGGATCTGGCTGGCAACGTTACCGGTACTGCGCGGGTGACCGGCCCTCTAACCAATCCGGCGGCCCAGTTTAATCTGCGTGGAACGGGTCTCGCGGCAAAGCCTTTGCGTGAAAATGGCCTCGTACCAATAAGCTTACAGGCGGCAGGCAACTATGCTGCAAAGGCTGTCGATATTTCGTCTCTGACGCTTGAGGGGCCACAGGGACTCAATGTCACTGCCAACGGCAAGGTGCCATTTTCCGGACAGGGACTTGGCGTCAATGTTTCCGGCAGCGTGCCACTGGCGCTTGCCAACCGGTTCCTCGCTGATCGTGGCTCGCAGGCAAGTGGTACGCTTTCGGTGACCGCAAGTGTTTCAGGTGGCTTTGACAAGCCGCAGCTGCGCGGCATGTTCTCGACAGCCGGTGCCCAGTTCGTCGACCCTGAGACCAATCTCCGCCTCAACAATATCAATGTCATGGGTGCGATGGAGGGGGAAACCATCACGCTTCGTCAGGTCAACGCAGCTTTGGGCGGCGGCGGATCTGTGTCTGCGACAGGCACCATTTCTACGAACGCGACTGCAAACTTCCCGGCTAATATCGATATCAAGCTCAACAATGCACGCTATGCGGATGGCAAGCTTGTCGTGGCGACAGTCAATGGCGGCATTTCGATCACTGGTCCGCTGATGCGCGATCCATTGATTGCTGGCCGTATCGATGTTGAACGCGCTGAAATCACCGTTCCAGAAAATCTGGGTGGCGGCGCGACCTATGTTCCAGTGCGGCATATAAATACGCCAAAGAACGTTCAGATAACGCTTGATCGCGCCAAGGTTGAAACGCGCAAAAGCAAAGTGCCTGTACCGACCTCTCGCCCAAGCGTTCCGCGCCTTGATGTCCTGGTCAATGCGCCAAATCAGATTTTTGTACGCGGTCGCGGCCTTGACACAGAACTGGGCGGGCGTGTGCGTCTGACTGGCCCGGTCACGAATATCCAGCCAGTAGGTTCTTTCGACCTGATACGCGGACGTATCAGTATCCTTGGCCAGCGAATTACGTTTGATGAAGGCAGTGTCACGCTGGTCGGCGATCTTAATCCGCAGATCAATTTTGTCGCGCGCAGCGAGGGTGATAATATCACCGCGATTGTGACGGTTACAGGGACAGTTGATAACCTCAATATCGTCTTCTCGTCTTCGCCGGAACTCCCGCAGGATGAAGTTCTGGCGCAGCTTATCTTCAAGCGCTCGATCGGCGAATTGTCGGCCTTCCAGATAGCACAGCTTGCAGCTGCCGCCGCAGAACTGGCTGGTGGTTCCAATAACTCTCTGATGAGCAAGCTGCGTCAGGGTACGGGCTTGGATGACATCGATGTCGTAACCGATAGCAAAGGTCAGACTGCCGTGCGTGCGGGGCGCTATATTCGCGATAACATCTACCTGGGTGTGGAAGCGGGATCTGCCGGAGCGACAAAGGGGACTGTTAATCTCGATATTTCGCGAAACCTAAAGATCAAGGGTGCTGTTGGTTCCGATGGCGATTCCAGTGCCGGTATTTTCTACGAAAAGGACTATTGATCTATCCGTAAATGATATTGAAAGGCCGGGTATTTGCCCGGCCTTCTTTTTATCTCGCACGTGGTAACTATTTTTTCTTAACGTTTGCGCGAGTCGTTTAACCCTTCCTCAACCATAAGGACGCAAATTGTCAGAATGATCACAGGGCATTTTTGCCGGTTGTTTTGAGTTGGGCGATTTGTATGTCTAAGTTGACTGAGAAATTAAGCCGTCGTCATTTTCTGCTTGGCACAGGCGCTGCTATGCTTGGCGGTGTTGCAGGCTGTTCGCAGACCATGGACATGTCGGCATTTCAGATGAATATTGATCCGATGTCGACGGGTGGCATCACGCCGATGCGTCCGCAAATCAGCGTCGATAAGAACATCACGACACCGGATGTGATGTATGCTGCGGTGCAGGAAGGTCAGTATTCGCTTCCGGCCATCCCTTACCAGAAGGTGCCAAAGCAATTCCGGCGCCAGATCGTGCCTGATCCGACCGGGCAGGCACCGGGAACCATCGTTGTCAGCACCAAGGATCATTTCCTCTATTATGTGCTGCCAGGTGGCGAGGCGTTGCGTTATGGTGTTGGTATCGGCAAGGCAGGCTTTGAATGGTCAGGGCGTGCAAATGTCCAGTACAAGAAGCAGTGGCCTCGCTGGACCCCTCCTCCGGAAATGATTCAGCGCAGGCCTGATCTCGAAAAATACCGCAACGGTCAGGAGCCCGGGCCACAGAACCCGCTAGGCGCACGTGCGCTCTATATTTTCCAGAATGGTCGTGACACAGGCTATCGCATTCATGGCTCACCGGAATGGTGGTCGATTGGTCAATCGATGTCGTCGGGCTGTATCCGCCTGATGAATCAGGACATCATCGATCTCTATAATCGTGTTCAGGGACAGGCACCGATCATCGTTGGATGATCGGTTAGCTCACGGTTAAAAAAATTAGAGCGCGTACATTCCACAATGTACGCGCTCTCATTTTTACCGTGCTGACTGGAGGTATTAGCCCGGTTGTTTGATGTTTCTGCTTATTCGTAATGAACAGGCTTGGCCGCACTGTCGGCAAAGGCGACAAGGCGGGAAAGCTCAAACTTCATGGTGTCGACCGATGCATGAAGCGTAGCAGGGGCAGTGGTATCTTGTGCCACCTGTGTGGATATGGCTGGCATGGCGAAGGCTGATGCCGTAAGTGCAATCGCTGCTACAAAGCCGAGGCGTCTTTCGGTTCTGGCTTGCATTTTTGTTCTCCTCGTGCCGCTTTTCGCGGCCTCAATCCAAATTGGTTTCCGTGCAGCGTTTCCAGATCAGTGAAAAGTCGCGCGACGGGTTATATTCAAAGCACTGTCGATGGCATGAATGGGTATTGGCAGCAAAGTCTGTCCGAAATCCGCCAAAGTATCGGCAAAACTGCGGGCCGCATCGGCTACATCATGATTGCGGCGTTTACAGGCAATTGCTTCAAGGCATGTATCGAGCAGCAAGCCATCCTGATTTTGGATGCCGGATATCAACCCGAGCGTCAGGCATTCTTCCCGGCAAACATGGTGCGAATCGAATGGAAAGGCGCGCAACTGGCAGCTTGCACAATGGCGCAGCACACGGATGAACTGGGAAAGCTCACTCACAGCGCGTTTTGCTTCCGATGCTCCAAGCAATTCCGAATAGAGGCCCCAGGTCATTTCCCAGGGAATGATCGATCCGGTTTCAAAACCGGCTGTCCAGCGGCGATAGCCTTCCAGCACCAGCTTCTCAGGCAGGCGATCGTAATAGCCCACACTGTTGACACCGTTCAGCTCTGTTATACGCATATTCATGCTCGCCTCCATTCAGAGGTACGAACTGACGCGCAGCATAGCTGCTTTTGCTTTGCGAGGCGTTCTGTTTCCCCGCGCGCATTGCAATATCCGGTCGGCATAAGATGAAGTTGCCACGGCAATCCATCCACATTTGCGGACCGGCACTCACTCAGACCGATCATAAGGTCCTCCAATCGAACGGGTTCAAGGCCCAAACATCAAAGGCTGCACAAAATAACTCTGCTGCATAAAAGCTGTAAATTGATCTGGAGTCAATTACTCAGCTTTTATAAAAGTGAATTATTTCAATAGTGTAGAATTATTCTAGACTATTAAAGTCATGTTTATAGCTATAAACGAAGAACGCAACCGCTACAACGGGGTAGCGGTTGCGGCAAACGGGCGCATAATGCACGGAGAGAGGCGCGTTACCGCCCTAAGCGATCAATTAATGGTTCGAGTGATCTTCCGGCTTGCCACTTTGCGAAGTTACAGGAAATTCCAGGTCAACCTTGCCGGCCTTTGAAAATTCCAGTGTTACAGAGACCTTGTCACCTTCCTTGTAAGGATGGTCTGGCTGGATGAACATCAGGTGATAACCGCCCGATTTCAGCTCGACGGTTTCGCCTGCAGGGATGTCGAGACCGCCGTCGAGCTTGCGCATCTTCATGACCTGATTTTCCATGCTCATTTCATGGATTTCAACGCGCTTAACGCCTGTTGTCGTCACACCGGTCAACTTGTCTGCGTCCTTGCCATCATTTTTGATGGTGAGGAAGCCGCCAGCAACCTTTGCTCCCGGAACCATAGCCCGGATCGAAGGTCCACTGATGCTGAGATCGCCTGCTTTGGTTGGTGCCATCATATGAGTGGCATGATCGCCGTGCGATCCATGGCCGGAATGATCATCGGAAGCCGACGCTGCCAATACGCGCAGCTGCGGTGCAGGATGCTCGAGATCATGCGGGTTTTGGCCTTCGGCTGCAATTTCGGTCCACGCGACGGAATCATCTGTGCCGCAGAACTGCGTGACCGGGAAGGAGAGGGTCGTGTCCTTATCGAACTTGGCAAGCTGGCCAACTACGACAAACTCATCATAGAAGTCGCTTGGCAGTTCGCCTTCGCTGAACGTGATTTGCTTAACGCCAGACGTCACGTCTTTCCCATGCACTTTGTAGCTTTGTGCATAGTCACCTTTGGCTGTTTCAATTTTCCAGCCGGCTTTGGCTTGTGGCTGGGCTGATACGAAACCTTCGGGCAGTTCAATTTTGACAGACGTTGTGGCCTTGCCATCGCAGCCATGTGGAATGCGGATAACTGCCTTATAACGGCTTCCCGCTGTTGCCTCACTCTGATCCAGCGATGAATGTGCATAGGCCATGCCAACCGAGGCGCAAAGGGCAAAAAGCGAAATAGCGGATGTAAAAAGTCGAGCGTTTTTCATTGTTTCAAACCTGAATAATCATATTTCGGGACGCGGCGAGTTACCCGCGATCATGGAAAGACTGATTTCAGGCGAAGGGAGGCGCTTGTGGCGGGGCTGATGGTGGATAGATATCGCGCCAGAGCACAGGTTCTGACGGTTGAGGAACAAATGCCACGGTTATATGGGGTGCGGCACCCGTTGATGCAGCAGGTGCAGGGCATAGAAAGGCCGATGAAATTCGGCAAGCATCGCAGATATTGCTGTCGTGCAGATGCTGATTTTGATCATGGCCCTCATCATTGATCGCATGATCGGTGATGCACAGCACCGGATAGCTGCCATCAGGCAAAACATATTCTGCGAGCAGCAATTGTTCAGGAGAAGCAAGGACGACCGGCTTGTGCGCGAAAGCGACGAGCATCAATGCAAATACGCTCAAAATGCGTATTGCCAGTGTTGCCCGAAACTGGACTGCGCACGTGTTCAACCCAAAAATCTCCTTCAGGATAGACCTTATCTATTCCAGGGCGGCTGTCTTTGCCAAGCGTCAAATAGAAACTTGTTCATGGGAAGATGTTCAGGCGAGCGGCAATTTTATGCGCGCGCACGCCTGAGTAATCTTACTGATAGCGTCCGCCGTGCTGAATGACTTCGATCTTATAACCGTCCGGATCTTCAACAAAGAAGAAACGTGCGACCTGTACGTCACCATTCTTAAAGTCTACCAGCTTGCCCACCTTGAAACCCAGCTGCGTGAAACGGGCATATTCTGCATCCAGATCATCGACCACAAAAGCCACATGGCCATAGCCGTCGCCAAGGTTATATGGTTCTGTACGTCCCTTGTTAATGGTCAGCTCCACCTCGAAGTCCGCTTCGCCATTGCGCAGATAGACCAGTGTAAAGCTCTCGAAATCGATGCGCTCTGCGATTTTCAGACCGAAAGCCTGATCGTAGAAAGAAACCGACTTTTCCTCATCAAGAACGCGTATCATCGTGTGGATGGCTTTGGCCATTTTTTCACCTGTCTCTCAAAAACTCTTTGCTTGGTTCTATTGGCCTTTTGGCTAAAACTGGATTATCTCAAGACATGTAAAGCGGGCAAGCGGAGAGCTTGCCGCAGACGAGGTTGGAATAATGTCAGGCGTAACGCGTGAACAGGTTCTCGAACGGCTGAAAGCTGTGACAGGGCCAGATTTCGAAAGCGATGTCGTATCGCTCGGTCTGGTGTCGGATATTTTCATTGCCGACGGCAAGGTCTTCTTTTCCATCACGGTTCCTGCGGATCGCGCAAACGGGCTTGAACCAATGCGATTGGCTGCTGAAAAGGCGGTCAAGGAAATCCCGGGTGTGTCCGGTGCGCTTGTCACGCTGACTGCGGAAAAGAAGGGCGGGCGCACAAGTGATGATGCGCCCCCGCCACCAAAACCACAGCCGCGTCCCGCACAGACTGCGGGAGCGCCGCATCGCCAGCCACCACAACCGCGCCCGGCGGCCAAGCCTGGGATTCCCGGCGTTGGTGCAATCATTGCTGTTGCATCCGGCAAGGGCGGCGTCGGTAAATCCACCACCGCCGTTAATCTGGCACTTGGTATGGCCGCAAATGGCCTGAAGGTCGGCATTCTTGATGCCGATATTTATGGCCCATCCATGCCAAGGCTGCTTGGTCTGTCCGGTCGCCCGGAAACGGTTGAAGGCCGCATTCTCAAGCCAATGGAAAACTACGGCATCAAAGTGATGTCGATGGGTTTTATGGTGGATGAAGACACACCGATGATCTGGCGCGGACCGATGGTTATGTCGGCGCTGACACAGATGCTGCGCGAAGTGGCATGGGGCAATCTCGACGTTCTGGTCGTCGATATGCCTCCCGGTACGGGTGACGCCCAGCTCACCATGGCGCAGCAGGTGCCCTTGGCTGGTGCAGTGGTCGTTTCAACGCCACAGGATCTGGCGCTGATAGACGCACGCAAGGGCCTCGCGATGTTCCGAAAGGTCGATGTACCGCTTTTGGGTATTGTCGAGAATATGAGCTATTTCATCGCGCCCGATACCGGAAAGCGCTATGACATTTTCGGCCACGGCGGTGCACGCAAGGAAGCGGAACGCCTCAATGTACCATTTCTTGGTGAAGTGCCGTTGCACATGGATGTGCGCGCGCATTCCGATAACGGTACGCCGATAACGGTCGTTGAACCGGACAGCGAACACGCGAAAATCTATCGTGATATCGCAGCCAAGGTTTGGGCAAACATGAAGTCAGGCGCCGGGGCTGGAAAGCCTGCCCCGGCCATTGTGTTTGAATAAAACCCAAAGAAAAGGGCCCGTACGGGCCCTTTTTATTATGTAATTACGCTTGGCTCTGTCCTTCCGCTGCGCTTTTTCACCTCGGCAATCTGTTCTGCTGCATCAATCAACGTTGCCAGTGTTTCCTGCGTATCGAGATCATGCTTTGACTGATCTGCCTCATAGCGCTCAATATAGATGCGGATGGTGGCACCCGATGTGCCAGTGCCTGAAAGACGCAGCACCACGCGCGCACCGCCTTCAAAATAGATGCGGATACCCTGATGTTCGCTTACCGAATGATCGATAGGGTCATGATAGGCGAAATCATCGGCTTTTTCGATCTTCAGACCGTTGACGCTCGTGCCCGGCAGGCTTGTGAGCTTGCCACGCAGATCAGCAACCAGCTTCTTGGCAATATCGGAATCGACTGCCTCATAGTCGTGGCGGGTGTAATAGTTTCGTCCAAAGCGTGCCCAATGTTCTTCGACGATGGCTTTCACGCTTTCCTTGCGCACGGCCAGGATGTTGAGCCAGAGCAGAACTGCCCATAGCCCATCTTTCTCGCGCACATGGTCAGAGCCTGTGCCTGAGCTTTCTTCTCCACAGATCGTCACCTTGCCGTGGTCGAGCAGATTGCCGAAGAATTTCCAGCCGGTTGGTGTTTCGTAAATGCCAATGCCAAGCTTTTCCGCAACACGGTCAGCCGCAGCGCTGGTTGGCATGGAGCGGGCAATCCCCTTGATGCCGCCCTTATAGCCGGGTGCCAGATGCGCATTGGCTGCAAGCATGGCGAGTGAATCGGATGGGGTTACGAAAATGCCGCGCCCGATGATGAGATTACGGTCGCCGTCGCCATCTGATGCTGCGCCGAAATCAGGCGCATTGTCTGACATCAGAAGGTCGTAAAGCTCTTTGGCATAAACGAGATTCGGATCGGGATGATGACCGCCAAAGTCTGGTAGCGGCACAAAGTTCATAACGCTGCCTTCCGGCGCACCCAGACGACGCTCAAATATCTCTTTGGCATAGGGACCGGTAACGGCGTGCATGGCATCGAACTTCAATGCAAAGCCGCCCTTGATCATGGCGCGGATAGCATCAAAGTGGAACAGGCTTTCCATGAGTTCGGCGTAATCGGTGACCGGATCAAAGATTACGATTTCGGTCTCGCCAATTTTCGTGTTTCCGAGTGTGTTGAGATCGATGTCAGCAGCTTCTGTAATCTTGTACTGATCGATCACCCTGGAACGGGCAAAAATCGCCTCGGTGATCTTTTCCGGTGCCGGACCGCCATTGCCGATATTGTATTTGATGCCAAAATCTTCGTTCGGGCCACCGGGATTGTGGCTAGCGGAGAGAATGAGACCACCAAAAGCCTTGTATTTGCGGATCATGTTGGAAGCCGCAGGCGTGGAAAGAATACCGCCCTGACCAATCATAATCCGACCGAAACCATTGGCGGCTGCGATTTTGATGACTTTCTGGATCACTTCGCGATTATAGAAGCGCCCATCGCCACCGACTACGAGGGTCTTGCCCGCAAAGCCGTCCAGCACATCGAAAACCGACTGGATAAAGTTTTCAGCATAATTCGGTTGCTGGAAAACAGGGACTTTCTTGCGAAGACCGGATGTGCCGGGCTGCTGGTCCTGAAAGGGCGTGGTGGCAACTGTCTTGACGGTCATATTTTTCCCGTTCGATTCAATATTTTGAAATAGCAATTGATCAGTCTTTGCGGTCATTGCAAGACAAGATAGATCAAACTTGTTGTTTGAAAATAACAAACTGTGTGCTGTTCTACACAAATACTCCTATTTCTCATTTCAGGTTAACTCATATGAAACCATGCCCACCGGAAAGCCTGCCGGAAGAAATCCTCACAAAGCTCTCGAATAGCGATGGTCGTTTGATTGTTGCAATCGCTGGTCCTCCCGGAGCAGGAAAGTCCACCTTTTCTGAGTATTTGCGAGATGCGATCAATAAAGGTGGGACGGAACCTGCGGTTATAGTGCCGATGGATGGTTTTCATCTGGATAATGCAATCCTTGATGAGCGCGGTCTTCGGAGCCGCAAAGGTTCGCCGCCCACTTTTGATTGCGCGGGCTTTGCAGACTTGCTGGGGCGTTTGAAAAATGCTTCGGAAGACGTCGTCATTCCCGTCTTTGACCGTACGCTTGATCTTGCACGTGCTGGCGCAGCAATTGTGCATGCCGATCATCGGATTTTGCTGGTCGAAGGCAATTATCTGTTGCTTGATCAGCAGCCATGGACAAAGCTCACGCCGTTCTTTGATATGACGATCTTTCTCGAAGTTCCGTTTGCCGAGCTTGAACGTCGCCTTATCCAGCGTTGGCTTGATCATGGGCATACAGAAGTTGCAGCACGCGAACGTGCATTTTCCAATGATATTCCCAATGCTGAACTCGTGGTTTCAACGTCACGCAATGCAAATTACGTTGTTACAACAGCATAAAGCATGTCAGAAAATTGCAAAGCCAAGGCTTGCGGCAGATGATTCCTGCCTGCATGATATTCAATACCAGTTATATTCTCACGGGATCAGCCGTTCATGACAAATTATGTTTTCGCACCTTTGCCGCAGCCATTCGTGCCGGTTAAGGGAACTGAAGCGCTTTTTCCCGTGCACCGCATCTACTGTGTCGGTCAGAATTATGCCGATCATGCCATTGAAATGGGTGGTGATCCAACGCGCAATCCGCCTTTCTTTTTCCAGAAAAATCCGGATAACCTTGTGATTGAAGGTGGTGATTTTCCTTACCCACCGAAGAGCGAAGACGTACATCATGAGGTCGAACTTGTCGTCGCGCTCAAAACAGGCGGTAAGGATATTGCAGTCCAAAACGCGCTCGAGCATGTTTATGGTTATGCAGTCGGCATTGATATGACGCGCCGTGACTTGCAGGCAGTTGCAAAGAAGGCCGGCCGTCCTTGGGAAGTGGCAAAAGCTTTTGAGCATTCCGCGCCATGTTCGGCCATTGTGCCCGTATCGGAAATAGGTCACCCAGAATCGGCTGAAATCTCTCTGAAAATCAATGGCGAAACACGCCAGTCGGGCGATCTTAATCAGATGATCTGGAAGGTCGGCGAAACAATTTCCTATCTTTCGTCATTGTTCGAACTTCAACCCGGTGATCTCATCTATACCGGTACACCTGCGGGCGTTGGGCCAGTTCAGCGTGGCGACATGCTGGAGGGAACCGTAAGCGGCGTTGGTTCCGTTGTTGTAAAAATCGTCTGATCAAGGAGGAACGATGAGCACATATCTCCCCACTGACGTGCATGACGCTCTCGAGCGTTTCATCAATGAAACGCATCCTGGCCTCAATCAGACTGAGGCGATTATTCTTATTCTCCGAAATGCGCTTGTGCATCAGGGCTATCTTGCAGCAGCGACAGAACATGGTACACCGCCTGAAGAACTGAACGCCACGAATGACGATTGAATATGAATAAAATTCCACCTGAAGGAGCGGGCCATAAGGCAGCTCTCGGTCGCCGCCTGCTGCTTCTGACGATTTTGGCGGTTTTGCTAACATGTGCGCTCATCTGGATGAGCATTTATCTGTTCGATCCCGATGGTGGTCTCGGTTTTGATGATTTTGGAATTTTTGCACATGAATTCAATGCGATAGATACGATGCTGCCCCGCATTTTGTGAAGCTTGAAACCGTTCTGTTACGCTTTGAAATATTCATTTTGACGCGGTGATGACGTTCAGGGCTTCCGTTTTACGCATTTAGCGTGGTACATCACTGTCATCGATTGAAAGAATATTGTCTGAACCGGGCCGCACTTGCGCCTGTTAAGCCAAGAGGATCTTATGGCATTCGAGGACATCAAGGCAGAAATCGCTCTGCTGTTTGAGCAGATGGTTAACCAGCCGCAAGACGTTCATGAGGTTCGTGAAATCGTTCGCGAGAAGCTCAATACGCTTAAAGCGACAGGTATGCCTTTGCCAGAAGATCTGGTTGAACTCGAAAAACGCATTGAACAAGATTTCGATTCTTAGGATCGGTTGGCCATGCGTAATCAAGCTCCATCAAATCCACTTTCTTTGACCTTTGTTAAAGGTGCTTTTCTCCTTGGTTGCGCGGTTGCTCTGAGCGCTTGCAACACCACAAGTGACGGAAAGCCTGTAAAGACCGCCCTTATTTCACCATCTGATAATTCAGCGACAACGAGCGCAACGGGTGAAAAGGCAAATTCAGCTGCAAGCGCCACAACGGTTGCTTCTGTGACGGCTCCTGTTGACGGAACGCAGGCAGTTGCATCGCTTGAGAATCCCGTTCTGCCGTCGGTTGTGCCGATCCCGGGCGTTCGTGGGCAATCTGAGCCGATGCTAGCTTTTGCTGGTGCACAGGCTGCAACTTCACCTGCATCTCTTGCCACCAATATGGCATTTGAAACACCGGACCATGCGCCCGAAGGTCTGGACGATCTCATTACAAAATATTCGGTTGCCTATGATGTGCCGGAGCGCCTCGTGCGCCGCGTGGTCCATCGCGAAAGCCGTTTCAATCCCGGCGCCCGTAACGGACCTTATTGGGGTCTGATGCAGATCAGCCACCCAACCGCACGCGGTATGGGTTACAAGGGCAACCCCAAGGGCCTTCTCGATGCAGAGACGAACCTGAAATACGCGGTTCGTTATCTCTCTGGCGCCTATAAAGTGGCTGGTGGAGACGAAAGTCAGGCTGTTCGTTTCTATGCGCGCGGCTATTATTACGATGCCAAGCGCAAAGGATTGTTGCAGGAAACCGGGCTCGATGGCAGCTGGAAGCACAGCGGCCCGACCCGCGATGCTGCAGCGGCATCATCGGAAACGACCGCTCTGCCGGATGCAGCAGCTGTTCCGTTGCCGGGCGTCGCACCAATTCAGGCTTCCTATACGCCTTCCGCTCAATAAGCTCATTCGACAAACTGTCATCTTGACGCTGCAAAGCGATGGCAGTTTTCTGTCTTAACAAAAGCGTGTCGCGGTTTATCCCAAAACCGATTCTCACTTTTACAAGACATGAGTAAGTGCGATGGATGTAAAACTGCCTTATCCGATCAATTGGAAATATGACCGGGCCGAATTATGGGCTGATGGCGTCATCCATGTGCTGGGTGTTGCTCTGGCGCTTGCCGGTGCCATTGCCATGTTGCTCTATTTTCTGCCGAATATGTCGGCAGCCACTTCGATTTCTTCGAGCGTCTATCTGGCGAGTCTTTTGGGTGCGCTGGGGATTTCGGCGGTTTATAATATCTGGCCGGTTTCGCCGACCAAATGGTTCCTCCGCCGTTTCGATCATTCCGCCATTTATCTTTTGATTGCTGGTACTTACACGCCTTTTGCCATGCATATGGGTGATCGTGCCTTGCCGCTGCTTCTCTTTGTCTGGAGCGTGGCGTTTGTCGGTATCTTTCTTAAACTCTTCATGCCCGGACGCTTTGATCGTTTATCGATCCTGCTTTATCTGGCGCTCGGCTGGAGTGGCGTCATGGTCTATGACACCATGGTGCAATCTCTGCCGCCTGCCGTCTTCTGGCTGATCGCGGCAGGCGGTATGGTCTATTCGCTGGGTGTGATCTTCCACGTCTGGGAACGCTTGCGTTTTCAAAATGCCATTTGGCACGGCTTTGTCGTGGTCGGTGCAGCTTTGCATTACTGTGCAGTGTTTGTTGTAGGAACGTGAACCTCAATCCTAATGAAAGTCGCGTGAGTTCGGCATGATCTTCACATTCCGTGGGTGACGTGCGGTCGTCTGTGAGGGCGCAATGAGCCTTTGCGGTTCGCGCCCACTCATCTCAATGAGTGTAGCGGAACGATCCTGAATTTTTGCCGCCACCAGATGTACGACCCCCTCCGGGCTGCGCTGAACCTGCCCATCAATAAGAATAAGCCGTGCCCCCATCACTTCGCGGCGGAAGGTCTTCATGATCTTTGGCCAGACGACGATATTGGCAATACCCGTTTCATCCTCAATGGTGAGGAACACCACACCCTTGGCGCTGCCGGGACGCTGGCGCACGGTGACGATGCCTGCAACTTTCATGCGGATTCCCTGTTTGCTTTGCTGCACGGCCCGACAGGTGGAAACGCCTTCCGCTGTTAGCCTTTCACGCAGATATTGCAGCGGATGACCTTTGAGCGAGAGCCGGGTCGTTTCATAGTCGGCAATCACATGTTCGGAAGCAGCCATTTCAGGAAGTTTCGTGCGCGGTTCTTCTGCGAGTTCGCTTGTTTCGGCGGCACAAAACAGCGGCAATGTTTCATCATTGGGTAAACGCCGCACGGCCCATAATGCGGCACGGCGGTCAATGTCGAGTGAGCCGAAAGCATCGGCATCAGCGAGGAGAGTGAATGCGCGCCGGTCCAGCCGCAGGCGGCGGTGCATGTCTTCAATGCTGCGATAAGGATCATGCTGGCCAGCAATAAGGAGCTTGGCGTTGCGCTCGGAAAACCCGTCGATCTGACGAAAGCCGAGCCGAAGCGCAAGTTTCCCGTCCTGCGTTTCTGTCAGAATATTGTCCCACTGACTGAAATTCACATCGACAGGCAATGCTTTCACATCATGCTCGCGTGCATCGCGCACGATCTGCGCTGGCGCATAAAAACCCATGGGTTGCGAGTTGAGCAGAGCCGCGGCAAACACCTCCGGGTGATGGCATTTAATCCATGCGGAAATATACACCAGATGCGCAAAGCTTGCGGCATGGCTCTCCGGAAAGCCATATTCACCGAACCCTTTGATCTGGTTGAAGCAATTCTCGGCAAAGGTCCGATCATAACCACGATTGACCATGCCATCGATCATCTTCGTTTCCATGGTGTGGATGGTGCCCATTTTGCGGAAGGTCGCCATGGCACGGCGCAACAGATTGGCTTCATCTGGCGTGAATTTCGCGGCCTCAATGGCAATGCGCATGGCCTGCTCCTGAAACAGCGGCACGCCTTTGGTCTTTTCCAGAATTTTTCGTAGCTCGTCTGGCTCGCCATATTCGGGCGAAGGCGAGGGATATGTGACATTTTCCTGTCCGCTTCGCCGCCGCAGATAAGGATGCACCATATCCCCCTGAATAGGGCCGGGGCGTACAATGGCGACCTGAATGACAAGGTCATAATATTCTTGAGGACGCAAACGCGGCAGCATGTTCATCTGTGCGCGGCTTTCCACCTGAAACACACCAAGCGAATCCCCTTTGCAGAGCATGTCGTAAACGGCTTTGTCTTCACGCGGCAGAGTGGCGAGCGTCAGCTTATCGCCACCATAAAGATGCGGCTTGTGCGCATGAATGAGGTCGAAAGCCTTGCGGATGCAGGTGAGCATACCGAGTGAGAGCACATCGACTTTCATCAGACCGACTTCGTCGATGTCGTCCTTGTCCCATTCGATGAACGAGCGATCCTCCATTGCAGCCGGGCCGATTGGCACAGTCTCATCCAGACGGTCACGTGTCAGTACAAACCCGCCCACATGCTGCGAAAGGTGGCGGGGAAAGCCGATCAGCTCCAGCGCCAGTTCGACCGCACGCCGGATGATGGGATTATCGGGATCAAGTCCTGCCTGCCGGATATGCTGCTTGTCGATGCCGCCGCCCGATATGCCCCAGACTGTGTTGGCAAGTGCAGCCGTCACGTCCTCGGTCAAGCCCAGCGCCTTGCCGACATCGCGGATGGCACTGCGCGAGCGATAGCTGATGACGGTCGCGACAATCGCCGCACGGTCTCTCGTGTAGCGATCATAGATATATTGCATTACCTGTTCGCGCCGCTCATGCTCAAAATCGACGTCAATGTCCGGCGGTTCTTTGCGTTCGACAGAAAGGAAACGCTCAAACAGAAGATCCACTTCTGCCGGGTCGACGCCCGTTATGCCAAGGCAAAAACAAACAACGGAATTGGCTGCTGATCCTCGTCCCTGACACAGAATCTTTTCTTTCTTGGCAAAGTTCACAATGTCATGGACGGTGAGAAAGTAAGCCGCATATTGCAGTTGCTCAATGAGAGCTAGTTCCTTGCGGATCAGTCCCTGCACCTTTGGTGGTATGTTGTCCGCGCCATAATGCCTGGCAGCGCCCGCCCATGTCAGATCATGCAAATGCTGTTGCGGTGTCTTGCCGGGCGGCACTGGCTCATCAGGATAATCATATTTCAGTTCATCGAGCCTGAAGGTGATGGGTGCCACGAAAGCAGCGGTGGCCTCAATCGCTGCCGGATAATTGCGGAACAGACGCAGCATTTCATGGGGTGGTTTGAGATGCCGCTCGGCGTTTTTTTCAAGCAATTGCCCTGCCGCGAAAACCGTTGTGTAATGCCGTGTTGCCGTCAGCACATCCTGCAAGGCACGCCGATCCACATGGTGATAAAGCACATCATTGGTGGCGAGCAGCGGCACATTTGCTGCCGCGGCAAAGCGTGCGATGCGCTCTGCGCGGCGTCCGTCATGACCCTGATGCGGCATGGTCAGCGCCAGCCAGACTGAACCGGGAGCGGCCTGTGAAATCTCTGTCAGACGTGCGGCAAACTCCGGCTCATCTTCGTCGGGGGCAAAGACTGCGATCTGAAATTGTCGCGCCCGAAACAGCAGATCACCCCATTCGAGATGGCATTCTCCCTTGGTTAAAGCACGGTGCTTGCCCTCCGTCAGCAGGCGGCACAATTGACCATAAGCGGCGCGATCACGCGGATAGACCACCATATCCGGCGTGCCATCGATGAAGGACAAGCGACAGCCGATGAACAGGCGAAAGTCGCATTTGTCACTAAACTCCCTCCATGCTGCATGGGCGCGAACCACACCGGCCAGCGTGTTTCGGTCGGCAATACCGATGCCTGAAAGTCCGAGTGCATGGGCCTGCAAGACCAGCTCCTGCGGATGCGATGCACCGGAGAGGAAGGAGAAATTGCTGGCCACCGCCATTTCAAAATAACAGGACATCACGCAAATAGCCCATGCAAAAACCAGCGTGGATGATTGGAACCGTTATAAAGTCCCTCGCGGAAAATCCAGAAGCGCTGGCCGTTATCATCCTCCACGCGGTAATAATCGCGCAGCTGCGGCACATTATGGCCGATGGAAAGCCACCATTCCGGCTCGATCCGTTCCGGCCCTTCGGCAAGCCGAACATAATGGCGCACGCGTCGCCACAGGAAAAATGAAGGCGGACTGTCGGGCACTTCCGCAATACTCTCGATTGGCTGCGGTGGGCGAAACAGTTTGATGGGTCGCGCGGGCGGATCATAGGGAAGTGTTGGGATGGTTTCATAGTCGCCTTCGCTCTTGCTCATGTGCAGGGCAGGGCGCAGGCCAAAAGCACGTTCGGGAATGTGCGTGTTGCGCGAGAAAAAAGCCAGCACACGCTCCTGCCCCAGTCGCGCCGAAAGCCGGTCGATCAACTGGCTGAAGCCAGCCTCATCTTCTTCATGTTGATCAAGCCCTGTCTGGCGCTGGACAATTGCTCCGCTGCGAAGTGCTGCCAGACGGATCATGTCAAAGCCAAAGCCGGCATCAAGCGGATCGGTGAGAGCCTTGAGCCGCTCCCGCGCCAGTCTGAGAAATACCCGGTTTTCACGCAAGGGCTGACCGGTTTCGATACGGATATGGCGCACCTCACCATCGACACGGAAGAAGGATGCTTCGATCAGAAGCGCCCCTTTGCCCTCGATTTCAAGAAGGGCAAACAGCTCCTGCGCCAATTCCTGCAGGATATGTTCGACCAGTTCCATGGCTGTCACTGGTTCGGAGAGACGGCGTTCGGCAATGTTGAGCGGCACGATACGCAAAGGCGAAATCGGTGTGCGCTCCTGTCGTGCCAACCGGTTAAGCTTGGTGGCAAGGTCGGTTCCAAAACGCGCAGTGAGCGCCGAACGGGGCAGCGCCATCACATCGCCAATGCGTTTCAGCCCAGCCCGCTTGAGGCCTGTCTCGGCGGCTTCGGAAAGTTCAAGCGAGGAGAGAGGAAGGCGCGGCAACAGCCGGTCGGCTTCAGACTTGCTGAAAACACCGCCTCGGGTTCCGCGGGCCAGCAGCCGTGCGGCAAAACTGTTATCGGCAATCGCTGCCTGTGCGTTGAGACCAGTTCGTTCAATCCGCATTATTGCGTCTTCACGCATGGCGGCAAGTCCGCCAAAAAGATGTGCGCAGCCGGTGATGTCGAGCATAAGCCCATGCGGCGGGTCAAAAGCTATAAGCGGTGTGTAGCGTTCGCACCAATGGGCAAGATGCTTGAGCAGGGCCGCATCGCGTTCCGGTGTGGCTGTTGCCACGTCAAGCTTTTCCACCCGCGCCCGCGCATCAGTCAGCGCCATGCCGGGGAAAAGGCCGAGTTTTGCAGCCTTGGCGTCTACAGCTGTAAGACGCAGCGCATTGGCCGTGCGCTCGGTGACGACAAGCGGCAATTTTTCTGGGCCGTCATGCCGAATGCTGCTGTGAAGCCGGTCGGTCGGCAGAAACGGAAACCAGAGGGCGAGGAACACGCGATCCGTCGTCCCGTTGTGCTGCTCCAAATTCGAAGGTTTCATTGTTCCATTCCATAATCCATTGCCCACAGGTGCCGTGTCGATTCCGTTCCAGAATTGCGGAAAAGACCGGCTTTCCGGGTGCATTCGCGCCGCTGGAACGGGAGGGGGCAGGTGCCACCCGCCAGCGGCTGACGGCAGCGCTCTGCACGCCTGTTCGGTGGCTCCTGAGCAGGATGACAGGCAAATGCGCGGTTTCGGTTGCCAGAAGCAGGCGACGCGAGGCGGTCAGGTCAAGACATTTCGGCTGGCCGGCCACCGAGGCGACGATGCCGGAAATGAGATTTGAAGCCTTGCCGCTTGCCTCTTCAAGCGCATCATTTGATGCTTTCAAAACATCCTGTGCGGTGGGGCAGCGTACGATCAGTAGCCGTGACGGATTGATTCCGAAGGCATGAAGCCCCGGTGGATAAAGCCCGCCATATTCGCTTGAGGCGCTTTCTTCCTCAATCCAGATAATGGGTCTTCTTGAAGGGGATGCACGCAAAGCCATTGCCAGCGCAAAGCCGGTCGCGGCCATATGTGCGCCGGGGTTTTCAGCAAAAACCTCATGCAGCGCATCGCCTCGCAGGCCATGCGGAAAAGCATCATCAGCTCCGGCAAGGCCGAGCGTGAAACTGCCGGCATGTCCGCAGCCTGTTGCTGTCTCGCCTGTAAAACTCGCCTGTGAGGCATTGCCTTCGATGGCCGTAACCATGCGCCGCAACGCCGTGATGTCGATGCCGCTCACGTTCAAAACCCTGTGTTTGTAAGGATGCGATTCCAGACGCAAGCCACTTTATGCTTTTACTGGAATGCTATTTGTTCACTTTATGTTCCAGTATTGAATCGACTCCGCCAAGAGTCAAGCGGGATCAGCTGTGAGCAAATGTGGATAATAAAAATGCCCCCAAAAAGGAAGCATTGCTGTAGTCATGCTTTATCAGATCAGGCGGCTTCTTTGAAAGGCACGCCCGCCAGTTGGGCGAGATGGCCGCCAAGATCGGTGCCGACACCTGCTGCATTGAGGGTGTCAAAATAATCATGCCAGCCGGTGGCAGTGATTCCGGCAATCAGCATATCCAGCGCTGCCTCATCCGGAAAACGCCAGATAGCAAAGAAGCTTTGCTCTGGTGCATAGGGTTTCGTCGCGTCAACTGGGCCTAAAGCCAAAGCTTCGATGCCAGCCGCCGCAAGTCCTCCCATCCCGGCGCCGACCTTTTCAAAGAAAGCCTGCCTGCCTTTTGCATCCAGTGTCAGCCAGCTTGTTTTGGGTGAATAAAGCTCTGCCAGGTAATAGGTCATGTCATATCCCTTAGGGTTTCAGTGATTTTAAAAGACTGGCCCGCATCGGTGCGGCTCCAGATGCGGCGCAACAGGGTGCTTAACAGCTGCTGCTCACCGGTTGACAGATCGCTCATCAGGCCCGCAATCCATGCGGTATGCTGATCGAAAAGCTGTTTTGCCAGATGTGCGCCATCTGGTGTGAGCCTGACTGTGAGCTTGCGGCGATCCTGTGTGTCTGCATGGCGCATGAGAAAACCGTCACGTTCCAGGCCATCCAGCAAACCGGTAATGGTTGCGCGTGTCACGCCAGCGCGTTCTGAAAGCTCGTGCGGCGAGAGACCGTCGGGCGAATTCTCCAACAGAAACAGCAGAATAAACTTGCCTTCGGAAAGCTTGTGGGGCGCAAGCCTGTTTGCGCAATCGCGATCAATGGCTGCCGCCAGCGACAGCACCTCAAAGCAGGTCTTCAGCGCATTCACAAATGGGCTATGACGGCGTTCCAGTTCGCCTAAAAGAGCATCGTGTTTTTGTTCGATTATTTCCATACGTCGCCATATAGTATGGCGCCATATTAAATGCAACTGATTTAAACAGCAGGCTGAAATTGGCTGATCTTGCTTGTGACATATATACGGTTTATATATGTTTCGTATATTTCAGTGGAAGGCGCTATGGGTATCGTTAAAATTGGTGATGAACTGCATGAGGAACTGCGTAAGGCAAGCGATGTCATGTGCCGATCGATCAATGCACAGGCCGAATACTGGATGAAAATCGGTATGCTGGCGCAGGCAAATCCGGAAATGTCGTTCAATGAAATTGTGCAGATGCAGTTGCGTGCGGCACAAGTCGAGCTTCCGGTTCTGGCGGTGCAGACATCATGATCAAAACACCTGCCGAGGTGGAAAAGATGGCAGTTTCCGGTGCGCTGCTGGCTTCCGTTTTTACGCTTCTCGACCGTACACCGCTTGCTGGCATGACCACGATGCAGGTCAATGATCTGGTCGAAGATTATATCACCCGCGAGCTACAGGCACGCCCGGCCAGCAAAGGCCAATATGATTTTCCCTATGTGTTAAACGCCTCTCAGAATGAAGTCGTTTGCCACGGTATGCCATCCGATAATGAAACAATCGCCAATGGCCAAATTATCAATTTCGACATTACGCTGGAGAAGAACGGTTATATCGCTGATTCCAGCAAGACTTATATGGTTGGTGAAGTCGCTCCGTTCGCTTCACGTCTGGTCCGCGTAACCTATGAGGCGCTGTGGAAGGGGATTGCTGCCGTGCGACCCGGTGCGACGCTCGGTGACATAGGCTATGCTATCGAACGCCATGCAAAGCGTCATGATTATAGCGTGGTGCGCGAATATTGCGGCCATGGAATTGGCCGCGAAATGCATGAAGAACCGCAGATTCTGCATTTTGGAAAACCCGGTACAGGCGCGCGTCTGCGGGAAGGGATGGTGTTCACTATCGAGCCGATGCTTAATCAGGGCACAGCCAAGGTAAAGACCGAAAAAGACGGCTGGACAGTGGTGACGCGCGATGGAAAATTGTCAGCCCAGTTTGAACATACAGTGGCCGTCACGTCGAATGGCGTGCGCGTCCTGACCCTACGCCCAGGCGAAGAAAAGATGCTCGCGTCAATCGGTCATGCAGTGTGAAGATCATCCGATTTTGCCAGCGAGCAAAAGGATAAGCATGATCGTCCCGCCAACAATCATTCCGCTTGCGAGAATCGTTCCTAAGATTACAGGCACCAGCTTCAGAAACGAAACATAGGGCGATATTTTCAGCTGAAATTCTGGCCGGATTTTTTCAGGCGTGAGACAGGTTATCGCGTAATCACCGGGCTTCATGCATTCAAAATTGCCAAGGGCATGAGAAGCATAGCCGCGCATATCCGTGCGTCTGACACCGAGCAGAGAACGGCTTGTCGAGCGATAGGCGATTGCTGCGCCGCTCTCGTGTTCCTTGATTGCAAATTGCGCGGAGAAGTAAGCTGTTCCCGAAATAATCGTCAGCGGTGGAAACACGATGCTGAGGGTGTATCGCCCGGCCTTGGGTAAATGAAAGACATACGGCTTAATGTCCGCTTTAAAGCGATGCCGGATCGCTGGCATGATGATGCGCCAAAGAATGGAAATGCAGCGGATCAGCAGATAAATTCCGAGGAAAATGCAAAGGGGCATCGCCAGATAAAGAAGCACAGCCATGTCCTTTTTTAAAATAAAAAGCCCGCCGGAAGGCGGGCTTTTGCCGTGTTTTAAAAAGCTTAGCGGCGGTCGCGTGCAGCGAGGGGGCGCAGACGAAGTGCATTGAGCTTAATGAAGCCGGCTGCGTCCTTCTGGTCATATGCGCCCTGATCGTCTTCAAAGGTGACGAGCTTGTCGGAATAAAGCGACTTGTCGCTTTCACGACCGATCACAATCACATTGCCCTTATAGAGCTTCAGCGTGACTTCACCTTCGACGTGACGCTGGCTAAGGTCGATAGCGGCCTGCAGCATTTCGCGTTCCGGCGAGAACCAGAAGCCGTAATAGATGAGTTCTGCATAGCGCGGCATCAACTCATCCTTGAGATGTGCTGCACCACGGTCGAGCGTGATCGATTCGATGGCGCGGTGGGCCGCCAACAGGATCGTGCCGCCCGGCGTTTCATAGACGCCGCGCGACTTCATGCCGACGAAGCGGTTTTCAACGAGGTCAAGGCGACCAATGCCGTTGTCGCGGCCATAATCATTAAGCTTGGCAAGCAAAGTTGCAGGCGAAAGACGTTCGCCATTGATCGAAACCGCATCACCCTTTTCAAAACCAATCTTGATAATGGTCGGTGTATCCGGGGCGGTTTCCGGTGAAATGGTGCGCATATGCACATATTCAGGCGCTTCGATTGCCGGATCTTCCAGAACCTTGCCTTCAGAAGAGGAGTGCAGCAGGTTGGCGTCAACAGAGAATGGCGCTTCGCCAAGCTTGTCCTTGGCGACAGGAATCTGGTGCTGTTCAGCAAATTCCAGCAGATGGGTGCGGCTCTTGAACGACCAGTCGCGCCATGGCGCAATGATCTTGATGTCCGGGTTCAGCGCATAGGCGGAAAGCTCGAAGCGAACCTGATCATTGCCCTTGCCGGTCGCGCCGTGTGCAATGGCGTCAGCGCCGGTCTTTTTTGCGATATCGATGAGATGTTTGGAGATCAGCGGACGGGCAATCGAGGTGCCGAGCAGATAGACGCCTTCATAGACGGCATTGGCGCGGAACATCGGGAAGACGAAATCGCGCACGAATTCTTCGCGCACATCCTCAATGAAGATTTCCTTGATACCGAGCATTTCCGCTTTCTTGCGTGCAGGTTCAAGCTCTTCGCCCTGGCCAAGATCGGCGGTAAAGGTGACGACTTCTGCGTTAAGCTCAGTCTGCAACCATTTCAGGATGATTGAGGTGTCGAGACCACCCGAATAGGCGAGAACGACCTTTTTAACGTCTTTCAGCTTGCTCATAGTTCACTTCCGTCTGAGATGCGATGATGGCCCAAAGGGCCGTAGAACAGGATGTTGCAGTTCTTTTATCAGTTGCCAAGCCGTGCGCAAGCCGGATGCTCAACACTTATCAAAAAGGATGAAAGAAAGCTGTGGCGGCCAGATTGTATTCGCGTTAGCTTGCCGCGAATTCCCGGAGTCTCTTTTGATGTCTTTCCTGACAAACCTGACCTTTGTTCCTGAATGGACCATCTTCGTCCAGTTCGTGATCGCAACTGCAATTTTATCCATCACGCCCGGCCCGGATATGACGCTTTTCGTCGGTCGCGCTTTGTCGGAAGGAAAGGCTGCAGGCTTTGCGTGTATGGCGGGTGCCAGTACCGGGATCGTATTTCACACGAGCATGGTGGCGCTTGGCTTGTCCGCGCTGATCATAGCATCGCCCGCAGCCTTCACGGTGTTGAAAACCGTCGGTGCGCTTTATCTGGTTTGGCTGGCTGTGCAGGCCATCCGCAAGGGGTCGGCATTTTCGCCGGAAAAGAATGGCGGCAAAAAGCATACATTGTTTCAGAACTGGGCAACTGGTCTTGGCATCAATCTGCTCAATCCAAAGATCATTCTGTTCAACATGACCTTCCTTCCGCAGTTCGTATCGGCACATGATCCTCACGCCATGGGAAAACTGTTCTTCCTTGGCCTTTCATTCATCCCGCTGGCGCTGCCCTTCACCATTCCGATGGTGATAGCAGCCGACAAATTTGCAGGCCTTCTGAAGAAGAACCCGACAGTCACGCGGATTGTAGACTGGCTTTTTGCGGGCATTTTCTCAGCGTTCGCACTGAAGATCATCACCGCACAGGCAAAGTAAGATTAATCAACCGGACGAACTAAAAATCGCCCGGCATTTCTTCCGGCGATCAGCCAGTACAAGAAGCCGCCGACAACGCCTGAGCAGGCAAAGGTGCCGGTCATGAGCACTATGCTGGGCGCTAACTGTTGATCCTGAAACGCAAAAAGAGAACCGGTTCCCATTGCCATCAGGCCGATCAGCAGACCGCCGATGCAATAAGGCAGCGATGATTTCCAGCCTCGTGCTTCACCGATTACAATCAAACCCATCGCCGGGAAAAAGCTGAAACCACCTGCCATAACGGCAAGCACCGGCCCGCCCACGAGAATCGCGGCGTAAAACCCGGTCATATTCCAGGCATCGCGAATTTCAGTGAATACATCCTCAAAAAACGGATCTGACAGCGCATAGCCAAGCACATCGATTTGGCTATACAGAATGGCCGCGAGAAAGAAGCCCGCTGCTAAAACGGCGATACAATAACCAAAAACAATAACAACAAACCGCATGATGTAATCGAATGTATCGGTCAACCGTGCCTCGTCTCCGTTAATTAATCACCATGCCCGGCAATCATCATGGCTTCAAGCGCCAGACGTTCTGTCTTGCGCATACGCTCGGATTCGGACTTCAGCTGACCACACGCTGCCAGAATATCGCGACCACGCGGGGTGCGGATCGGTGAAGCATAGCCTGCCGCATTCACATAATCGGCAAAGCGTTCAATATGTTCCCAGTCCGAGCACTGGTAGTTGGTGCCGGGCCATGGATTGAAAGGGATCAGATTGATCTTTGCCGGGATGCCTTTCAGAAGCTTAACCAGCAGCTTGGCATCTTCCATGCTGTCATTGATATCTTTCAGCATCACATATTCAAAGGTGATGCGCTTTGCATTTGACAGGCCCGGATATTCGCGGCAAGCCTTGAGCAACTGCTCCAGCGGATATTTTTTGTTGATGGGCACCAGAAGGTCGCGTAACTCATCGCGAACAGCATGGAGTGAAATTGCCAGCATCACGCCGATTTCTTCGCCGGTGCGATAGATTTCCGGCACGACACCAGAGGTCGAAAGTGTGATACGACGCTTCGAGAGCGCCAGCCCATCGCCATCTGACGCAATGAGCAAAGCCTTTTTCACTTCTTCGAAGTTATAAAGCGGCTCCCCCATGCCCATCATCACGATGTTGGTGACCTTACGGCCTTCTGCGGGTACGATGGCACCATCCGGTGTATCGGTTTCCGGGAAATCCCCCAAACGATCACGCGCGGTCAGAAGCTGCGCCAGAATTTCTTCTGATGTCAGATTACGTACCAGCTTCTGTGTGCCGGTGTGACAGAAAGAGCAGGTCAGAGTGCAGCCCACCTGAGATGAAATGCACAGCGTGCCACGGCCTTCTTCAGGAATATAGACACATTCGATTTCGACAGGGCGTCCGGCTCCGCGTGGCGGAAAGCGGAACAGCCACTTGCGCGTACCATCCTGTGAGATTTGCTCTTCAACCACTTCCGGGCGTGCAATGGTGAAATGCTGCGCCAACAGAGCGCGCAAATCCTTGGAAATGTTGCGCATATCGGCAAAGTCGGAAACGCCGCGCACATAAAGCCAATGCCAGAGCTGCGCAATGCGCATCTTGACCTGCTTCGGCAAAACGCCAACCTTGATCAGTGCATCAGCCATTTCTTCACGAGACATGCCGATGAGCGATGGCTTCTGCTCAATATTTGCGCGCACATGGCGGGCAAGCTGGTCGCGCGTATCATCAATGGTCAGGTCGAACGAAATGGACATATGTTTTCAACTGTTGAGGACGCCGCATAAAGCGCGCCGGTAAACACGATCTGTTGCATGGATATATGGGCTCATTCGTCTGAAATGCGAGCCCGGTGTGCGCGCTCATAGCACACAATATTCAATCAGTCATCCCGCAGTATGGGCTTGGCTGTTATGCAGTATGATGCTTGTCTGATTAAAAAAAGCCGGAGCGGAGCTCCGGCTTAACAATTCAGCGTAAACCGATCGGCCTATTTGCACTTCTGAATGGCTGCGAGTGCTGCCGAAATGCCCTTGAGGGAATAGGTGTAATTGGTCTTGGTGCCGCGTTTTGACTGCGCCTGCACCTTCATGTCCGCACCACCGCGCATAGCTGCGATGAGCTGCGGCTCTTCAGCGGCATTTTCCATCCAGCCGGATTTACCGTTGACGAACATGTTGAAGTTACGATTGCCGATGGTGACGACCACCTTGGCAGCCGGATTCGTGTTCAGCTCATAACCAGCCATAAACTGCGGCTCAAAAGTGATATTCTGCCCAGGCTTCTGGCTCACGATAAAGAAGTTGTCGCCATGATCGACATTGGCGGGCGCTTTCTGTGTTGGAACAGACAGGACATAGCAAACCTTGCCATTACCAGACTGGTAGCTATATGCGCCCCAGGCGTCGAACTGCTTAATCGGGGTCGGTGTCTGCGCGAGTGCCGAACCCGCCATTGCAATTGTAAACACCGAAGCCGCGACAATCGATTTTCCAAGCATGGTCTTTTACCGGTTCTCTTTCGTTTGCTTCAAAGTCGAATACCGGGATATCGCCGTTCAATACGCCGTCCCGTTTGGTGACCCTTAATGTGCCTTAATCAGGGTTACTAAACGGTGAAGTTTTGAAAGAAAACTTGAACGAGTGTACCAGGCTTTGAACCTGAGTTCCCGCAATCCCGTTGCCAACTTCATCCAAAAGAAAGCGGCAAGAGTTTGTCATATTGCTTCCATGCGCAATCTTAGCTTCGGCTGCTCCATAACAAATCTGTGAAATCGAGTGGCGATATCAGGCAGTTTCACCCTCATCACGCATCGCCTCACGCGCAGCAATTCTGTGTGCTGGCGTGATATGCGTGCGCACAGCAGTCAGAGCCGCCATGAGCACTGCTATGTCGTCGGTAAAGCCGATGCCGACCAGCATATCGGGAACAATGTCGAAAGGCAGCACAAAATAGGCCAGTGCTGCCATGAGCGTCATTCGAACGCGTGTCGGAGTTTTCTCATCGAGCGCACAATAATAAGCCGCAACGACCTCATCCATGAATGGAACCATGCGTCCGGCACGACGCGCGGTTTTCCAGAAACCCTGTTTCACCCGTTCACTACGCTTTTGATGGTCGCGTTCACTTCCGGGTTCAAGGATATCATCAATCTTGGTGCGATCCATAATCAGTTAAACTCCTGTCAGCCAGATAGAGGGCCATGACGACAATAAGATGGTATTATTTTTGATCGCTTTCAAGTTTTACACCTCGACTGCCCCTGCCAGAACCATCAGCTACACCGAGACGGCCAAATCAGCGGAATATGCATGTTGGCCCGTTATCGGCTAGCGCGTCAGCGAAAAAATCGGAATCGATTTTTGTAAAGAAAGATTTTTATAATCAAATAGTTAGGGCGAATCTTGTGGTTCCGAAAGGACGCACGATGCTCCAACGACGATCTGATTGAGTGGAGCTTTTCGATGCAATTAACTGGTTATGGCGAAAATTTTGTCCGCAGCGACCGGTCAACCCAGTTCTATCGCGGTCATCAACTCGCAGCTGCGCAGGATATTGGAGATCAGGTTAATATCGATGTTAAAGACGGCATCTGTTATGATGTCACGGCTTATATGCGTTTTTTACTTGGTGCCAGCATCTCCGAGCACACTTTACGTGGTACATCCGGGCAGAACTGGATACCCTTGCTAAATTTCCGGGCCGGAGAATTGTGGAACGGCTATTCATCGCTGCCTTACGGGCGCGCCATTGGCTTTTACGACCTGAAAGCTGGGCATATATTTCATTCTGCTATTTCGGTAGGGGATGTGTTTATCCGTAGCATCGACGGTGGCATGCTTGGCCAGATCTGGAGTGATTGCGTAGATCTTACTAAGGTTCTACCTTATATTGCGCGAAATCGAGATGGGAGCTTTAATTTTCAAAAGAAGATAATTTTTGTTTATATTTCAAAGGTTTGATTAGAGAAAAGTGCATTCATCTTGATTGCAAACTTTATGTCAAGTTCTGTAATTCCGTTGGCACTGTGTGTTGCAAGCGTGACATCGACACGATTGTAGACATTGAACCATTCGGGGTGGTGGTCGAGCTTTTCGGCATAAAGCGCTGCTCGGGCCATGAAGCCGAAAGCCTCGCTAAAGTCCTTGAATTTAAAAGTTTTGCTGATCGCTTCACGGTCGTCAGCCTTCTGCCAACCTTCAAGTTTGCTAAGTGCCAGTTTTAGTTCGTTCTCACTCAGCCGGTTGCGTGCCATTGTCTTTTGCCTATGTTGTTGGTTATTCAGCTCTAACTTATCATAGCCGCGAGAGTTCCGTGACCCAGTCAGCCCCGAACAGTATTCTATTTGTCTGTGCAGGCAATATCTGCCGTTCTCCGCTTGCGGAAGGCGTATTGGCCCAGGTTTTGACAGAGCGTCACATTGATCATGTGCTGATCGATTCTGCAGGCACAAATGGCTACCATACCGGCGAAGCGCCTGATGATCGTTCTATCCGGGTTGCATCCGGGCATGGCCTTGATATTTCCGGTCAGCGCTGCCGCCAGCTCACGTCAGGCGACTTTACGCGTTTCGATCTCATTCTCGGAATGGATCGCTACAATATGCGCATGATCGCTCAGAGACAGCCTGCGAACGCAAGCGCTCGTATCGGGCTTTTTACCGAAATTGCGGAAGGTAAAGCCGTTGAAATCCCCGATCCTTACTATGGGGATATCGGGGATTTCGAAAAGGTTTACCGCATGGTACTGGCCTCTTCAAATGCGTTGGTTGACCAATTCTGGCGTAATGCGGGAACCAAGGGCCAAGCTTCCTCGACAATATAGGGCCCACCGCCGACAGAATCGCGTGAGGACATCAGCACGAAACGAGCCACTTTAAAGGGCACTGTCGAGAAATTGCCGCGCGATGAAAGATAGCGCACGACATCGTCAATGCGTGGATTTTTCAACCGTGCCAAAGTCACATGAGGGGTGAATTTGCGCGGATCGGCGGGAATGCGAAGCCGCTGGCAAATACGCTCGATTTCGCCTTGCAATGCGTTGAGCTCTGGTGAAGGGGATACACCTGCATAGATGCTGTGGGGCTTCTTGGAGCCGAAAGCATCGACACCTGACAGGTTGATCATGAATTCGGGGCGCCGCACGCGATCAAGCGCATTGGCAACCTCGTCGGCCACATGGCCTTCCACATCTCCGATAAAACGCAAGGTTATGTGGTAGTTTTCGACATCAATCCAGCGCGCACCGAGGAGGCCGCCTCGCAATAACGAGAGCGATAGCGCGGCGTCGCGCGGGATTTCGAGGGCAGTAAAGAGACGCGGCATAAAGCATCCTCCTCGAATCGTTCTGCGCCAGAGCGTCGTGTGGCCTAAACCACGGGAGGACGCTCTGAGTTAGAGTGCCTGTGCATCGATCATCAGAAAAGCGAATCTTTTTCCCTCACCGATACAATTCTCAGCGAATCATTCTTCGCGTTCTTGAGCAAGCTGTTTATGCTTGACTGTTAGGTCAGTTGCCAGATGTCCCCGTCTTTTGTTCAGCTTTCAGGGTTTTCTCGATGACTGGCATGAAATTGGAAACCATCGTTTGCACGCCTTTTTCATTGGGATGCATTCCGTCTTCGAGCAAAAGTCCTTTTTGCGTGGCAACGCCATCAAGGAAAAAAGGATAAAGCGGCACGCCATACTTTTGCGCGAGCTTGGGGTAAATCGGATTGAATTTCTCGGCGTAATCCTTGCCCATATTGGGTGGTGCCATCATACCTGCAAGGATAACGGAGATTCCCCGTGTCTTAAGGCGTGACAGCATCTCATCGAGATTTTTCTCGGTAATGTCGGGCGAAATACCGCGCAGCGCATCATTGGCACCGAGTTCGAGAATCACGAGATCCGTTCCATCAGGGATCGACCAGTCAATGCGTGCAAGCCCGCCGGTTGTGGTGTCACCTGATACGCCGGCATTTTCAATGCTAACTTCATAGCCTTTGTCATCGAGCGCTTTTTCAAGCTGCTGCGGAAAGGCCGCGTTAGAAGGCAGGAGATAGCCAGCCATCAGACTATCACCGAAGCCTACGATTTTCACCTGTGCAAGCTGTTCAGTTGGCAATGCATCTTCAAGACCGGTTGGCTCTTCCTGCGCACGCGCAACGGTAACAATAAAAGACGCAGCTATGACAAAAATCGACAGCCATACCGGGATCGAGAGTTTGAAACGCATCGTTAGCAACCCATATCTAGCAAGGTGGGCAAATCGCCCGGAGGACTTCTCGTCAATTTCTGGCGCAAAACAAGTTCAATTTTGTGGCGTGCTCTGGCTCTTGAATATTCATATAGGAAGAAAAACGCGTGACGGAACAGGTGACTTCGCTAAATCATGCCCCGATCATAGAGCTTGAGAATGTTCATCTGACCCTGGGGCATGCGGCATCATCCGTCCATGTACTCAAAGGCGTCTCGCTTTCAATTACCCAAGGCAAGTCTGTTGGCATCGTTGGACCGTCGGGATCGGGCAAATCCACACTTTTGATGGTTCTTGCCGGTCTTGAGCATATTGATCAGGGAACGGTCAATATTGCCGGTAAAACCATCAGTCAAATGACCGAGGATCAGGCAGCCGCTTTTCGTGGTGCCAATATCGGTATCGTGTTTCAGTCGTTCCATCTCATTCCGAATATGACGGCACTGGAGAATGTCGCCGTCCCTCTGGAGCTTGCCGGTCGGCGTGATGCCTTCGAAGTGGCCGAACGTGAATTGCGCGCTGTTGGTCTTGGTGAGCGTCTAACGCATTATCCATCCGAATTGTCGGGTGGCGAGCAGCAGCGCGTGGCGATTGCCCGTGCGCTTGCGCCAAGCCCGAAAATCCTGATTGCTGATGAGCCGACCGGCAATCTCGACACGACAACCGGTCGCCAGATTGCTGACCTGCTGTTTTCCAAGCAGCGTGAAAACGGTCTGACCATGGTATTGGTAACGCATGATCCGTCGTTGGCTGCGCGTTGTGATCAGGAAATTCCTGTGCGTTCGGGCCGTATCGAAGAGCATTCAGGAAAACAACCTGCGCTTGAAACAGCGGTGGCTGGCCAATGAACGGGCTTGCTTCCTTCTCTCTCGCTCTCCGCTTTGCATTGCGAGAAATGCGTGGTGGGCTTTCGGGATTTTACATTTTTCTGGCCTGTATCGCGTTGGGTGTCGCAGCGATTGGTGGCGTGAATTCTGTTGCGCGTTCGGTCAGCACAGGCATTGCAGCCGAAGGTCAAAGCATTCTTGGCGGCGATGTGAGCTTCGCACTTAATCAGCGCGAGGCAAGTGCCGAGGAACGTGCTTTCATAGACCAGCAGGGCAAGGTTGCCGAGAGCGCCACCATGCGCTCCATGGCACGTCAGCCGGACGGGTCGGACCAGTCGCTGGTTGAAGTGAAGGCAGTGGATGCCGCGTATCCTCTTTACGGTACGCTAAAAACGACGCCACAGCTTTCGTTTGATGACATGACAAAGCAGCAGAATGGAGCCTATGGTGCTGCCGTCAGTCAGGATTTTCTTAACCGCATGGGCGTTCAGCTCGGAACAAAGGTACTGCTTGGCTCTGAAACGTTTGAGCTGCGTGCATTGATCGAAAGCGAACCCGACCTTCTGTCGTCGGGTTTTAATTTCGCGCCGCGTTTTCTGGTTTCGATGGATGGCCTTCGCGCTTCCGGCCTGATCCAGCCCGGAAGCCTGGTTGACCATATCTATAAGGTGGCATTGCCGGATGGTGCACCCGATTCCGCAATCGTGCAATTGCGCGAACGCGCAATGAAAGACTTTCCGGATGCAGGCTGGAATATCCGTTCGCGCAGCAATGCAGCGCCTGCGTTAACCGCAAATATCGAGCGCTTTTCGCAATTTCTCACGCTGGTCGGCCTGACTGCACTTATTGTTGGCGGTGTTGGTGTCGCCAATGCCGTGCGTGCCTATCTTGATGGCAAGCGCGGCGTGATCGCGACGTTTAAATCATTGGGGGCACCGGCGCGTTTCGCGGTGCTGGTCTATCTCGTGCAGATCATGGTTATCGGCTTGATCGGCATCCTACTTGGTCTGGTGCTTGCCGCGATCATACCATATGCAGCCGCTTTGGCGCTCGCCAATTACCTGCCCGTTGCGGGTGGTGGCGGCTTCTTTCCGCAAGCGCTCGCCTTGGCGGCGGTCTTCGGTCTCATCACAACGCTTGCCTTTGCGATTATTCCGCTCGGCCGCGCGCGTGAAATTCCGGCAACGGCTCTATTTCGCGAACAGGGATTTGAACAACGTGGTTTACCGCCGCTACTTTATCTAACGCTCGCTGTTTTGCTAATTGCTGCTTTGGCAGGCTTGGCACTTTACGTCGCTTATGATCGACGGATTGCTGCGATATTCATCGTATCATCTATTGCTGCCTTTGGTGTTTTACGGCTGGTCGCCGACGGTATCCGCTGGCTGGCACGTCGCGCGCCGCGTACGCGTTCGACAGCGGTTCGGCTTGCGGTTGGCAATATCTATCGACCTGGCGCGCTGACACCATCCGTGGTTCTTTCGCTTGGACTTGGCCTCACATTGATGGTGGCGATTGCGCTCATTGATGGCAATCTGCGCCGTCAGGTAACGGAGAATATTCCGGCACAGGCTCCGGACTTTTTCTTTGTCGATATCCAGAACAATGACATCGGTGATTTCACCAAGCTTGTGAGCGGTATTGTCCCGGATGGTAAACTCACTTCGGGTCCGATGCTGCGCGGTCGTATCGTCGCATTTAACGGCACCAATATTCGTGACATGACCATTCCACCGGAAGCAGCCTGGGTACTGCGCGGCGATCGTGGCATTACCTTTGCTGACAAAGTTCCGGAAAATTCGACGCTGACGGAAGGCCAATGGTGGCCGGAAAATTACTCCGGCGAGCCGCTTGTTTCTTTCGCTGAGCGTGAAGGCAAGGAACTTGGGCTTAAGCTTGGCGATACGGTTACCGTTAATGTGCTTGGCCGCAACATCAATGCAAAGATTGCAAGCTTCCGGCAGTTGCAGTGGGAAACGCTGGCGATGAATTTCGTCATGGTGTTCTCGCCAAACACTTTTGCCGGTGCGCCTGCCACATGGCTTGCAACACTGACAATTCCTGATGGTCAGAAGAATCTGGCACCCGATGTTCTGCAACAGGTTACAAAAACATGGCCAGCGGTGACGACCGTCAGTGTGACTGATGCGCTTGATGTGGCGAATGATCTGATCAGCCAGCTTGCAACGGCAATTCGGGCTGCAGCGTCCATCGCTCTTGCAGCTTCTGTTCTGGTGCTTGGCGGCGCTCTGGCGGCCGGCAACCGTGCCCGTGTTCACGATGCGGTTGTGCTGAAAACGCTGGGTGCCACGCGTGGCACGCTGATTGCAGCCTATATCGTCGAGTATATGCTTCTGGGCCTTGCGACAGCCCTGTTCGCGCTGGTCGCCGGCGGTATTGCTGGGTGGTATGTTGTGGTCGAAGTCATGAAGCTGAAGGCGCAGTTCCTGCCTGATGTTGCACTTATGACTGTGGGGGTCGCTCTCGTTTTGACTGTTGGATTCGGTCTGGCCGGTACATGGCGCGTGCTGGGTCAGAAGCCAGCAAATGTGCTTCGAACCTTATGAAGCATTTGTAATGTTGCGCCCTTAACTTGCTTAAGCCCTTGGATCGCATGGATAATGCGGTTCGGATTTCAAGCCGTCTTATCACGATTTTTTTCAAGTAGTACTTGTGTGAGAGGTTTAAAATCCCCATAATAAACGCAGGCATGCTGGGGTCCCGCCAGCGGCGCCTGGGAGTGGTTCGAAAAGAGCCTGACCTCGACACCGGACGGGACAACGCAAAAGGATTTAAGTCATGGCTGACTTTCGCAATATTCAGGCACAGCAGAGGCCGGTAGGTGGCGCTCGGGTTGGTGCCGACATCGATCAGGGCCTCCGCAGCTATATGCTGGGTGTCTACAACATGATGGCAATTGGTCTGGTTGTTACCGGCCTTGCTGCTTTGGCTGTCTCATCGCTGGCAACCACAACCGATCCGTCTGCGGCTGTGGCACAGCTCGCAAATGGTAAAATGCTCACCTCGCTTGGTGCCGCACTCTATAGTTCGCCGTTGCGCTGGGTCGTTATGCTCGCGCCGCTTGCTGCAGTCTTCTTCCTGAGCTTCCGCATTGAGCGTCTGTCGGTTTCAACCGCCAGTGCCGTTTTCTGGGGTTATGCAGCGCTCGTCGGTTTGTCGCTGTCTTCCATCTTTCTGGTTTATACCGGTCAGAGCATCGTTCGCACCTTCTTTGTAACGGCTGCTTCGTTCGGCGCGCTGTCGCTTTATGGTTACACAACCAAACGTGACCTCTCGGCAATGGGCTCGTTCCTGATGATGGGCCTGTTCGGTCTGATCATCGCTTCGGTCGTTAACATCTTCCTCGGCTCCACCGCGCTTCAGTTTGCAATCTCGGTGATTGGCGTTCTGATCTTCGCAGGTTTGACCGCTTATGACACACAGTCGATCAAGGAAATGTACTTTGAAGGTGATTCTGCGGATTCGCAGGGCCGCAAGGTCGTTATGGGCGCACTGCGTCTTTACCTCGACTTCATCAACATGTTCATGTTCCTGCTTCAGTTCATGGGCAACCGTGACTAAGAGCATGTTTCCCGAAAGCGCAAACCGGTTTTGGGGTAAAACGTGCTGAGAAAGTACTGAACGAACAATACAAAAGGGCAGCGGAAACGCTGCCCTTTTTGCTTTTCAAGCCCGAAGCTCCGAGTCATGGTAAATGTGAAAATTCAACTGAGTCCTCGCCCTGTCATGCCCCATATCCGCGATTTCCAGCCCACTGATATTGAAGCCATCACGATGATCTATACCGAGGCCGTGCTGAATGGTTCCGGTTCTTACGAGATCGAACCGCCCACTGTTGAGGAAATGACACGACGCTTCGATACATTTGTCGAACAGGGCTTTCCAATTCTTGTCGCAGAAGAGAACGAGCTGGTGCTGGGTTATGCCTATATCAGCTATTTTCGCACACGACCGGCCTATCGCTGGCTTGCAGAAGATTCGATCTATATCGCACCCGATGCGAAGGGGCAGGGGATTGGCAAGCTTCTGCTGGGGGAATTGATCAAGCGCGCAACCGCATTGGGCTTCAGGCAATTGCTGGCAGTAATCGGCGATGGTGAGCACAATATAGGCTCTGTGAAACTGCATGAGAGCCTGGGCTATATCCATAGCGGACGTATTCAGGGATCAGGCTTCAAGCATGGCCGCTGGCTTGATACTGTTCTTATGCAACTGCCGCTCAATGGTGGCTGCTCGGTTGATCCGGGACCTATGCCTCTGACTTAGTTACCAACAAGCTTCAGGCTCTTGTCGAAAACGCGAAGCACGCGTTCAAGCTCATGACCGCGTTTCATGATCAGACCGCTAGCCGAAATTACCGAATAGGCTCCCTGCTTTTGAGCCAGCTTCGGGCTTTTCTCAATACGAAACAACGGCACTTCACTGGCTCTGCGAAAAATCGAAAACACAGCCCTGTCTGCCAGATGGTCGATTGCATAATCCTTCCAGGCACCGGTTGCGACCATGCGGCCATAAATATTGAGAATCTTGCCGAGCTCATGTCTATCGAAGCTTACAGTAGCGGATATCGGACGTGGTTGACTGAATGGAACAACTTTAGGGGTCGCCGATGAATGGGAAGTGGACGGAGATGATTTCTCTTCATTCGCGGCACTTGGAATATTCATGTTCATCCTTTCGGCGGAGAATAGATCATGACGGAAACTTGTGAGCACCTATCATCATGCCTCATCGCAGTACGGTGATGCTTTTATTAAATCTTTGCAAGGTTGTATTTGCGTACTGGCGGTCTTGTTCTGATTGATCTATACAAGTTTCGCCTCCCAATTAGTTGTATATTAGCTGATCACGAAAAGAGAATGCATGTTCTCAATGGTGATTGTTGGCCACATTTTAGCCTTGTCAAATTCGCATTCCGGCCCGATTGTGAAGCAAAGATCGAGTCGTTGCCTGAGACGGTTCGGTTCGGGTTTGTCCGACCCCAAGCCCCCCGCCCAAAGGACTACCCGAACCGAACCAACCTCTGATGGTTCAATCTCTCAGCCGAATAAAAATCCAGAATTATAAAATAGCTTTAAGCACTTAAAATGTCATGCAACGGGTTCAGAGCCCCAGCTGATCTTTCTGCTTGAATATGGCGGCACCATGAATCTGGCCAAGAGCTTTCTCGTTATTGCTTTCTTGCAAAACGATTGCGCAACCACTCACATCTTTGCGAGCGAGTTCTGATGCCGGTAGTTCGATTTTGAGTGCCTTACCGTCCCACATGCCAATTGTGTTCGTGTCCGTTACCGTATTGCGATAGGTGACTGACTGCCCGGCATTTTCGCCTTTGTCGATTGGAATCGTCACGGAATCACGCAGATAAAACATCACAACATGTACAGGCTTGTCCGGCTTTTCACCGGCACCGACCTCGATGGACAGGCGTCCGTCGTCCAGCTTCGTGATAGAAACTGGCACTTTGAGCTTGTTTTCATTGAGATGCTTTTTCACGACTTCAGCATCATTGCCGTTCATTTCCGCCGCGCCATTAACAATCGCCTGTGGCGTGTAAACCATTTTTGCGTTGAACGAATTGCGATATGCATTCTGACGGTCGGTATTATCCTGAGAGGCAAGCGTATCGCGCCATCCCATATAATCCCAGTAATTGACGTGAAACGACAGCGCCAACACCTGCGGATCATCCGCGTAAGATGCCAGATTCTTGTCGGCCTGCGGACAGGATTTGCAGCCCTGGCTGGTGTAAAGCTCAAGCACGGATGTGCGCGTGCTGTTGTCCTGCGCTTTCGCGACGCCCTGAATGGACAGGCATCCTGTGAACGCCATTCCCAAAGCAGCACAAACACAGCGCAAACCGGGGGCGCATTCGCCGGAAAGCCATGAATATGTCCCGTTGAAAGGGGAGTGGAAGGTCACTTTTGGTTCATCCTGTAATAGAAGCATTTCCAGAAAAACTGCGAAGCGGTTTCACATAGGGTAATGCGTATATAATTGACGCTGACATCTATTATGTAGGAATTGCGACGATCAATAGGAATTCACGTTGCAGTGAGATTTGCAGGCAAAGTGTTTCTTTTATCGCACGGTCACAATCTTTCTAAGGAAAAGCCGCCGGATCGCTCCAGCGGCTTTTTATTTTGACAATCCTGCTGATTAGGGCGCTGATCTGATTCCATCAGATCGAAATGCGCTCTAGGCAGCGAGATCGCGCAGAACGGTCTGCAGAATGCCGCCATTCTTCATGTAATCTAGCTCGTCCAGCGTATCGATACGGCAGATGAGTGGAACCTTCTTCACGCTACCATCGGCATAAGTGATAGAAGCTTCAACCTTCTGACGTGGACGCACATCAGCCAGTCCTTCGATGGAGACGATTTCGTCACCCTTAAGACCCAGCGTCTGCCAGCTCGTTCCTTCCTCGAAGACGAAAGGCACAATGCCCATGCCGACGAGGTTGGACCGGTGAATACGCTCAAACGACTGCGCAATCACGGCCTTCACACCGAGCAGGTTGGTGCCCTTGGCAGCCCAGTCTCGCGATGAACCATTGCCATATTCGACACCGGCAAAGATCACAAGCGGAACACCTTCGGCCTTGTACTGCATGGCAGCATCATAGATCGAGGTTTCTTCCTTCGATGGATAATGGATGGTGTAGCCGCCTTCGCGACCGTTTTCGCCCAGCATGTGATTGCGAATACGGATGTTGGCAAACGTACCGCGCATCATCACTTCATGGTTGCCGCGACGGGTGCCGTACTGGTTGAAGTCGGCAATGCCGACGCCGTGGTCAAGCAGATACTTGCCAGCAGGCGATTGCGCCTTGATGGAACCGGCAGGCGAGATGTGGTCGGTCGTGATCTTGTCGCCGAAGAGACCGAGAACGCGCGCCCCCTTGACGTCTGCAATCGTACCAGCCGACTTGCCCATGCCGACGAAATAAGGCGGGTTCTGTACATAGGTCGAATTGTCGTCCCATGCATAGGTCTGGCCTGCAGGAACCTGAACGGCCTGCCAGTTTTCGTCGCCCTTGAACACATCCGCATATTTTTCAGAGAACACTTTGCGGGTCACGTTCTTGGCAATGAAATCCTGGATTTCAGCAGATGAAGGCCAGATATCGCGCAGGAACACTGGATTTCCGTCCTGATCTTCGCCAAGAGGTTCCTTGGTCAGATCCTTGGTGACCGTACCAGCAAGAGCGTGAGCAACGACGAGCGGCGGCGAAGCAAGATAGTTTGCCTGAACGTCCGGCGAAACGCGGCCTTCAAAGTTACGGTTGCCGGAAAGAACGGCAGCCGCAATCAGACCCTTTTCGTTGATCGTCTTGGAAATAGGAGCAGGCAAAGGACCGGAGTTACCGATACAGGTCGTGCAGCCGAAACCGACAAGGTTGAAACCAAGTGCATCGAGGTCTTTTTGCAGGCCAGCAGATTCAAGATAAGCGGCAACCACCTGAGAACCAGGCGCAAGCGAGGTTTTGACCCAAGGCTTGGTCTTGAGACCCTTCGCAACAGCATTGCGAGCCAGAAGACCTGCAGCAATCAGCACACTTGGGTTGGAGGTGTTGGTGCAGGAGGTGATGGCGGCAATCACCACATCGCCATGACCGAGATCATAATCCTCACCTTCAACGGCATAACGCGTGGTCTGGCCGGTGGTCTTCTTGTATTCGGTTTCAAGCGATGTTGCGAAACCTGATCCGATATTTTCAAGTGCAATGCGGCCTTCAGGACGCTTTGGACCTGCCATGGATGGAACCACGTCACCCATGTCGAGTTCAAGAATATCGGTGAACACTGGATCTTCTGATCCGGCTTCGCGCCACATGCCCTGTGCACGCGAATAGGCCTCAACAAGCGCGATACGGTCTTCTTCGCGACCTGTCGTGTTCATGTAGTTGAGGGTTTCCTTGTCGATCGGGAAGAAGCCGCAAGTCGCACCATATTCCGGGCCCATGTTTGCAATGGTTGCGCGATCAGCGAGCGTCATGTTTTCGAGGCCTTCGCCGAAGAACTCGACGAACTTGCCGACAACACCCTTCTTGCGCAGCATTTGCGTGACGGTGAGTACGAGATCGGTCGCGGTCACGCCTTCTTTGACCTTGCCGGTCAGGCGGAACCCGATAACTTCCGGCAGGAGCATGGAAACCGGCTGGCCGAGCATTGCGGCTTCCGCTTCAATGCCGCCGACACCCCAGCCAAGTACGCCAAGGCCATTGACCATGGTGGTGTGGGAATCTGTGCCGACGCAGGTGTCAGGATAGGCAAAGGTCACGCCGTCTTCTTCTTTCGTCCAGACGGCCTGTGCCAGATATTCGAGGTTCACCTGATGGCAGATGCCTGTGCCCGGAGGAACAACGCGGAAGTTCTTGAATGCCTGCTGGCCCCACTTAAGAAAGCGATAGCGTTCGCCATTGCGCTGATATTCGAGATCCACGTTGGCTTTGAATGCACTCGGATTGCCGAATTCATCGACGATGACTGAGTGGTCGATGACGAGGTCGACAGGAACGAGCGGATTAATCTTTTCAGGGTCGCCGCCAAGCGCCTTGAGGCCGTCGCGCATTGCGGCAAGATCCACAACAGCCGGAACGCCGGTGAAGTCCTGCATAAGCACGCGGGCTGGTCGATAGGCAATTTCGGCACCCGCTGAACCGCGATCTGTGAGCCATGCCGCAACGGCTTCGATATCCGACTTCTTGACGGAGCGGTCATCTTCAAAGCGCAACAGGTTCTCAAGCAGAACCTTCATGGAAAATGGAAGTTTGGAAATGCCCTTGAGACCGTTCTTTTCGGCTTCGGTCAAGCTGTAATAGACATATTCTTTACCGTTGACGGTAAGCGTTTTGCGGCTTTTGAAACTATCAATGTTAGACACTTTAGTTCGTCCTCATGCTGCTGGCCGGAAAACCAGGACGAACGCCTAAGCTTGCGTTTCAAGGACGCGCCAAGGTGCGGGTGCAGTCATTTCCGCTGTCCGCCCCGACACCTGCACTCTCACGAGCAACAGGCAATTCAGATCGGCCAAAATTTGTTTCCACACCGACCGCTGGCATGGTAGCTCTGATATAGGGAGTTTCTTAAAACGATTCCAGACAGATTATCGTGAACCGGAACCCTTGCGGCAAAATGTTGCGATATCCCGTTTGGCATAGCCAAATGTGGTAAGGAGAGAATATGCGGCTTGGGGCCGAAAATCTGGCGGGCGAGCGCGGTGGTGAAACGATCTTTGCAGGCCTTTCATTTGAACTGTCGTCCGGCGAAGCGCTGATTATAACTGGCCCGAATGGCTCCGGAAAATCCACTTTGCTGCGCATTATTTGCGGTCTTCTCACACCTGAAGCGGGAAAGATCGAGTTGTTGGAAGACGGTTCAGTCCTTCCTGTTCGTGCTGCCTGCCATTATCTTGGTCACCAGAATGCAATGAAGCCCGCTTTAAGCGTGCGCGAAAATCTCCTGTTCTGGCAGAAATTCCACGGAACTGAGCGATTTGACATCGATGAAGCTCTGGAAGCCGTCGATCTGCCGGGCGTTGAACATCTGCCTTTCGGCTATCTTTCGACGGGGCAAAAGCGTCGCGTTTCCATCGCCAAGCTGCTGATAAGCTATCGCCCATTGTGGATTGTCGATGAGCCAACCGCCGGTCTCGACAAGGCATCCGAAGCGCGCTTTGCAGAACTGATGCATGACCATATGCTTGAGGGCGGTATGGTCATTGCCGCAACGCATATTCCACTTGGTTTGACGGGTATCAAGGCGCTCGATATGGCCGCCTTCTCGCACGAGGTCGCGTGATGCTGGCTCTTTTCTTTAGAGATTTGCGGCTGAGTTTCCGTGCCGGTGGCGGCGCATTGATCGGTATACTGTTCTTTCTGGCTGTCATTTCGGTGATGCCGTTCGGCGTCGGTCCCGATCTCAATCTGCTGGCCCGCATTGGTCCTGCCATGCTGTGGATCGGTGCTTTGCTGGCAACGCTTCTCGGCCTCGACCGGCTGTTTCAGGCAGATCGCGAAGACGGCTCGCTTGATCTTCTGCTCATCGGTTCAGACCGTCATATGCTGGCTTTCACCGTTTTTGTGAAATGCGTTGCGCATTGGGTTGCAAGTGTCCTGCCGCTGGTCATTGCCTCGCCGATGCTCGGGCTTTTTATGAATATGGATACGACGGCAACCGCTGCAACTGCGCTCACACTTCTGGTCGGAACTCCTGCGATTGCTTTTATCGGCGCAGTGGGGGCGGCACTTGCTGTTGCGCTTCCACGCGGCGGCTTGCTGGTTTCGGTAATCGTACTGCCATTGACCATTCCGGTCCTGATTTTCGGTGTTTCTGCTTCTTATGGCGCGACTGATTTGGTGGCTCCGTTCTTTGCTCCGTTTCTTATCCTGTGCGCACTGACTTTGTTTTTTGCAGTTTTGGGACCGCTGGCAGCGGCAGCTTCATTGAAAAATTCGGCGGATTAAATAGGAATCCGCTCTGATAAGATGAAATTGTGCTCGGCGGATTGACGCAGTTGATTACGGTCAATTGAACGCCATAACGCGTCAGGTATAAGTATAAGTCATGACGAATGACATTGCGAAAACCACAAGCTGGCTTGATCTGGCTAACCCCACGCGGTTCATTGCTTTCACGGGCAAGGTTTTGCCGTGGCTTGGCGGCCTGTCTGCGCTGTTTCTGGCTACGGGGCTCTATATGGTTTTCCTGTCGCCGGACGATTATCAGCAAGGGCTGACGGTTCGCATCATGTATATCCATGTGCCTTTCGCATGGCTTTCGATGATGTGCTATTCAATCATGGCAATTTCGGCGCTGGGTACGCTGGTCTGGCGTCATCCGCTGGCTGACGTCTCAATCCGGGCAGCGGCTCCCTTGGGAGCAGTTTTCACCGCGCTTGCACTTGCAACAGGCTCACTCTGGGGCAAACCGATGTGGGGCACGTGGTGGGTGTGGGACGCACGATTGACGTCCGTTTTTGTGCTTTTTCTGATGTATCTTGGCATTATCGCGTTGTCGCGTGCGATGGATGATCCGGCGAAAAGCGCGAAGCCTGTGGCCGTGCTCACCCTGGTCGGCTTCATCAATATTCCGATCATTAAATTCTCGGTCGACTGGTGGAACACGTTGCACCAGCCCGCATCGGTCTTCCGCATGGATGGCCCGACGATTGACGGCTCCATGCTGCGCCCGCTTTTTGTGATGGCGATTGGTTTCACGCTGCTGTTTCTCACATTACATATGATGGCAATGCGCAATGAAATCTGGCGCCGCCGCGTGGCTTCGATGAAAAAGCTCGCAGCACGCAATGCAGATCGCAGCCGCATGAAAAGAGAGCGCATCGCAACCCAAGGGGAGGCCGCACAATGAGCCATTTCGCTTATGTGATGACGTCTTATGGGATTGCTGCAGCAGCACTTGCCATAACCATCAGCTGGATTCTCATTGATCAGCGCATCCAGAAAAATGCGTTAAAGCGGCTTGAGGCGCAGGGTGTGCGCCGTCGTTCAGACAAGGCATCCGGTTCCGCACAATGAGTGAAACGACCAAAAAGCGTTCGACATGGGTGGCGTTGCTACCGCTGATGATTTTCGTCGCGCTGGCGGCGGTTTTTGCGGTGCAACTGTTATCCGGAAAAGACAACACGACTATCCCGTCAGCACTCATCGGCAAGGACGCGCCGCAAACCAGTCTCCCATCCGTTGAAGGTTTGATGCGTGATGGCGCACCGGTTCCGGGCCTCAACAGCGAAGATTTCAAAACGGGTCCTGGGGGCAAGCTCACACTGGTCAATGTGTGGGGATCATGGTGTGTTCCGTGTCGTCAGGAGCATCCGCTTTTGATGGAAATCGCCAAGGACGAGCGCATTCGCGTGGTTGGCCTCAATTACAAGGACCAACCCGAAAACGCCCGCCGTTTCCTTGGCGATCTCGGCAATCCTTTTGCCGCCGTCGGTGCCGACCGCGCCGGACGCTCAGCCATTGAATGGGGCGTCTACGGCGTGCCGGAAACGTTCCTCGTCGATGAAACAGGCAAGATCGTCTACAAGCATGTCGGACCGTTCACGCCGGATTCGGTGAAGAATGATCTGATGCCTGCGGTGTCACGCATGTTTGGCAGTCGTTGATAAGCGGGGATCAGGCGCAGTTTGGTTTTTGATACATCAGAATTGATTCACAATCAGGACGATGATCAAACAGGTGAGTGCGCCCGCAAAGAGCGACAGAAACATTGTTATCCAGAACAGGATGAGTAGCCAGATCGCGCGCAATGGCTTTCGTGTGCGTAGGAGATAAAGCAACTGTGCAAAAGGAAGCAACAAAACGCCGACGAACAGTAGCCCGCGAGAAGGAAGTTTGTGGCCGTTGAGCAATGCATCTGAATTAAGTGCTTGAAGCGATGCTATGAGAAGTAGGATTGCGGAGGCGATGACGGTCAAATCCCGAAACGTTCCGCGCAAATCAAGTATGCCGTCGAGATAAAACGACACAGCGCCCACTATAAAAGGTATAAGAAATACTGCGCACAAAAGCGCTTTGTTGGCTTTAAAATTTTCTCGCACCACCAAATATACCCCCGTACGACCCAGTGATTCTTCAATTGAGGGTTTAGAGTGGGAGTTACTTGCAATTGCAAGAAAAAAGGCGGCTTGCACCGCCTTAAATATTAAATTCAATCAATCCGGCAGTTTTCGTACCGCACCCTTGGCAGCACTCGTTGCCATAGAGGCATAGGCTTTCAGCGCGGTTGAAACCTTGCGCTTGCGCTGTTCCAGTGGCTTCCAGCCTGTTGCATTCTGCTCGGCGCGGCGTTCTGCCAGCGTTGCATCGTCAACAGCGAGATGGATCGTACGGTTTGGAATGTCGATGTCTATGATATCGCCTTCACGCACCAGCCCGATTGTGCCACCTTCGGCTGCTTCCGGGGAAACGTGACCAATCGAAAGACCCGATGAGCCGCCCGAGAAACGACCGTCGGTGATCAGCGCGCAAGCCTTACCCAGACCCTTCGACTTGAGGTAGCTGGTTGGATAGAGCATTTCCTGCATACCCGGACCGCCACGCGGACCTTCATAGCGGATCAGCACAATGTCGCCAGCCTTGATCTTGCCATTCAGAATGCCGAGCACGGCCGTATCCTGGCTTTCGAAGATGCGGGCAGGGCCGGAGAATTTCAGGATGGAATCGTCCACGCCTGCCGTCTTCACGATGCAGCCGTCTTCAGCGAGATTGCCGTAAAGAACTGCCAGACCACCATCCTGACTAAACGCATGTTCTTTCGAGCGGATAACCCCCGTTTCACGGTTCGTATCAACGCTGTCAAAGCGGCGCTCTTGAGAGAATGCAACCTGTGTCGGTATACCACCGGGGGCAGCCGAATAGAACTTGTGCACCATTTCGCTATTGGTACGGGTAACGTCCCAATGATCGAGCGCCTTGCCCATGCTTTCGCTGTGAACTGTTGGCAGGTCAGTATTGATCAGGCCTGCCTTGTCGAGCTGACCCAGAATACCCATGATGCCGCCTGCGCGATGCACATCTTCCATGTGAACCGTGTTGTTGGCAGGCGCGACCTTGCAGAGAACCGGAACACGACGCGACAGACGGTCAATATCAGCCATGGTGAAGTCTATTTCGGCTTCCTGTGCGGCTGCAAGCAGATGCAGAACCGTATTGGTTGAGCCGCCCATGGCAATGTCGAGTGTCATGGCGTTTTCAAATGCCGGGAAGCTTGCAATCGAGCGCGGCAATACACTTTCATCGTTCTGCTCATAATAACGGCGCGCAAGATCGACAACCAGATGACCGGCTTCGACAAACAGGCGCTTGCGGTCAGCATGGGTTGCAAGCGTCGAACCGTTGCCCGGCAGCGACAGGCCAAGTGCTTCGGTGAGGCAGTTCATCGAGTTTGCGGTAAACATGCCCGAGCATGAGCCGCAGGTCGGACAGGCCGAGCGTTCAATCGCCTTGACCTGTTCGTCTGTATAATGATCGTCAGCAGCTGCAACCATTGCATCCACAAGGTCGAGCTTCTTGACTTGATCGTCCCAGACCACCTTGCCGGCTTCCATCGGGCCACCGGAAACGAAAACGACTGGAATATTGAGGCGCAGTGATGCCATCAACATGCCAGGAGTGATCTTGTCGCAGTTGGAGATGCAGACCATCGCATCGGCACAATGCGCATTGACCATGTATTCGACCGAGTCGGCAATCAATTCACGCGATGGCAATGAATAAAGCATGCCGTCATGACCCATGGCGATGCCATCATCGACAGCGATTGTGTTGAATTCTTTTGCAACACCGCCAGCGCTTTCAATTTCGCGTGCTACCAGCTGTCCAAGATCCTTGAGATGCACATGGCCCGGCACAAACTGGGTGAATGAGTTCACCACAGCAATAATCGGCTTGCCAAAATCCTCATCCTTCATGCCGGTGGCGCGCCATAGGCCGCGCGCGCCAGCCATATTGCGGCCGTGGGTGGTAGTACGCGAACGATAAGGAGGCATTTTCAAACCTTTTAGGACTATTCTAATTTACGATGTCGGTATGACAGAACCGTTCTCGGAGAGCAAAGCGCAAATTGCCCCAGCGCCAGCACCGGTTGCGCATCCTTAAAGGATGTTGCGTTCAGCGGAAAAGTCCAGGCGTGCAATAGGTATTGCAGGCACCGACGCGGCTAATCTAGCATATTATTGTTATAATGCAAAAGATTTAAAGCTTTAAACGTAAGGAAATTTCTTAAAGCGCATTTATCGTCGCAGCCAAGGCCTCATCGAGCAGAGCGTTGGCTGTCTTCATGCGTTGTTCGGCTGCCAGACGAAATTCTTCCGGTAAACGGTCCGGGTGATTGCTGGCAGCAAAACTGCGGCGCATACGTTGCAGCTCTGCGCGATTCATTTTGGAGTGTAAGCCAAGTTCCATTCGAATTTGCGCGGGAGTCTGCCTGACCATGCGCTCGGAGATTGCGCTCGTTTCGCTATCTTTGTTCGTTTCGTCTTGCCGTTCAAATTCCAGTTCGAACAAGTGTGAAGGATGGACACGACTATCTGAATTATCCGTATTCAGATTCGCTTCGAAAACAGTTGAGGCAAATTTAAACCGAACATTGTGATGATGTTGCGCACTGAAGGTTTCAGGCTCTGTTTGTCCTAACAGTTCAGCAAAATCCGGGACGCGACTATGCATCAAAAACGCTGAACGATTTCCGGCCCTAGGGCCGTGGCCAGTGCTCGTGTCAGCACATAAGGCGGCACGGGTTTATGAAAAACCGGAACTTCAGGGTAACGCTCGGAGAGATGTGCAGGTAAGCCGCCGCCAGTGTGGATCACCACAAAGACATTTCGCTTTTTAAGCCTGTCAAGAATAGGCTCAAGATCACCATCTGCCAGATTTACATCCAGGATCGCAGCGTCTACATCTTGTTTGTTGATGAGATCAATGGCTTGTTTTACTGTGCCTACAGGCCCGACAACAGTTCCGTTGGCATCTTCCACAGTGGCGGCAACATCGAGAGCGACGAAAATTTCGTCCTCCACGACCAGTACCCGCCTTTGTTCAAGATTATCCATCGTCTTTCCAATGTCGCTATCTGTTTCGTTTTCCGCAAACCTGTTTGCTTGGGTTATCGCAGAAACAATGCGCAAGGACACAGGGAGGTTCCCTGCAAATTGAGTATAATCGTTGAATGGTGAATCAAATCTTTACTGTATTCAATTCGGCGATCTGCTGCTTTTACAAATCGCCGTGTTGAACGGCTTGTGATTAAAACGCTGTGAAGGTCAGCGTGGTCAACGAACGAACAATGTTGGGTATGTCCAATACATTTTCATTGATGAATTTGCCGATATCATCGCCTTCCTTGACGTAAATCTTGGCAAGAAGATCGTATTCACCGCTGGTAGAATAGAGTTCTGATACGATTTCGCGCTGATACAGTGTATCCGCAACGTCATAGGTTTTTCCAGGCGCGCATTGCAGTTGCAGGAAAACGGGTTTCATATTTCTTCCTTTCGCCAACGGCCTGCGACTATCGACCAGCACTGTCGGCTCGTTATCTCACTGGTTTCAAGCATGGCCATATAGCTTAAATCAAGTGTGTTTGACAGTTTTCAGGTTGCGCACTGATTTACCGAATTGTGTTTTTAGTCGATGAGAGGGATAAGCTTTTATGGATGTCTAAATAAGAAAATATTTTATGCTCTATGTACTGCCAGCCATTCTTATCGTTTTTTCATTGGCCTTTGTCATTGTCTGGGCCATTGATAGAAGACGTTCTTATCTTTTGTGGTGCGCTGTCTGCTTTTTCTTTATCGGCCTAGCCATGCTCTCACAGTTGGTCGATATTCCGACTGATGACGCCTCCAACACCATGTTTACAGTGACGATCTATGTTTTGGGAACCTTGGCAGGCGGTCACGGTATTCTTCAAAGGTCTGGCCTTCGTATTCCATCATGGTTTTGTATCGTCAGTCTTGTTTCCATTCTGGGCGGTATTGTCTATTTTCTATATGTTTCACCAAGCTTGATTGGTCGCGTTTATGTCGTGAATTTCGGTCTCGCTCTTATGATTCTGGCGATCGTGTGGTTTCTTCGGCAATTGGTGCAGGGTACGATTGCCGATAAAATCATGCTCGGCATGCTTCTTCTTGTATCTTTACAGTTTTTCCCTCGAACAGTGCTGACGGCACATTCCGTATCGGGAGAAACAGCGATTGATTTTGCTTTCACCCCATTTTGGCAGTGGACTGTTTTTTCAACGGCTGTTGCATCGGTAATCGCAGGGCTAGTGCTGTTTGCTGCCGTTGGCGCAGACCGGGTGATGGAACTTGCGCATGAACGTGACAGTGATCCGTTGACCGGCCTCCTTAATCGACGGGGACTTGAAGAGCGTATGCAGGTGGCAGATCGCAGCAATCTATCCGGGTGGATCGTTGCCTGCGATATTGATCACTTCAAAAATATCAATGACCTCTATGGCCATGCCGCGGGGGATGCTGTCCTAAAAGAGTTTGCTGAGATTCTTCAGTCCTATTCCGGTGATCGTAATTTGACGGCACGCATTGGGGGAGAGGAGTTTATCCTCTATCTTGATGATATGCCTTCAGATGAAGCTTACGCTCTGATCGAGACAATTCGGGAAAGGGTGAAAGATCATAAATTCTCCCGCTTGTCCGCAGATGAGCAGGTTACTTGCAGCTTTGGTGCGGCCAAGCTCGAAAGCCACGGCAATTTCTGGCAAGTAGTTGAGCGGGCCGACAAGATTTTATACGCTGCGAAAGAAGCGGGGCGTAACAGGACATTCTTTGGAATCTGATGCTTTGGGGGGCGAGAAGACGCGTGACGAGGGAACTCATTCTTGTGGGAAACACGATCAATAACATTGCTCTGAAGGGCGACGAGCTGCCACAAAAGATGTGTTACTAAAGCTCTGAATTAAAATCTTTCCCAGTGAGTTTCTTAAAATCCAATGCAGTTTTTATGTCGCCTGATGTCCGTATCTCACCTTGTACGCTTTTTGCCGTTTGCGATTGTTTCGGTGCTGATAGCTCTCAATGCGCCAGCTATGGCAATGACACCGCTTGAAAAGGCACAGCTGGAAAAGCTGGACCCTGCAACGCGGCTGGAGCAGCGCTGTGATGTCGAGGCGATGGAGCAGATCAGCCGTGATGTGCGGAAGTTATCGGTCGATAAGGTGCTGGCTTATGCCTTTTCGGATCCTCTGACAGGCAAAAACAGTATCAAGGCTGACGGTGCAGCATTCCGCAGCGGTGAGCATTGGTACAAGCTTGCGTTTGACTGCAAGACCGATGATGACCACATGAGCGTCACTTCATTTGATTATGAAATAGGGGAGGAAGTGCCACAGGATCAGTGGGACAGGCACTACCTCGTTCCCTGATCAGTATTTACTGCTCACTTTCATCCGAACGGCAGGCTGCGAGCAGGGTGACTTCCTTTGCCGAATCATCAGCCTCCAAGTGTGTCAGAACAGCCTTGCCGTCTTTTTCCGCCCAGCGATAGCTGTCCTGCTCGTCCATAGCGACGTATTTTTTCAATGCATCATGCCATTGTAGCACAACCATTTTGCCTTCAGCATCAAGCACTGCGAAGGCTGGCTCTTCTCCGGCATGAATATAAGTCACAGGAACAACCACGCCGCGTTCGCAGATATAGTCCTGTCTAAACACGGAATCTCTGCTGATGGCTTGCGCTAGAACGGGACTGCTCATCATCAGAGCCACAGAAAGTGCAATGACCATATTCTGACTTTTGCGAAGCATGATGATCTCTCCAATCATTTCAGTCGCGATCAAATAGCACTTTAGAGCGCATCCCGAAAAGTGTTAAACACCCTCAATGTCGCGATTATGTCTTTTCGGCGAGCAAACTCTTTTAATGAGTAAGTGTGCAAGTGGACGGAACTAAATAAATTAGAATTTTCCTCCATTCTGATGGAACCAAAATCAACGCCGCCCGTTTTCAACCTGCTGGTCGTTAGATCGGCCGGGATCCGGAGAAAATTTGCCCCCGCAATCCAGTCCGGATCCCACCTTTTTGATAATTTATTGGGTTTTTAATTGTGTTGATCACTAGGATATAAATATATAAATTTTATTTACTAATGAGTGCATTATGGCGTTAAATCTAGTTATATTATTTGTTATTTTCGGATTCCTGTTGTGGAATTTTAGATTTCGAAAATCGGGTTTTGTATTTATTGTATTTGGGACAATTCTGTATGTTTCAATTGCTTCAAATTTTTTGCCGGGTTATCTGCTGTATCGTTTCCAGGCGCCATACTCTTCAACAATGCAATCTCCGATCAAAGACAATACCGCATTTTTGATTTTTGGTATGGGAACGCAAACAGTTGACCAGATTGATCAAAAGACTGTTGAGCCGCTTTTGTTTTCATATGGGCCGATTCTGGCAGCAGTCCGCGCAAACCATCAGTGTGTTCAAGCTGCTTTGAAGTGTACGTTCATAGCGAGCGGGGCTGATGTTGCGGGAACGGGCGCATCGGAAGCTGCTATTATAGCGAGAGAACTCGAGAAGGCCGGTGTTAACCCAAGCGATATCGTTATAGATGAGAAAAGCCGCAATACTTGGCAGAATGCAAAAAATACAGCTGCTATACTGAAAGATATCAAACCGTCTCAAACTGTCTTGCTTCAAGGTGCGCCAATTATAAAACGCGACTTGCTCTATCTTGCTCATTTCGGCGTCTATCCCGAGCCCGTGGCCGCTGCGTATCTGACAACCACGCATACGAACATGATTTCTTCAGCGTTATCATTCCTTGCAGTTGATATCGTATTGCACGAAGAAATTGGCATATGGCGTTATGCTTTTTACAATTTTATGGGATGGAATGAGCCTAAGCAGATAGCAAATTAGCAGAAGATTCCGCTCGTTTTCATTCGGCCCCTCTGTTGCATAGGATTATCATTGAGTTGCGTAATGCTTTCCTTTTGAGGATGCCTAACGTGCCGTTTGCAGAAAATATTCTCCAAAATATGCCTTTAGAAGGTAAAATTTTCGAAGACATTTTAAATAACGACCAGCTTGTGGCATCCTGTGAACCATGACCTCTGATATTCTTTGAGGAATTAACGCGGAGAGGTGGACCTGAACATGTCGAAGAAAAGATCGAAATTTTCATTCGCGCTTGCAGCTTTTGTTGCGACTGCAGCGCTTGCCGGTACCATTCAGACTAGCCATGCCGATCAGACATTGCTCAACGTATCTTATGATCCGACTCGGGAGCTTTATAAGGATTATAACGCGGCCTTTGCCAAGCATTGGAAAGATGAAACCGGCGAGACGGTTACCATCAGGGCCTCACATGGCGGATCGGGCAAGCAGGCCCGTTCAGTGATTGACGGTGTAAAGGCGGACGTTGTCACGCTCGCGCTCGAAAGCGATATTGATGCTATCGTTGAACATTCCGGCAAGATTGATAAGGACTGGCGCAAGCGCCTTCCTGATAATTCATCACCTTACACTTCCACGATTGTTTTTCTTGTTCGCAAGGGCAATCCAAAAGGCCTTAAAGATTGGGGCGATCTGGTAAAGGATGGCGTCGAGGTTATCACACCAAATCCGAAAACCTCGGGCGGTGCACGCTGGAATTATCTGGCTGCATGGGCATGGGCGCACAAAGAATATGGCGGCGATGAAGCCAAGATAAAGGAATATATCGGCGAACTGTTCCGCCATGTGCCGGTTCTGGATACGGGTGCACGTGGATCGACCACAACCTTTGTACAGCGTCAGCTTGGTGATGTGCTTCTGGCTTGGGAAAACGAGGCCTATCTTTCCATCGCTGAATTTGGTGATGACGCATTTGACATTGTCGTGCCTCCGCAATCCATCCTGGCCGAGCCACCAGTGGCGCTTGTTGACAAGAATGCTGACGATAATGGAACGCGAAAGGTTGCAGAGGCCTACCTCGAATATCTCTATTCGCCGGAAGGTCAGGCGCTGGCGTCCAAGCATTTTTACCGCCCGTCCAAGCCGGAGGTCGTTCCTGCTGACCAGAAGCGTGAATTCCCGCAGTTGCAGCTTGTGACAATTGATGATCCAATCTTTGGCGGATGGGCCAAGGCGCAGCCTTATCATTTTGGCGACGGCGGAACATTCGATCAGATCTATAAGCCAGCAAAATAGGCAAGGTCGGTACGACCAATAAAAGGGAACATAATAATGTCTTCTCACCCTGCACCGGTCAGAGCAGGGTGGCATTTCAGAAAACCGAGCGTCATTCCGGGCTTTGGACTGACACTCGGTTTTAGTGTCGCCTATTTGACTCTGCTTATCCTTATTCCGCTGGCAGCGCTTGTTTTGCGTTCGACCGATGTTGGTTTTACGGGCTTCTGGAGGCTGGTGACCGATGCGCGCACGCTCGCAGCACTGGAAACGAGCTTTGGTACTGCTTTTATCGCAGCGCTGGTCAATGTGGTTTTTGGTGTCATTCTTGCTTGGGTTCTGGTGCGCTATCGCTTTCCCGGACGCCGGTTCATCGATGCCATTGTCGATATTCCCTTTGCACTCCCCACAGCCGTAGCCGGTATTGCACTGGCTTCTATCTATGCGCCCAATGGCTGGATTGGCAGTCTTCTTGCGCCGTTTAATATAAAGATTGCCTTTTCGCGCGCTGGCATCGTTGTGGCGCTGATCTTTATTGGTCTGCCATTTGTAGTGCGCACTGTACAGCCGATCATGGAAGAAATCAGCCGGGAGGTCGAAGAAGCAGCGGCAACTCTTGGTGCATCGCGTTTTCAGACCATCTGGCGCGTGCTTCTACCGAGCCTTCAGCCGGCTATCCTCACAGGTTTCGCGCTGGCCTTCGCTCGCGGGGTCGGGGAATATGGCTCCGTCATTTTCATTGCGGGGAACACGCCCTATGTCTCGGAAATTGCTCCGCTGCTGATCGTGATCAGGCTGGAGGAATATGATTATGCGGGCGCAACGGCGCTCGCTACCGTCATGCTGGCGCTGTCATTTGCCATGTTGCTGTTCATCAATCTGATCCAGTCGTGGACGAGAAAGAGGTATGGCTATGGCGTATAATTCTTCCACACGCAGCGCCGTTACTGAAAGTTTGCCGACACGCATCGTTCTCATCGGCATAGCCCTCCTGTTTCTTGCGCTGTTTCTGATCCTTCCCGTTGTTGCGGTCTTTGTGGAAGCTTTCAGAAAAGGCGCCGGCGAATATCTGGCAGCACTGGTCGAGCCGGATGCAATTGCGGCCATCAAACTCACACTTCTGGTGGCGGTTATATCCGTTCCGGTCAATCTGATTTTTGGTGTGGTCGCAGCCTGGGCAATCGCCAAATTCGAGTTCAAAGGCAAGGCGCTTCTGACCACGCTAATTGATCTGCCATTTTCAATCTCGCCGGTTATTTCCGGTCTTGTATTTGTGCTGCTTTTCGCAAGCCATGGCTTGATCGGTCCCTGGCTTGAAAGCCACAATATACAAATCCTTTTTGCTGTTCCCGGGATTGTTCTGGCAACCTTGTTTGTGACATTCCCTTTCGTGGCGCGGGAGCTCATTCCGCTGATGCAGGAGCAGGGAAGTGGTGATGAAGAAGCAGCGATTTCGCTGGGCGCGAATGGCTGGCAGACTTTTCGCTACGTCACACTGCCCAATATCAAATGGGGGCTGCTTTACGGTGTTCTGCTTTGTAACGCACGTGCAATGGGCGAATTCGGAGCTGTTTCCGTGGTGTCGGGGCATATTCGCGGTCTGACCAACACAATGCCGCTGCATGTCGAAATCCTCTATAATGAGTATAATTTCGTTGCGGCTTTTGCTGTCGCCTCACTTTTGGCGCTGCTTGCTCTGGTAACTCTGGCGATCAAGGCGCTCCTTGAGCTGCGCTATGGTGATGAACTGGCTGGCAGCAAAGGGCATTAGTATTTACATTGGTGCGCATCCCGAAAGTGTGAGACGGTTTTTGGAAAAAGATGCGCGATAAACAAAAGATTAGAGCGCCGGTCTGATCCAGTCTGATCGAAATGTGCTTTAAAGAGCAGAGAATAAGCTGCCCGGATTTGTAAAGCAGTGGCGGTAGGGGAAAGGATTAAGAATGGAAGTTCGTGTCGCCGGTGTGCGTAAAGAATTCGCTCGCTTTCCGGCATTGCATAATGTGTCGCTGGACATTCGTTCAGGGGAATTGATTGCTTTGCTCGGGCCGTCCGGTTCAGGCAAAACAACATTGCTGCGCCTGATAGCCGGTCTGGAAAAGCCGACGGAAGGGGCCGTTTACTTTGGTGATGAAGATGCTTCGCACAAAAGCGTGCAGGAGCGTAATGTCGGTTTCGTCTTTCAGCATTATGCGTTGTTCCGCCATATGACTGTTGCCGATAATATCGGTTTCGGCCTTAAGGTTCGTCCAAGTCGTACGCGGCCGGAAAGCGCAGAAATCCGCCGTCGCGCGCTTGAATTGCTTGATCTGGTGCAATTGAAGGGGCTTGAAGGTCGCTATCCGTCGCAGCTTTCGGGTGGGCAGCGCCAACGCGTCGCTCTTGCCCGTGCTATGGCGATTGAGCCAAAAGTGCTGCTTCTTGATGAGCCTTTTGGTGCACTTGATGCGCAGGTGCGCAAGGAATTGCGTCGATGGTTGCGCGAAATTCACGACAAGACCGGCCATACGACCGTTTTTGTGACGCATGATCAGGACGAGGCTCTTGAACTCGCAGACCGGGTTGTTGTGATGAGTCAGGGGCGTATCGAGCAGATCGGCACGCCGGATGAAGTCTATGATAATCCCAACTCCGCCTTCGTCTATGGCTTCATTGGTGAATCGAGCACGCTGCCGGTGCGGGTTGAGAATGGCGAGGTTTGGCTTGCGGATCGCAATATCGGTCTCAGTGTGGAAAACAAGGTTGACGGCGAAGCGCAGCTTTTCTTCCGCCCGCACGAAGTTGAACTGCTGGACGGTTGCGGTGGTTGTATCGCAGGCACCGTCATTGCGAGCCGCAGGTCTGGCGGTAAACGGCGCGTCGAACTGGAAATCGGCGGGTCACGTGAGCGCGTCGAGATTGAAATCCCTGCCGAGCATCCGGCTGCGGAAAAAAGCCGCATTGCCTTCCGTCCGCGCTATTGGAAGGTTTTTGACCGCGAAGATGCCGAATATGCCTCGCAGGTGCTGGATAAGGCCTCATAAATCTGCTGCACAGCGGATTTACTCTCTTAAAACAGCATCCGCATCCTGCCCCGGCTGCGGATGTTTTTGTATCTGGTTCATGCTTGCTTGCTGCGAAAGCATGAAAACGAAGTTATGTGCTGGGTAGTATTATTTTTATTTTCAGTATGTTAGGGTTGTGTTTATCGTGAATTTCATAACGCAACATTACTATCGGGAAAGATTTGTGCGTTGCGATTTAAACGATTTGAATATCAGCACAACGCGTCGTCGTATTTTGGTCAAATGATACCTACATTCAGGGAACCGATTATGGATACTATCGTTTTTCTGAATTGAGCCTAGTATTCACCCGCCGCATTCAACTCATTTCCTCCCGAAAGGCTGTTAAGGCACATGCCGGAATTGTCTTCTTCGCCGTCAAATTCATCCATCGTCGATCGCAAGACTTCGGATCAGATTCCGCCCGAGCAACCTTCTCCTATACGAGCTCTTTATAAAAGCGACGATGAGCTGCGCGAACTCGCTGCATCTGTCGCGCGGGGCGATGAGCTGGCATTGCCCGGCTATCAATCCTTCGAATTTGATGAGCGCTTGTCTGAAAATGGCAAGCTCATATTGCATGCGTATCGTTCATCGGATGCGGCATCGCGTGCAGGCGAGACAATCACTCCGGCGGCGCAATGGTTGCTCGATAACCATTATCAGGTCGATAAAACCGCTCAGCAAACCCGGCGGGATTTGCCAAGCAAGTTCATTCGGCAATTGCCAACCTATGCCGCTCAGAAAAATATGCCGCGTATTTTCGCCTTGGCCTGGCTTTACGTCGCGCATACAGACAGCAATTTTTCGTTGAAATCCCTGACCGCGCTCGTCCAGGGTTTCCAGACCGTCGAGCCATTGAAGATTGGTGAGTTATGGGCGCTGCCGTCAGCAGTGCGCTATTTTCTGATTGAAAATGTGCGTCGTCTGGCGCTGCGCGTTGATCGCGCGCGCAATATGCGCAATCTCGCAAACACTGCCGCCGACCGCATTGTAACCGCTTCCGATGCTTCGGAGCTTGAGACGGTTCTTGCGCAATATTCGCAGGCGGCCCGAGATAGCACCTTTGCCACGCATCTGCTTTATCGTTTGCGCAGCGCTTCCACCGATACTTCCGCTGCGTCGCTATGGCTTGAACGCATTCTTGAGCAGGAAGGCAGCAACGCGGAAGACGCGATCGTTGAAGAGCATGCCCGTCAGTCGACCGGCGGCGTAACGATGGGCAACGCGATCACAAGCCTCAAGCGCATTGACGACATCGACTGGGAAACATGGTTTGAAACCGTCAACGAAGTCGATGCGATCCTGCGCGATCACAGTGATTTCGAACTGCTGGATTTCCGCTCACGCAATGCCTATCGTGTGACGATTGAAAAACTCGCTCGCTATTCGAATATGAGCGAAATCGACATCACCTGGGCAGCGCTCAAGCTTGCAGAGCAGAGCAAGGTCGATGACGACCAGCCGGAAGGCAAAGGCTCAATCGCATATTACCTTTCTGGCGACGGTCGTGAGGAACTGGAAAAGCTTTGCGGCTATAAGGCACCTTTTGGCGCAAAAGCTCTGCGCTTTTATCGCGGCCTTGGTCTTCTGGGTCTGTTCATCCCGACGGCGATTTTCACCGTCCTTATTCTCGGTATCGTGCATTATTGCATGATGAAAGCCGGACTGTCGTCCGACCTGCGCACGCTGTTCACGCTGCTTGCACTGTTCCCGGCGATGGATGCGTCCTACTCGCTGTTCAATGCTCTGGTGCCGCGCTTCGTGGCGCCGACGCGCCTTATCGGGTTCGAATATAAGGAAGGACTGCCCGCCGAGGCGCGCACGCTGGTTGCGGTGCCAACGCTTATCACATCGCGTGATTCCATTGACGAGCAGATCCGCAATCTGGAAGTCCATTATCTGACCAATCCGCGTGGCGAGATTTATTTCTCGCTGGTGAGCGACTGGACGGATGCCAAGCAGGAAATCACGCCTGCTGACATGGAAATCTATGAATATGCGCGTGAAGAAATCGCCAAGCTCAACGAGCACTATACTGGCGATGATCAGCCGCGTTTCTTCCTGCTTCACCGCCGCCGTCTGTATAATGAAAAGCAGGGCTGCTGGATGGGCTGGGAGCGCAAGCGCGGTAAGCTGCATGAGCTGAACCTGCTACTGCGTGGCGATCAGGATACGAGCTACTTCCCCGCTGATGTACGCCTGCCAAAAGACATCAAATATGTGATGACGCTTGACGCCGATACGCGTCTGACGCCCGAATCCGTAACTCATCTCGTCGGCAAGCTCAGTCATCCGCTGAATCGTCCGGTGTTTGATGAAAAGACTGGCCGCGTGGTCCGTGGTTATGGCATTTTGCAGCCGCGCGTGACACCATCACTGACCACCGGCGACGAAGCATCGTTCCTCCAGCGCGTTTTCTCGGTCAATCGCGGTATCGATCCTTATGTCTTCGCGGTTTCGGACACTTATCAGGATCTGCTCGGCGAAGGCACCTTCACGGGTAAGGGCCTCTATGACATCGATGCCTTTGAAACTGCGCTGAAAAATCGCGTTCCTGAAAATACGCTTCTCAGCCACGATCTTCTCGAAGGGGGCTATGCGCGGGCGGCACTTGTGAGTGACGTCGAAGTTGTTGAGGATTATCCGACGGGATACAATGTTGACGTTTCGCGCCATCATCGCTGGGCGCGTGGCGACTGGCAGCTTCTGCCTTGGCTCTTCTCGACGCGCCGTGGTGTGAGTAACGTTACGCGGTGGAAAATGATCGACAATCTGCGTCGTTCGCTCTCCCCTATTATGTGGTTGCTTGCTTCGGTAATCGGTTGGACCATTCTGCCAATCGGTGTTGCCGCTGTCTGGCAGGGGTTCTTGATCCTCAGTATGTTTGTCGCACCGACCTTGGGCATCGTCACCAACCTTATCCCGTCGAATATGGATTATTCGCTGAAGGGACACGCGCAATCGGTTCTCACAGACATTGCACTTGGAACAGCAGATGTTGCGCTGCGCACCACATTTATCGCCCATTCGGCATTCCTGATGGCGGATGCAATTGCGCGCACGATTTATCGCCTGTTTGTGTCGCATCGTGATTTGCTTGAATGGAAAACGGCAGCGCAGGCAAAATCGTCGCCTGATACGTTGCTCTATTATTTCCAGCTCATGTGGCCTGCCATGGTCATTGCCGGTATTGCGCTGTTCATCCCGCTTGCTGCCAATAGCCATGCAGCGCTTATAGCCGCACCTTTTGCAGTGATCTGGTTTGCTTCGCCGTTGATCGCCTGGCTCGTCAGCCGTTCAGCCAAACCACAAGATACGCTCGAGGTTCTGTCTTCCGACAAGGCTGATTTGCGCCGCTATGCTCGTCGGACATGGCGCTATTTTGCTGAATTCGCCAATGAGGAAAACAACCATCTGCCGCCGGATAACTTTCAGGAAGACCCGGCACCGATTGTTGCGCAGCGGACCTCGCCTACCAATATCGGCGTTTATGTTCTCTCGGTCATCGCTGCACGCGATTTTGGCTGGATCGGTTTTGATGAAACGCTCGATCGTATCGAAAAGACCGTCACCACGCTTGAAAAGATGGAGAAATATCAGGGCCATCTCTACAACTGGTACGAGACAAACACGTTGACGCCGATGCGTCCGCTCTATGTTTCTGCGGTCGATAGCGGCAACCTTGCCGGCCATCTGGTGACCCTTTCGTCGGCACTGGAAGAATGGGCGGAAGCGCCAAGCGTCTATCTTCAGGGCGATCTTGACGGCATTCTCGATGTCAATGACGTGCTTGAGGAAGCGATTGCGCAGATACCGGATGATCGCCGTATTCTGCGTCCGCTGCGTCGTCGTCTGGAAGAGCGGATTGCCAATTTCCGCCGTGCGGTGCGAACCATCAAGGAAGAGCCCGAAACAGCATCCTTCCGCACGATCAATCTGTCACTTTTTGCGACCGATATTGTGCGCCTGATGGAAGAGTTGGACAGCGAGATCGAGACACCGGCAAGCGCCGAGGCCAAGGAATGGGCCAATATTCTTGTCGATACCTGCAAGGCTCACACTGACGATTCCGTTGGTGAACGCAACACAGACGATCTGCGTGAACGTCTGCGCAATCTGGCAGGACGTTCGCGTCAGCTGGCATTCGACATGCAGTTCGGCTTCCTTGAACGCAAGGAGCGTCGTCTTCTCTCTATCGGTTTCCGCGTACAGGAAAACGAACTGGACGAAAGCTGCTACGATCTTCTGGCTTCCGAAGCCCGTCTTGCAAGCCTGTTTGCCATCGCCAAGGGCGATGTGCCGGTTGAGCATTGGTTCAAGCTTGGCCGTCTTCTGGTCCCGGTTGGCTGGAAGGGCGCACTGCTCTCCTGGTCCGGCTCGATGTTTGAATACTTGATGCCGCCACTGGTCATGTCCGAGCCGCTAGGTTCGCTGCTTGATCAGACCAACAAGCTCGTGGTGCAGCGCCAGATCGATTATGCCACCTCCCGCGGTCTGCCTTGGGGTATATCGGAAGCTGCCTTCAATGCGCGTGACGCGCATATGAACTACCAGTATTCCAACTTTGGCGTGCCCAATCTGGGTCTTCAGCGCGGGCTGTCGCGCAATGCTGTTATCGCACCTTATGCAAGCCTGCTCGCCGCGCAATATCAGCCAGCAGCGGCCGTCGCGAACTTGAAGCGTCTGGCAAAGCTCGGTGCACTTGGTCGTTATGGCTTCCACGATTCGGTGGACTTCACACCGTCGCGTGTTCGCGAAGGCGAAACCTGCGCGGTCGTGAAGAACTACTATGCGCACCACCATGGCATGTCGATCATCGCGGTCAACAACGTCATTTTCGAAGGCCGTATGCGTGAGCGTTTCCACTCCGATCCGGTGATCGAAGCGGCAGAACTTCTGCTGCAGGAAAAGGCCCCACGCGAAATCCCGATGATCTACGCCAAGACGGAAAATCCGATGCGTGTGGATTCGGGTGGCTTCGACGATGCACCAATGCGCATCATAGATGTGCCGTTCAAGGCGCCGCGCACCACGCATATGATGTCCAATGGTCAATATGCGCTGATGGTTACGGCCAACGGTTCCGGTTACAGCCGCTGGCACAATTGGGACATCACGCGTTTCCATGCTGATGCGTCGGAAGACCTTCAGGGCAGCTTCCTGTTCCTGCGTGATATGGAAAGCGGTTACTGGTGGTCGGCCACTGGCGAGCCGGTTCGTAACCCGGAAGAAGAAACCAAGACTGTTTTCACCGAAGATAAGGCCGAGTTCTACAAGACCGCCGGTGACATCAAGACTGTCGTGGAAGTGATCGTGTCGTCGGAATCCGATGGTGAAGGCCGCAGGCTCGATATCATCAACACCTCCGCGCGTGATCGCCTCATTGAAGTGACGTCCTATTCCGAACTGGTGCTGACCGACAGCGACAGCGATGCTGCTCACCCGGCCTTCGCCAAAATGTTTGTCGAAACGGAAATCGCGGATAACGGCTCAACCATCTATGCGAAGCGACGCAAACGTGCGCCGTCTGATCCAGATATCCATGTCGCACACTTTGTGACAGACCTGTCAGGCTCGATTCGCGAAACGGAAGTGGAAACTGATCGTCGTGCCTTCATCGGTCGTGGTCGTTCGCTGCGTGATGCCAGCGCCTTTGATGAAGGTGCAACTTTCACCGGCAGCCAGGGCTGTGTGCTTGATCCGATTGCATCGGTGCGCACGCGTGTGCGCGTTCCGGCACACAAGAAGGTCAGCCTTGTTTTCTGGACATTTGCAGGCGGTAGCCGCGATGCGGTGGAACATGCCGTTGCAACCCATCGTCATCCGGAAACTTTCGTCCGCGAATATTCGTTGTCATGGACGAGTTCGCAGGTTCAACTCTACCATATCGGTATCAAGCCAGCGGAAGCAGCCGACTATCAGAAGGTTGCGGCCTATCTGCTCTATCCAGAGCGGACCATGCGTCAGCCGCCGGAAACCATTGCGGCGGGTCTCGGTAAACAGTCAAACCTCTGGCCAATGTCGATCTCGGGCGATTATCCGATCTTTGCCCTGCGCGTCGATAATGAAGCCGATCTCGACGTGTTGCGTGGGGTCTTGCGCGCGCAGGAATACTGGCGCAGTAAAGGACTCACCGTGGATGTGGTAGCGGTCAATGAACGCGCCTTCTCCTATGCACAGGATACCCAGCGCGCGATTGACTGGATCATCGAGGGCTTCCGTGCCCGCGGTGGCGGTCAGCCGCATATCTTTGCGGTTCGTCGCGATCAGATGAGCGAAGAAAGCTACAACACTCTGCTTGCTTCCGCGCGTATCGTCATGCACGCCCAGAACGGCTCGCTTGCCGAACAGCTTCGCCGCAGTGAAGAACTCACCGTCGATTTAGCTGCACGTAGCGACGCGAAGACACCGGCCTCGGCACAGCAGGGTCTGGGTGCTGCCGGTCTCACGCCTGCAGCAATCGAACGGGGTACGGAAGAACGTCGTCTGGTTGCAAAGCCAAAACCCGTCGCACGTCCGCTGCCAAGCGGCGATGATCTCCAGTTCTGGAATGGTTACGGTGGTTTTGCCCAGGATGGCAGCTATGTCGTGCGCATCAATAATCGCACAACCACGCCGCATCCATGGATCAATGTCATCGCCAATCCGAATTTCGGCTTCCATGTCTCCGCAGAGGGTTCAGCCTTCACATGGGCGGGCAACAGCCGCGATTATCAGCTCACCCCTTGGGCGAACGATCCGGTCACGAACCGGCCGGGCGAGGCGATCTATATTCTCGACCGCGAGACCGGACGCAGCTTTGCACCAACAGCAAGCGTGCTCCGTGATGAGGCCGTGACCTATGAAGCACGCCACAGCCACGGCTACAGCACTTTTGCAGCGCAGCATGGCGAACTGGCACTCGAACTCACCCATATCGTCGATGCTGAGAAGCCTGTTCGGCTTTCACGCCTGACCATCACCAACAAGGGTCGTTCAAAGCGCAAGCTGCGTGCCTATGGTTATGTCGAATGGGTGCTGGGCAATGCCCGCTCCAAGAATGTACCGTTCATCGTGCCTTCGCAGGATGAAGAACTGGGAGCACTTTTTGCAGGCAATCCATATCATCCCGACAAGTCTGGTCAGGTGGCCTTCTTTGCGGCGAGTGAAAAGCCGCAATCGGTAACCGCTGACCGTGGCGAGTTCATCGGCTCGACCGGCTCTGTCGATCGTCCTGAAATCGTGCTGGCGGGCAAGGCGTTGTCCAATACGGTTGAAGCCGGGCGTGATCCGTGTGCCGCTCTTGCAATCGACGTGGAAGTAGGGCCAGGCGAAAGCCGCGAAGTGGTCTTCCTGCTTGGCAATGCTGCCGATCAGCAGCAGGCAAAAGCGCTTGTCGCGGAAAGCCGCAATGCATCGTTTGAAGAAAAGCTCGATGCTGCACGCAGACATTGGGAAACGCTCTTCAACCGCGTACAGGTCAAGACGCCGGACCCGGCATTCGATCTCCTGATCAATGGCTGGTTGCCGTATCAGGCGATTGCCTGCCGCATCTGGGCGCGTGCCGCCTTCTATCAGGCAAGTGGAGCGTTCGGATTCCGTGACCAGTTGCAGGATACCTTGTCGCTGTTGCTGATTGATCCTTCACTGGCGCGTGCGCAAATCCTCAATGCCGCCTCGCGTCAGTTCCCTGAAGGCGACGTGCAGCATTGGTGGCTACCAGCAACGGGTGCAGGTGTTCGAACGTTGATCTCCGACGATGTGGTCTGGCTTGGTTATGGCACCTCGCTCTATGTCGAGACGACGGGTGACCGCTCGATCCTCGACGAAAAGCTGGCCTTCCTTGACGGACGCAAGTTGGAAGAGGGAGAACATGATGCCTTTTTTGAACCGGGAATCTCCGAGCAGACGGTAAGTCTTTACGAGCATTGTGCGCTGGCGCTTGACCTTGCGATCAAACGCACCGGCAAGCATGGCCTGCCATTGATGCTGGGCGGCGACTGGAACGACGGCATGAATCTTGTCGGCGTGAAGGGCGAAGGCGAAAGCGTGTGGCTTGGCTGGTTCCTGGCTTACACATTGCGTCAGTTCATCCCGATTGCCGAATCGCGTCAGGATGCAAAGCGGGTAACGGCATGGGCTGCCCATCTTGAAAGCCTGACAAAGGCGCTTGATCGCGATGGCTGGGATGGCGAATGGTATCGCCGCGGCTTTTTCGACAATGGCGCACCGCTCGGCTCAAAAGACAGTGACGAATGCCAGATCGATGCGATTGCACAGTCGTGGAGCGTGTTGTCTGGCGTTGCCGATCCATCGCGTTCCGAGCAGGCCATGGCTTCGCTCGAGAAATATCTGCTTGATGATCAGGGCGAATTGCTGCGTCTCTTCACGCCGCCATTCGACAAAACGGTTCAGGAACCGGGTTACATCAAGGGCTATCCGCCGGGCGTTCGTGAGAATGGCGGACAGTATACCCATGGTGCAACATGGGCCATTCTGGCACTCGCCCGCATGGGCAAGGCCAAGGAAGCATGGCGCCTGTTCTCGCTGATCAGCCCGGTCAGCCACGGCCGCAATCCGGATGTCTATCGTGTTGAACCTTATGTGATCGCAGCCGACATCTATTCTGTCGAGCCGCGTCGCGGACAAGGTGGCTGGACCTGGTACACAGGTTCTGCGGGCTGGTTCTATCGTGTTGCAACGGAAGGCATTCTCGGTGTCACCAAACGCGGCGACCGCCTGCATCTTGATCCGGCTCTGCCGCCGGAATGGGACGGCTATGAAGCGGAACTTCGCTTCGGCGAAGCGCTCTATCGCGTGAAGGTCGTGGCTGGTGCCAAAAACAAGGCGATAAAGCTTAATGGCCGCAAGGTGGGTAATCCCGATGAAGGCGTGCCGATCAAGCCGGATGGTGAACACGACATCATAGTAGAGCTTCCCAAATCTGAATGAAGCATTTAAAAAGGCGGGTGAAAACCCGCCTTTCTTGTTGCTGTAATCGCTTTGGGGATTGTAGCATGTGCTCATGCAATGGAGGCCATCATGGCCAAAACCGATATCGCGCGGCGCGTCTTTAACCACGCATGGAAGCTCGATCCGATTGTTCGCAGTCTGCTGGACACCGATTTCTACAAGCTTCTGATGTTGCAGATGATCTGGGGACTTTACCCCAAGGTGGATGCAACCTTTGCGCTCATTAACCGCACGACGTCCGTGCGCCTTGCTGATGAGATTGATGAAGGCGAATTGCGTGCCCAACTCGATCATGCACGTACGCTGCGCTTCACCAAAAAAGAAATGATCTGGCTGGCCGGTAACAGCTTTTATGGCCGCAAGCAGATTTTTCAGCCTGAGTTTCTCAATTGGCTGCATGATTTCCAGCTACCGGAATATGATCTGCGCCGCAAAGATGGCCAGTATGAACTGCATTTCCATGGTCCGTGGACGCACACTACAATGTGGGAAATTCCAGCGCTGGCTATTATCAATGAGCTTCGTTCACGGGCAGCGATGAAAAACCTTGGGCCGTTCTCGCTCGATGTTCTTTATGCTCGCGCCAAAGCCAAGATGTGGAGCAAGGTCGAGCGGCTGCGCGAATTGCCCGACCTCAAGATTTCAGATTTCGGCACACGCCGTCGCCACTCTTTTCTGTGGCAGCGCTGGTGTGTCGAGGCGCTGAAGGAAGGAATCGGTGCATCATTCACTGGCACCAGCAATGTATTGCTGGCGATGGATACCGATCTTGAAGCGCTTGGCACCAATGCGCATGAATTGCCGATGGTACTGGCCGCGCTTGCCAAGACGGATGAAGAGTTGCGCACAGCGCCTTATCGCGTGTTGCAGGACTGGAACCGCTATTATGGCGGCAATCTTCTGATCGTTCTGCCGGATGCTTTTGGCACGGCGGCCTTCCTGCGCAATGCGCCGGACTGGGTTGCCGACTGGACAGGCTTCCGCCCCGACAGCGCCCCGCCGATTGAAGGCGGTGAGCGCATCATTGATTGGTGGAAATCACGCGGCAAAGACCCGCGCGAAAAGCTGCTGATTTTCTCGGATGCGCTCGATGTCGATACAATTGAAGAAACATATCGCCATTTTGAAGGTCGCGTCCGCATGAGCTTTGGCTGGGGCACGAACCTTACCAATGACTTTGCCGGTTGCGCACCGACAACGATCCATGGCCTCAAGGCGATATCGCTTGTTTGCAAGGTTATCGACGCCAACGGACGCCCGGCGGTCAAGCTTTCGGACAATCCGCAAAAGGCAACCGGCGATCCAAAAGAAGTCGAGCGTTATCTGAAATTCTTTGGAAACGAAGAGCGGGTGGAGCAACTCGTCAAAGTTTGACGAGTTGCTGTTTCACTAGAGCATTTACAGTTGAGACGGAGTCGTTGGAACCACTCTATCTCTTTGTTTTTAAGTATTATCCTAGAGTGTATTCCGAAAAGTGTGGAGCGGTTTTCGGAAAATGATGCGCGGTAAAACAAAGAGTTAGACCGCTAATCTGATTCACTCAGACCGAAACGCGCTCTAAGCAAATCCGCTTCACACTTTTCCTGGAAATGCTCTATTCCATCAAGCGCGCTGTACCCGAAAGGCGGATTGATCCACCGCGTTCAAGGCCGATATCTGCACGCAGATGACAAGGTATTCCCATATCTTCCCCTTGGAAGACTTCAATAGAGCCGCCATGCGGCCAGCCGAGGTCGCGTAAATAAGCTGCGAAAGCGGCAGTTGAGGCGCCGGTTGCAGGGTCTTCATAGACGCCACCCGAGGCAAATGGATTTCGACTGTGGAAGCGTGTGGGCGTTTCCGAGTTTATCAGCAGTATCGTTGTCCAGCCTTGACGGCTCATAAGAACGCGGCCGCGCTGCAAATCGTAATGCATGGCAGCAAGCTTTTCGCGTGAGCGCAAAGGAAGAACGATATGGTCCGCTCCGGCATGGATAAGCGCAGGCGGAATACCCGGTGCAAGATCATCCTTTTCGTAATTGAAAAGTGCCAGCGCCTGTTCGATTTCCATATCGGTCGCGGCGCGGTTACGCGTTCCAGGCGATTGCAGGCTGGCGGCAAACAGTTCACCTTCCTTACGGCCTTCCACGCTGATTTCGGCATTATTGAGTTTCAGCGCAAAGCGTCCATCGCCCTCGCGCATCGCAAGTGCTGCACCCAGCGCAATTGTGGCATGGCCACAGAACGGTATTTCCGTTTCCGGCGCAAAGTATCGCACGCGAAAGCCTCCGGCTTCCGGCATGGCAAAGGCAGTTTCAGAAAAGCCAACATCCTTGGCAATTTTCTGCATGTCCTCGGCTGAGGGCATTTTTTCAGAAATCATAACACCGGCGGGATTGCCGCCCTGATTGCCCTGCGAGAAGGCTGCTATACGCAAGACGTTCAATGAATTGTCCCTCGCTTGAATTCGATTCTCTATCGGCGCTGTCCAATAGAAGGCGCTAAATGAGTCAGGTCAAGGGCAGGGGAGTATCCGTTCACACTCAAGTTCAATCTTTCATTTCCACCGCCCATGGCGGATTGGCTCCGGCACGAGAAACCGTAACTGCGGCTGCCCGCACACCGAGCGCGACAGCCGCGTGGATCTGATCTTCATCAAGACGGGCAATCGCTTCTTTGCTAAGAAGCCCCTGATGGTCGAGGCTTGCAAGGATGCCCGCATTCACGGTGTCGCCAGCACCAACCGTATCAACGACGTCTACTTTCACACCGGGCACCCGAATCGTCGCTTTTGCCGTATATGCGTCCGCCCCACGGGCACCTTTGGTGATAACGATCAGTTTTGGCCCAAGCGAGAGCCAGCGTAAGGCAATCTCGTCATGGCTGCCTTTTTCGCCAAACCAGTCCAGGTCTTCATCCGAGAGCTTGACGATATCTGCAAGCGCAATCATGCGTTTCATACGGGCGAGGTGCTTTTCGCGCTCACGGATGAATCCGGAACGGATATTCGGATCGAGGAACATCACGCGGCTCTTCGCTTCCCGCGTCATGAGCGCTTCATAGACACTCCCGCATGGCTCTGAAATGAGGCTGATGCAGCCAAAGAGCATCGCGTTGATACTGTCATCGATCAACGGAATATCGCTCTCGGAAAGCATGCGCAGCGCAGTATTTTCATCATAGAAAGCGTAGCGAGCCTGACCATCCACCAGTCGTACGAATGCGAGTGTCGTCGGACGATCTGAAATGGCGCAATAGGAATAATCGACGTTGGAGTGCGCAAGCGTGTCGCGCAGCACATCACCGAAAAAATCTGATGAAATCCCGGAAAAGAAGCCGGTTGGGACATTCAAACGACCAAGTGCAATAGCCGAATTGAAAACCGATCCACCGGCGAGCGGCAAAAAGGCTGTTTCGCCGGTCGATGTTTCGCGAGGCAGCATATCGATCAGGGCTTCACCGCAGCATAGGATCATGGGTCAACTCGGCTGTTAAATCGATTGAAGAGCAAGATAAGCACAAAAGCACGATGTTGTTCAACGCCGTGCTTTTGAAAAATCATCAGACGTGCTGCCCACCATTGATATGGATTTCCGATCCTGTCACGTAGGAGGAGGCTTCGGAGCACAGGTAATAAATCGTTTCCGCGACTTCCGAGGTCTTGCCGAGGCGGCGCATCGGCAATTGCTCGACAAGCTTCTCTGTACCGGGTGATAGAATGGCGGTATCGATTTCACCCGGTGCAATCGCATTCACTCGGATACCATGCGGACCAAAGTCCGATGCCATTTCGCGGGTCAATGCTGCGAGCGCTGCCTTGGAGGTCGCATAAGCCGTGCCTGCAAAAGGATGAACGCGGCTTCCGGCAATCGACGTTACATTGACCACTGAGCCTTGTGCGGCTTCGAGCTCCTTGAACAGGCCACGTGCCAGCATGATGGGTGCCATGAAGTTCACCTGAAACACGTCGCGCCAGACGGCCATTGGTGTTTCAATTGAATTGAGGCGCTTTCCACCCTCTGCTTTTGGTGAAATACCGGCATTATTGACGAGTGCATGCAGCTTGCTGCCATTGTCTTCTAACCTGCGACGAATTTCAGCAATGGCTTTGCCTACGTCTTCCTGATCCGCAAGATCAACCTTGATGTGATCTTCCGGTCCTGCTGGCCACGGACAGTTTTCTGCAAAGTCCTGACGTGAGCAGGTGATGACGCGCCAACCAGCACGTGAAAAACGTTTGACCGTCGCATGACCAATGCCACGGCTGGCCCCTGTCAAAACAAGGGTTTTACGTTCCAGGTCCGACTTGGGAGTTTCGGACCGGGACGTATCGGTGTGGGAAAATGTAGACATGAAAACCTCACTCTCAATCCTTGAATAGACTAAGCCGCTCAGGATTTCGAGCGGATTTAACCAAACAGGCAGTCGGCTGCTTCACTTGATCGCGATAAGGGCCGGTTGCAGGCCGGCCCTGAAATAATCTTACTGCGTATTGCCCATGATGATGTCGAGAAGCGTGGTTGAATCACGATTCTGTTGTGGCTGTCCGCCAACATTTCCCGGAGGCAATGGCGTGCCATTGTCATTGACCGGATAATGGGCTGGTGTGCCTGTCTGTTGACCTTGCTGAACCGTATTGCGGGCAGGGGAATCGGGTGCTGGTGGCCAATAGCCATCATCGCCGTTACCAGCCATTGGCTGCTCACCATAGCCCCCTTGCGGGATCATACCCGGATCATAGGGATTGTTCGGATCGATACCATCACTACCACCCGGTATGATATTCTGAATGTCATAATGGCCGGGCAATTCTGCGACAGGCACGCCCTTATGGGCTTCCTTCATAAAAGCTTTCCATGCGGCAACGGGAAGTGTTGAGCCGAAGACACGCTTCATACCCTTGCCGTCATCATTGCCGAACCAGACGCCGGTGGTGAGATTGGCCGTATAGCCAACAAACCACGCATCGCGGAAATTCTGGCTTGTTCCGGTTTTACCCGCTGAGGGCCAACCGAAAGCGGCGCGCTTGGCAGTGCCGTCTTCCACTGTTTTGCGCAACATTGCATTCATCATACCGACATTGCGCTCATCAATCACACGCGGACCGATGCCATCTTGTCTTTGATAGAGAACCTTGCCTTCTGAATCTGTGATCCTGGTGATGAAATAGACCGGTGCACGATAGCCGCCATTGGCAAACGGTACATAGGCATCGGTGAGTTCAAGAAGTGATACTTCCGAAGTGCCCAAAGCCAGCGAAGCATTAGGTTCAAGCTTTGACTGGACGCCAAGGCGATGGGCCGTGTCAATAACGGTTTGCGGGCCGACTTCCATGACAAGCTGGGCAGAAACTGAATTTAGCGAGTGAGAGAGGGCCGTCGCAAGCGTCACCTCACCCATATATTTGCCATTGTCATTGCTCGGGGTCCACTTGCCGATCCTCACCGGCGCATCATTTCGCACAGAGTCCGGCGTGCGGCCCTGCTCCAAGGCTGAAAGATAGACGAATGGCTTGAAAGATGAAGCTGGCTGACGGCGGGCGTCGGTAACACGATCAAACTGGCTGGCGGCATAATCATAGCCGCCCACCAATGCCCGGACAGCACCGGTACCATCAATGGAAACGAGAGCACCCTGGCTCACATTCATCTTCTTTCCATTGGCCGAAATCTGATCCTTGATCGCTTGTTCACCTTCGCGCTGAAGATTGAGATCAACAGTGGTTTCAACCGTGATATCGGTTTTGGTTTCACCGATAAGGGCCGGAATTTCGGCTACAACGCGGTCAGCAAAATAGTTTTCAGAACCCTGCCAATAAGAGGCTGCGTGAGCCGGTGGTTCACTTTCCGCAATCGCCACCTGACGGTCATCAATCATGCCTTCTTCACGCATGGCACCGAGAACCAGCTTGGCACGCGCGCTTGCTGCTTCGGGGTCACGTGCAGGCGAAAGACGCGACGGCGCTTTGAGAAGGCCGGCAAGGGTTGCCGCTTCCATCAGGTTCACATCCTTGGCGGATTTTCCGAAATAGCGACGCGATGCAGCATCAACGCCGTAGGCACCCGAACCGAGATAGACGCGGTTCAGATACATTTCCAATATCTGCTCTTTGGTATATTTATGCTCAAGCCAGAGAGCGAGCATCACTTCCTGCACCTTGCGTTCCAGTGTACGGTCCGGCGAAAGGAAGAGGTTTTTGGCGAGCTGCTGGGTGAGTGTCGAGCCACCCTGCACAGCACGGCCAGAGGTCACGTTGGTCACAATCGCACGCGCCAGACCAATCGGATCGATACCGAAATGCGACATGAAGCGGCGGTCTTCGATCGCCATGACGGCTTGCGGAATAAACGGCGACATCTCATGCAGGCCAATGGCTTCACCGCCGGTGGTGCCACGATTGGCAATCAGATTGCCTCCGACATCAACGATACGCACATTTGGCGGACGGTCCGGAATGGCCCAGTCGGTTGTCGGTGGCATTTTGGCGGCGAAATAGACGAGCATTCCGGCGAATGCGATACCACCCCAAAGGCCGAGCACCAGGCACCAGTAGAAGGCGCGACGAACAAAGCCGAAAAAGCCGCCACGCTTTTTGGTCTTGCGGCTCGAGCGACGCGGTTCGCGATCTTTCGATGGCCTGTTTTTCCTTTGCGGACGGGCCATACGTTCCTCCTCGTCGACGCGAAACACGTCTTCTTCCTGTTCCTCTGGTTTGCCGAAGGAAGGTTCGATGCGTCCGTTTCTGCCGTCTCGCGATGCCATATCGTTCTTGATCCGCCCACCTGTTCATCGGGTATTGGTTTGTAACCCGCTTAAATCATCAACCCGCATATATCGAGGACGTTTATCGCCTGAAGGGTAAATGCGGCGGTTTAAAGGGGCGTAAATTGTAACCAACAAAAAAGCGCAGTATTGATTGCAACAGAAAAGGCCCCGCAATGCGAGGCCTTCAATATATTCAATCTGATCAGGCCAGATTAGAACTTGTATGCAACGCCGAGACGAACTTCGTTGGTCTTGAACTTGTTGCGCGTGCTTTCGCCGTCAACATCGAAGCTCTTGTGGCCATAATCGGTGTAACGATATTCAAGGCGAACGATGACGTTGTCGGTTGCAGCATAATCAACGCCGGCACCAGCTGTCCAGCCCGTGTGGGTTTTGCTGGTGGAGAAGCTTTCTTCAACGCCATCAATAACAGATTTACCGGAGTTCTTAACGCTACCAAAGGCTACACCACCAGCGATGTATGGCAGGAAACGATCAACAGCGTAACCTGCACGGGCACGAACGGCGCCTGACCAGCGCAGCTTGCTTTCAATGCTTGCGAAGTCGCCGTCTTCATCTGTTTCAGAGAAGCGTTTCTTGAGGTTATTGTAAGTGACGTCACCATCGACACCAAGAACAACGCTATTGCCGAGGTCAAAATTGTAGCCGGCATAAAGACCACCAAGGAAACCATCTGGCTTCAAACGGCCGCCATCGCCATCAATGTCGCTAAATGTGGACTTGCCCCAGCCGTAACCGATTTGGCCACCGAGGTAAGCGCCATTCCATGTGAAGGTTTGAGCAGCAATAACAGGTGCAGGTTCTTCGTAAACGATAGCATCAGCGGCGTTCGCGCCGGTTGCAGCAAGAAGAGTGACAGTTGATGCAAGAAGAAGCGACTTGAGTTTCATAATAAACCTCTGCGAAGTGATTTCGGTAATTCCGTTGTTGAGGCTAATATAGATCACTCTTTATAAGAGTCTGTAACAAGAAAGACACAGCCGAGTTTTTGCTGCAAAAAACGCCGATTTTAGCGAAAATCCCCCAAAATCCATACTTCATAGTTACTAAAACATTAAAGTCAATTAATTCAGAAGCGCCTTACAGGTGCATGAATATGAGGCTGAGATATCTATAGTGCCGTAAATGAAAAGGCCCCCAGAGAGGAAATCTCAGGGGGCCTAAAGTATGTATCTGATCAAGTCAGATTAGAACTTATATGCAACGCCAAGGCGAACTTCATTGGTCTTGAACTTGTTACGAACCGAACCGTCGTCAAAGCCAAAATCATAGTCCTTGTGGCCGTAGTCGGTGTAACGGTATTCGAGGCGAACGATGACGTTGTCAGTTGCTGCATAATCAACGCCTGCACCAGCTGTCCAACCGGTGAGAGTCTTGCTCTGCGAGAAGCTGACTTCATCATCACCAATCGTGTTCTTCACGCTACCAAAAGCGACACCACCTGCAATATATGGCAGGAAGCGATCAACTGCATAACCTGCGCGTGCACGAACTGCGCCGGACCAGCGAAGCTTGCTTTCAAGGTAAACGTCTTCGTCGAATGTGTTGGTGTCCTTGAGGTTGTTATAGGTTATGTCACCGTCGATACCCAGAACAACGCTGTTGCCCAGATCAAAGTTGTAACCGGCATAAAGACCACCAAGGAAACCATCTGGCTTTACGTTCACGGTATCGAATTCGTCACCAAAACGGGATTTACCCCAGCCGTAACCAATCTGGCCACCGAGGTAGGCGCCATTCCAGCTGAATACTGGTGCAGCGACAACAGGAGCTGGCTCTTCGTAAACGATAGCATCAGCTGCTTTCGCGCCGGTTGCTGCTAGAAGAGCTACGGTTGACGCAAGAAGAAGAGACTTGATCTTCATAATAAACCTCCACAGGGGAAATAGGGATAACTTATTTGTTGCCCCTAATATAATCGATCCCTTGAAAGAGTCTGTAGCAAGAAGGTCACAGTCACTCAAATGCGTCTGAAGTTTGATCAAACAAATGCGCTTTCAATAAAAAAGTCGTCGTTTATGATTGTACAAAGATTAATGAGTAGGCGCACACAAACGTGTGTAATCTGCCCGCAAAAAATTAAAGCATGACGCTTTAATATGTGGAGAAGCATGCATGAGCGGGGTAAATGGGGCGGCACGGCGCATCGATTGGGTCGATATCGCCAAAGGCATCTGTATTATTTTCGTTGTCATGATGCACTCCACGCTTGGCGTAGAGAAAGCCGCCGATGCACAGGGCTGGATGCATTCTGTTGTCGCTTTTGCCAAGCCGTTCCGCATGCCCGACTTCTTCCTGATCTCCGGGTTGTTTCTGAGTCTTGTTATTGATCGTCCATGGCGGCGCTATATCGACAGAAAAGTCGTCCACTTCCTTTACTTCTATATTCTGTGGCTGACGATCCAGTTTGCTTTCAAAGCTCCTGGTATCGCAAGTGAAAGCGGCGCGGCAGGCGTTGTCGAAGCCTATCTCATGGCTTTTATCGAGCCTTTTGGTACGCTGTGGTTCATCTACATGCTGCCGGTATTTTTCATCGTCACAAGGCTTTTAAAGCGCGTGCCTGTCGGCATCACTTTTGCCATGCTGGCTATTCTCGAAATTCTGCCCATTCATACCGGATGGGTGATGATTGACGAGTTCTGCTCGCGCTTCGTCTATTTCTTCGTGGGCTACGCATTTGCACCGCTGATCTTCCGTCTTGCTGAATGGTTGAGAAAACGCCCTGTACTCGCTCTCGCCGGCCTGCTGATCTGGGGCTTTTTTGAGTACAGGCTGGTGTTTATGCCGGTACCGGAAAGCCTTTTATACCTGATTACGCCTTCTGGTGACCTGCTGAATGGACGTGGTGCAGTTAGCGACCTTCCATTCATATCGCTGATAATGGGACTTGTCGGCGCATTTGCCATTATTGCGATTTCGGCTCTGCTCAGCCTGCTGTCTGATAAAAATGCGCTGCATCGCGGATTAAGCTGGCTGGGCGCGCACTCGATCGTTGTTTATCTCGCATTCTTTTTGCCGATGGCAATTGCCCGGACAATTCTGCTTAAACTCGGCATTTTTGACATTGGAACGGTTTCGCTGCTGACAACCATAAGCGGCGTGGTCGGACCTGTGATCCTTTACGGGCTTATTCAATGGAGCGGCTACGGAAAATTCCTGTTCCGCCGTCCTCAATGGGCGTCCATTGAGCGCGAGCCGGAAAAGAAAATGGCGGCTGATGCCGCCATTTGAAGAGACTTTATGCGTGAGCGAAAATATCCGTCTCAGGCCAGCCCATCAGATCAAGCTCTGAGCGGGTGGGCAGAAACTTGAAGCATGCCTCGGCCTGTTTGGTGCGGCCATCGCGTTCCAGACGCTTTTCAAACACAGCCTTCAGGCGATGCAGATAAAGAACATCGGACGCCGCATATTCAAGCTGCGCCTGTGACAGAACTTCTGCCGCCCAGTCCGAAGACTGCTGTTGCTTCGAGATTGAAACATCAAGCAACTCACCGCAGATTTCTTTCAGACCGTGGCGGTCCGTATAGGTGCGGGTGAGCTTGGATGCAATCTTGGTGCAGAAGACTGGCTGCGGCATCGTGCCGAAAGCATGCGCCAGAACTGCGAGGTCGAACCGGCCAAAATGAAAGATTTTGGTGATCGAGCGATCTTTGAGAAGCTTGACCAGATTAGGAGCCTTCTTCTGCCCTGCTTCAATCTGGATCACGTCCGCAGTGCCGTCACCGGGCGAAATCTGTACCACGCAAAGCCGGTCGCGATGCGGGTTGAGGCCCAGTGTTTCGGTGTCAATCGCGACCGAATCCACCTGATAATGCTCAAGGTCCGGCAGATCGTTTTTATGAAAACGGATAGTCATTTAGTCTTCCTTATTGAGCAGCGATGGCTGCCATAATTCTAGCCCAAGAACGCTGACCTTTGTGGAAAGAATTCAGCTCATATTTTTCATTGGGCGAATGGATGCGGTCATCTTCAAGGCCGAACCCGACCAGCAGGGATTCCATACCGAGGAATTTGTCGAAATCGCCGACAATCGGAATAGACCCGCCCATGGCGATCAACACGGCTGGCTTCGGCCACTCGTCAGAAAGCGCATCCTTGGCTTTGGACACCAGCGGGGAATCATATGGCAACTGAATAGCAGGTGAACCACCATGCGGGTGGAACTCGACCGAGCAATCGGCTGGCAGGCGTTCCTGTACGAAAGCACGGAATGCTTCGCGGATTTTCACGGGGTCCTGCTTGTGCACAAGACGGAACGAAACCTTCGCCGAAGCTTCCGCAGCAATGACGGTCTTGAAGCCTTCACCTGTATAGCCGCCGGTGATGCCGTTGACTTCCGCAGTTGGGCGCGCCCAGGTCAGTTCGAGAACGCTGCGGCCTTTTTCGCCTGACGGAACCGAAAGACCGATTGGGCCAAGGAAGTTTTCAGCCGTGCGGCCAAGGCTTTCCCATGACTGCAAAATCTGCGACGGCGTTTCTTCCACACCCTCATAAAAGCCCGGCACGGTCACGCGCCCGGTTTCATCATGAAGATCAGCAAGGATTTTTGCGAGAATATGGATCGGGTTGGCTGCCGCGCCGCCAAAGAACCCCGAGTGCAGATCGCGGTCAGCAGCCTTTATGACGATTTCTTCGCCAACCAGACCGCGAAGGCCGACGCTGATTGCTGGTGTTTCTTCGTTCCACATGGCGGTGTCGCAGACCAATGCCACGTCTGCTTTGAGCTCTTGCTTGTGCGCTTCAAGGAAAGGCTTGAGCGATGGGGAGCCGGATTCTTCTTCGCCTTCAAACAGCAGGGTCACTTTGACAGGCAGGTTACCATTGACGGCCTTGTAGGCGCGGCAGGCTTCCACGAAGGTCATCAACTGACCCTTGTCGTCGGATGTGCCGCGACCGGTCAGGATTTTACGACCGTTACCGATATCTTTGATGGCTGGCTCAAACGGATCGTTTTCCCAAAGATTGAGCGGATCAACCGGCTGCACATCATAATGACCGTAGAAAAGCACATGCGGCGTATCAGCCGTCGCACCTTCGTGATGAGCAACCACCATCGGATGGCCCGGAGTGTCGCGCACACTCGCATCAAAACCAATAGACTTGAGGTCCTCGACCAGCCATTCGGCCGCCTTGCGGCAATCGGCCTTGTAGGCGGGATCGGTCGAAATCGACTTGATACGCAGAAGATCGAACAGGTGATCGATGCTCTTTTCGAGATTCGTGTCGAGGTAATTGAGGACTTTATCGAGTGATTGCGCGGACATGATACTTCCTGACGAGTCGTAAAACTGATCGCACACTACAACCAGCAACCCGAAGAAGAAACCCAATTTGAACGCAAAACTGAGCGCTGAAAATGGATTGGCCGTTGCGGTGAGGGGGTACCACAACGGCCATATCACTACACTCACAAACGACAGCCCGGAGAGGGGAATGAGACTGCCGTTCACAGCCGGTATCCAACGGGGGACGGGTCAGATGACCGGCGATCAACGTGTTGTTGATGAGTGAGATTTGGCCCTTCAACTGTGGCTATTCAAGGGCATTAAAGATTACAAATTCGTAACATAATCGTTATCAAAATGAGAGGCTTGCGTGATTAACCGCCACAAAACCCCACCTTTCACGTGGACACTTGGGTCTGCTGACACAAGGCCGGTTTTCTTTATGCTTTGTTTCCTCTAATTCTAGGCCATGAAAAAAGGCGATCATCTCTTCCTCGTTGACGGCTCGGGCTATATTTTCCGCGCCTATCATGCCCTGCCACCGCTGACCCGCAAGACGGACGGCTTGCCTGTCGGGGCCGTTTCCGGTTTTTGCAACATGCTGTGGAAGCTGTTGAAGGATGCGCGCAGCACTGATGTTGGTGTGGTGCCAACGCATTTTGCAGTCATTTTCGACTATTCGTCGCAGACCTTCCGCAAAGAGATTTATCCCGAATATAAAGCCAATCGTACGGCACCGCCGGAAGACCTCATTCCGCAGTTCGGTCTGATCCGTCAGGCAACGCGTGCCTTCAATCTCCCTTGCATCGAAAAAGAAGGTTTTGAGGCCGACGATCTGATTGCGACCTATGCCCGTATTGCTGAAGAAGCTGGCGGCGATGTCACAATCATTTCGTCCGACAAGGATCTCATGCAGCTCGTCACACCGAGCGTGTCCATGTATGACAGCATGAAGGACAAGCAGATTTCGATCCCGGAAGTGATCGAGAAATGGGGCGTTCCGCCTGAAAAAATGATCGACCTGCAATCGTTGACCGGTGATAGCACCGACAACGTGCCGGGAATTCCGGGCATAGGCCCGAAGACTGCGGCGCAATTGCTGGAAGAGTTTGGCGACCTTGATACGCTGCTCGCACGCGCGTCCGAGATCAAGCAGAACAAACGGCGCGAAAACATCATCGCTTTTGCCGATCAGACCAAGATCGCGCGCGAACTCGTCACGCTTAAGACCGATGTACCGCTTGATATCGATCTCGACGGCCTTGTCCTTGAACCGCAGAATGGTCCCAAGCTTATTGGCTTCCTGAAGGCCATGGAGTTCACAACACTCACTCGTCGTGTCGCCGAAGCAACCGAGACGGATGCATCCGCAGTTGACCCTTGTCATATTGAAACCGAATGGGGTTCGGACGCACATGGTCCGGATGTTGACGTGCCGGCAAAACCAGAAGCCGAACCGTCTGAAACGTCTGATGCTCCGGTTGTTGCCAAGACGCAGAATGCCAGTGGCTACACACCAAAGGCGCTGGTTGAAAGCCGTGCAGCAACGGCGCTTGCGCAGAAGATCGACACCACGGCCTATACCTGCATTCGCGATCTTCCAACCCTGAAGGAGTGGCTTGCAGAGGCCGTTGAGACTGGCCTTGTTGCTTTCGATACCGAAACCAATTCACTTGACCCGATGCAGGCCGAACTCATTGGCTTCTCATTGGCTTTGGCTCCAGGCAAGGCTGCCTATATCCCGCTCCAGCACAAATCCGGTGCGGGCGATCTGCTCGGTGGCGGCATGGTCGAGGGACAAATTCCTTTAGACGCAGCGCTTGATGCTTTGAAGACCGTTCTTGAGGACCAGTCCGTTCTCAAGATCGCACAGAATATGAAATATGACTGGCTGGTCATGCGCCGTCACGGCATCAATACGGTGTCTTTCGATGATACGATGCTGATTTCCTACGTGCTTGATGCAGGCACCGGCGGTCATGGCATGGACCCATTGTCCGAGCGCTGGCTGGGCCACACGCCCATCGCCTATAAAGAAGTGGCTGGCAGCGGCAAAAGCGCCGTTACCTTTGATATGGTCGATATTGATCGTGCAACGGCCTATGCCGCCGAAGATGCCGATGTGACACTGCGGCTGTGGCAGGTGCTGAAGCCGCGTCTGGCAGCAGAGGGGTTGGCCTCGGTTTATGAACGCCTTGAACGCCCGCTGGTTGATGTGCTTGCCCGTATGGAAGAACGCGGCATCTCGGTTGACCGCCAGGTTCTCTCGCGTCTGTCGGGTGATCTTGCCCAGTCTGCTGCTGCCTATGAAGATGAAATCTACGAGCTGGCCGGTGAAAAGTTCAATATCGGATCGCCCAAGCAGCTCGGTGATATTCTGTTTGGCAAGATGGGGTTGCCCGGTGCATCCAAGACCAAGACCGGCCAATGGTCGACCTCTGCGCAGGTACTGGAAGATCTGGCTGCTGAAGGTCTGCCTCTGCCGCGCAAAATCGTTGATTGGCGCCAGCTGACCAAGCTCAAATCCACCTATACCGATGCGTTGCCGGGTTACATTCACCCACAGACAAAGCGCGTGCATACGTCTTATGCAATGGCATCCACCTCGACGGGACGTCTGTCTTCATCTGAGCCGAACTTGCAGAATATTCCGGTTCGCACGAGCGAAGGCCGCAAGATCAGAACCGCTTTCATTGCAGAACCGGGCAACAAGCTGATCTCTGCCGATTACAGCCAGATTGAGTTGCGTGTACTGGCGCATGTCGCCGATATTCCGCAGCTGAAACAAGCTTTTGCCGACGGCATCGATATTCATGCCATGACTGCTTCTGAAATGTTCGGCGTGCCGGTTGAAGGAATGCCTTCGGAAGTGCGCCGCCGTGCCAAGGCGATCAATTTCGGTATCATCTACGGCATTTCTGCTTTCGGCCTTGCCAATCAGTTGTCCATTCCGCGTGAAGAAGCGGGTCAATATATCCGCACCTATTTCGAGCGCTTCCCCGGCATCAAGGACTATATGGAAGCGACCAAGGCTTTCGCGCGTGAGCACGGCTATGTCGAAACCATCTTTGGCCGTCGCGCGCACTACCCGGATATCCGGGCTTCCAATCCACAGGTGCGCGCTTTCAATGAACGCGCTGCAATCAACGCTCCTATTCAGGGCTCGGCTGCCGATATTATTCGCCGCGCCATGATCCGCATGGAAAATGCACTGGCTGATGAGACGCTTTCGGCCCGGATGCTGTTGCAGGTCCACGATGAATTGATCTTTGAAGTGCCTGAAAACGAGGTCGAAAAGACAATTCCTGTGGTGCGGCATGTCATGGAAAATGCGGCCATGCCCGCAGTGTCGCTTTCTGTGCCGTTACAGGTCGACGCGCGTGCAGCACATAACTGGGATGAGGCGCATTAAAAGCGCATTCCGAAAGGTTTGACGGTTTTCAGAGGAAATGCGCACCAGAAAAGACTGGAGCGCCGGAACGGTTCAATCGAACCGAACTGCGCTCTAGTGTCTCTCCCGGTTGACCTGAGAAGCACAAGTCTATAGGTAGGCGCTAATTATGGTGCTTCGTTAGTCGTCAGGAGAGTTGTGAACTTATAGGTTCACGACCGATGGGTATGCGGCTTGAGAAGCTTTTTTCGTGAAAGTTATTCATGTCCCTGCCTGATACAATCGCTCCGGCTCTTTCCGGAGCATTAGCCGCTCGTGGTTATACGACACTCACCGCTGTTCAGAATGCTGTTCTGGCACCGGAAACTCTCCATGCAGATTTGCTCGTTTCCGCCCAGACTGGTTCTGGCAAGACCGTTGCTTTCGGCCTTTCCATGGCCTCGACCATTCTTGGTGATGAGCTGCGCTTTGGCCGTCCTGAAGCGCCATTCGCAATGATCATCGCGCCAACGCGTGAACTCGCCTTGCAGGTTCGTCGCGAACTGGAATGGCTCTATGCTGATACGGGTGCAACAATTGCATCTTGTGTTGGTGGTATGGACATCCGTTCCGAGCGCCGCGTGCTTGAACGCGGAGCACATATCGTTGTCGGAACACCCGGTCGTCTGCGCGACCATATCACCCGCAATGCACTTGATATGTCACAACTGCGTGTCGTCGTGCTCGATGAAGCTGACGAAATGCTCGACATGGGCTTCCGTGAAGATCTTGAGTTTATTCTCGGTGAAGCACCAGAAGATCGCCGTACATTGATGTTCTCGGCAACGGTCCCGAAGCCGATTGCCCAGCTTGCGAAGCGCTTCCAGAAAGACGCACTGCGTCTGACTGTTCAGAGCGAAACAAGCCAGCACGCTGACATCGATTATGTCGCCATGCCGGTTCCGCCACATGAGCGTGATCACGCGATCATCAACGCGCTGCTCTATTACGATTCGCAGAACTCGATTATCTTCTGCTCGACCCGCGAAGCGGTAAAGCATATGGCAAGCCGTCTCTCCAATCGCGGTTTTGCGGTTGTGGCGCTGTCGGGTGAACTGAGTCAGGCAGAACGCAATAATGCATTGCAGGCAATGCGTGATGGCCGTGCGCGTGTTTGTGTTGCAACCGACGTTGCAGCCCGCGGCATCGATCTGCCGAACCTTGATCTGGTTATTCATGCCGACCTTCCGAACAACCCGGAAACCATGCTGCACCGTTCGGGCCGCACTGGCCGTGCAGGCCGCAAGGGTACCTGTGTTCTCGTTGTTCCGTTCTCGCGCCGTCGCAGTGCAGAACGTCTTCTGCAACTGGCTAAACTTGATGCACAGACCATTTCTGCACCAAGCATTGCGGCGGTTCAGGCGAAGACCAATGAACGCATTCTCAATGCGGACGTTTTCAATCAGCCAGTTGAAGAAGAATATCAGGAACTGCTGAAGGCGCTCACCGAGCGCTACACGCCAGAACAGATCGCAGCTGCGTTTCTGAATCGCGAAGTCGCCTCCTACCCGGCAGCAGAAGAAGTTTCCGATGCACCTGTGCATCCTGTTGGCGGCAAGAAGCCGCGTGAGCGCTCTGAGCGTGGTGATCGTGGCGACCGTTTTGAACGCGGCGAACGTCGTGAACGTGGCGAGCCGGGTGAACGCTTCGATCGTAATTCTTCATTTGATGGCGTCTGGTTCTCCGTTTCTGCCGGTCGCAAACATCGTGCCGATCCAAAGTGGCTTCTGCCGCTCATTTGCAAAGCGGGTGACGTATCGAAGCGTGACGTCGGTTCGATCAAGATTTTCGATAATGAAACGCGTTTCGAAATCACCGCAGCCAAGGCTGATGAATTCCGCCGCTCGGTCGAAGAACGTGGCACCGGTGAAAAGGGTCTTGTGATCCGTAACGCCGTTGCAGGCGCTGGTGGCGATGCTTCGCCACGCGAAGGCAAGCGCGATTTTAAGCCACGCGGCGACAAGCCTAGAAGTGATTTCCGTGATGGCAACCGTGATAATGCCAAGGGCGGTTGGTCGAAGCCGAAAGGTGACTTCAAGAAAGATGGTTTCAAGAAGGACGGCAAGAAATTCGGTGATGGCGGCTTCAGCAAGAAGCGTCGCGGCGAGTAACAGCCCTCAATGAACGAAAAGCCCGCCATTAGGCGGGCTTTTTTTTAGGTATGATATCCCCCGAAGAGCAGGAACGCGCTTCGGGGCCTATATCTTAAACGTCGAGATTGGCGACGCTCAGTGCATTTTCCTGAATGAACTCGCGGCGTGGCTCAACTTCGTCACCCATCAGGCGGGAGAAGAGCGAATCGGCATCGGTCGCGTCCGTCACCTTGACTTGCAAAAGCGAACGCACATTTGGATCGAGCGTGGTTTCCCAAAGCTGTTCCGCATTCATTTCGCCCAAGCCTTTATAACGCTGCAATGTCAGACCCTTGCGGCCTGTAGCGAAAATCGCATCAAGCAGCGCCATCGGGCCGGAAAGTGTTTCGACCTTGTCTTTACGGCGCAGAACCGGCGGCTCAGCGAAAACTTCCGACAGACGCGAAGCCACACGGTCGATCTGGCGCGCATCTGCAGAGCCGAGCAGAGCCATGTCGAGAATGGCAACATCCTTCACGCCACGCACCATGCGCTCGAAGCGATAGCCGCCGTCTTCCGTCACATGGGCGGTCCAGCCACGCTCGGTTTCTTCCGAGATCATGTCGAGACGCTTGGCAACGATATCGGCGGAAGCCTGCGACGCAGCATCGTTAGCGGTCGCATTCGGGTTAAGAAGGCCTGCAATCGCGGCCTGTTCCACAACACGACGATCATAACGCGTATGAAGGCCCGAAAGAAGCTGACGCAGTGTGCGTGCATCGTCGACGACTGATCGAAGGTCAGGTCCGGCGCGCACTTCACCGCTGCCCATTTCAAGAGCCGCTTCTTCAAGGCCGGTTTCGATAAGGAAGTCTTCGAAAGCAGCTTCGTTCTTGATATATTGCGAGGACTTGCCACGCGATACCTTATAGAGGGGCGGCTGCGCGATATAGATATGACCGCGCTCGATCAGCTCCGGCATTTGACGGAAGAAGAAGGTCAACAGCAGCGTCCGAATATGCGCGCCGTCGACGTCAGCATCCGTCATAATGATGATCTTGTGGTAGCGCAGCTTGTCAGGATTGAAGCCGTGCGATTCATCCTTGCCGATCGACGTGCCAAGAGCTGTGATCAGCGTGCCGACCTGATCGGATGAGATCATGCGGTCAAAGCGGACGCGTTCCACGTTGAGGATCTTGCCGCGCAGCGGCAGAATAGCCTGGTTCTGGCGTGAACGACCGCTCTTGGCCGAACCACCAGCAGAGTCACCCTCGACGATGAAGATTTCTGACTTTGCAGGATCGCGTTCCTGACAGTCAGCCAGCTTGCCGGGAAGCGATGTCACACTCAGATTGCTCTTGCGTGTGATGTCGCGTGCCTTGCGGGCTGCTTCGCGGGCTGCGGCGGCCTGAATGACCTTTTCAACAATGGTCTTGCCGCCTGAAGGATGTTCTTCGAGCCATGTTGAAAGCGCTTCATTGACGAGGCTTTCAACGACAGGACGGACCTCCGAGGAAACCAGCTTGTCCTTGGTCTGCGATGAAAACTTTGGATCAGGAACCTTGACCGAAAGCACAGCCGTCAGACCTTCACGGCAATCATCACCGGTCAGGCTGACCTTTTCTTTCTTGGTCATGCCGGATGCATCGGCATAACCCGTCACCTGACGGGTCAGCGCGCCACGGAAACCGGCCAGATGCGTACCACCATCGCGCTGCGGGATGTTGTTGGTGAAGCACAGCACTTTTTCATGGTAGGAATCGTTCCACCACATGGCGACTTCAACGGTCATGCCATCTTTTTCGCTGCGGATATAGATCGGCTCGTCCAGAAGGGATTTCTTGCCCTTGTCGATATATTTTACGAACTCAACCACACCACCTTCATAGTGAAGTTCCTGTTCGCGAATATCGGCGTGGCGACGGTCTGTCAGTTTGATGCGGACGCCGGAGTTGAGGAACGCCAGTTCGCGCAGACGGCGCTCGAGCGTATCATAATCAAACTCGACCATGGTAAACGTATCAGGCGAAGGCAGGAAGCTGACTTCGGTGCCTGTATCGCTGCCTGCATCACCAATGACCGCAAGCGGAGCATCAGCTACCCCGTGCGTAAAGGCCATTTCATGGATTTTGCCGGCGCGCCGGATTTTCAGCTTCAGCCAGATCGACAATGCGTTCACAACCGACACACCCACGCCGTGCAGGCCACCGGAAACCTTATATGAATTCTGGTCGAACTTGCCGCCGGCATGGAGCTGGGTCATGATGACTTCGGCAGCCGAAACGCCTTCTTCTTTGTGAATGTCAGTCGGAATACCGCGGCCGTTGTCGGTCACAGTACACGAGCCGTCGGCATTCAGCGTGACGGTGACAAGCGTTGCATGTCCGGCCAGCGCTTCGTCGATGGCGTTGTCCACGACTTCGTAGACCATATGATGCAGGCCCGAGCCGTCATCCGTGTCACCGATATACATGCCTGGACGCTTGCGAACTGCGTCGAGGCCTTTCAGAACACGAATGGAATCCGCGCCATATTCGGCGGCGGCTACGGAATTCATCTCTGGTGTCTCGCTCATGAAAATCTTTCGAAAATGCGCCGCGAAGGCAACCTTAAAGTCTGCCGCAATTGCAGCAATAAAAACCCTGTCGAATCACACGACAAACATGGCTTTAATATAGGCGTTAACGGCGATTTTTCCAAATTTTGGGGCCAAATTTACCGGGGATTCCGCTCATTTGGTGGAAGATGATGAGCCGGAGTGTTGGGTGGTCTGTGGAACTGCCACAATTGAAGCCTATATCTTGTTCGACGGGGGTGTTCTCGATCAAAAGGAGCACTTGATGAAAACCACAATTGCCATGAAAGATCCAGCTCAACCGTTTGTACCGCCTGCGCCGCGCCCGCGCGAAAAGCCGGTTGGACGCTTTGAGATGATGCGCGTGGTTTACAAGAACCCGCTCGAATTATGGGGCGAGCCTTCCTATAACGAGCGTTGGGTTTCTGTAAGCTGGCTTGGCATCAAAACCATCATTGCCAACGATCCGGGCCTTATCCGTCATGTGCTGGTCGATCATGCCGCCAATTATCCCATGTCCGCCATCCGTCAGCGCGTGCTGCGTCCTATCTTACGTGATGGATTATTGACCGCCGAAGGTCAGGTCTGGAAGCGTTCGCGCAAGGCGATGGCGCCGGTTTTCACCCCGCGCCATATCGGCGGTTTTGCGAGCGCCATGCGAAACCGCTCGCTGCAGTTTGTCGAGCGATACAAGACCAATGGCATCATCACCGATGTCGCCCACGACATGACGCTGCTCACCTATGACATTCTGGCTGAAACGCTGTTCTCTGGCGAAATCGCCGGTGATCCCAATGATTTTGCGCACCAGATCGACAAGCTTTTTGAAACCATGGGCCGCGTCGATCCATTCGATCTTCTTGGCTTGCCCGAATGGCTGCCGCGCTTCACGCGCCTTCGTGGCAACCAGTCTCTTGGCTTCTTCCGCGAACTGGTGTCCGACACGATTGCTCTGCGCAAGGCACGTATGGAGAAAGGCGAAGAGGTCCCCAACGATTTCCTGACCCTGCTTTTACGTGCCGAAGGACCGGACGGTCTGAGCCGCTCGGAAATTGAAGATAATATCATCACATTCATCGGCGCCGGGCATGAAACGACAGCCCGGGCGCTCGGCTGGACGCTTTATCTGCTTGCAAAGGCACCGCAGGAACGCGAGCGTGTTGAGGCTGAGATCGATGCGTTCTTTGCGGATGGCGGCAATGACCTGCCGCCGCAGGAATGGCTGGCAAAACTGCCCTTCACGCGTGCCGCTTTTGAGGAGGCGATGCGACTTTATCCGCCAGCGCCGTCAATCAATCGCGAGGCTGCATCGGATGACACCTATGGCGATCTGAAAATTGCCAAAGGAACAGCGGTGCTGGTTATGCCATGGGTAATCCATCGTCACAGGCTTTACTGGGAGCAGCCGGATGCCTTCATGCCGGAACGCTTCTGGCCCGAAAACCGCGACAAACTCGACCGCTTTCAATATCTGCCCTTTGGTGCTGGTCCACGTGTCTGCATCGGTGCGAGTTTCGCGCTTCAGGAAGCGGTGATTGCGCTTGCAACCTTGCTTGATGGCCGTCGCTTTGACGTCCTGGAAACCACAATGCCATGGCCGGTGCAGAAACTCACCACCCAGCCGCAGGGCGGTCTGCCGATGAAGGTGATGAAGCGCTAATCAACGCTTCAACCTCTCGGAATGCCATTTTAGATGGTCATCCATGAAGGACGAGATGAAGAAATAGGAATGGTCATAGCCTTCTCGCATATTGAGCGTGAGCGGGATGCCAGCCTTTGTGCAGGCTTCTTCCAATAGCCATGGACGCAGGCCTTCATGAAGGAAGCCATCAGCTTCACCCTGATCGACCAGAAATTCGGGAAAACGGTAGCCGTCTTCAATGAGCAGCGTCGCGTCATAGGCACGCCATGCACGTTCTTCTGCGCCCAGATATTTTTCCAGCGCAGGCTTCGACCAGCCCGCCTTTGAAGGCTGGACAATCGGTGCGAAAGCTGATGCCGACTTGAAACGATCCGGGTTTTTCAGTGCTATGGTCAGCGCACCATGTCCGCCCATCGAATGACCAGTGATGGCCTGACGCGCCATGTCGAGCGGAAATTTGTCTGTCACCAGATCGGTCAGTTCCTTGGTGATGTAGCTATACATCTGATAGTTTTTGGCAAATGGCTCTTGCGTGGCATCGACATAAAAGCCTGCACCCTTGCCGAACTGCCAGTTATCAGGTTCATCCGGCACGTCATCACCGCGTGGGCTGGTATCTGGGCAAATAACGGCAATTCCAAGTTCTGCTGCAAGGCGGCGATATTCGCCCTTGTCCATCACATTCTGATGGGTGCAGGTGAGGCCGGAAAGATACCAGAGCACCGGCACCGGGCCATCCTTTGCCTGCGGCGGCAGGAAAACGGCAAAGGTCATATCGCACTGATTGGTCTCGCTCTTATGGCGATAAACGCCCTGTGTTCCACCAAAGCATTTTGCGGTCGAAATCGTTTCCATGAGAGTTCCTGCTGTTTATCCGCTGCCGAGTGCGACCACGACATTCACTGTCGCCGCAACAAGGACCGTATTGAAAAAGAATGACACGACGCTGTGCAGAAGCGTTACTTTGCGCATTGCTGTGGTCGTGACATTGGTGTCCGACGTCTGTGCCGTCATGCCGATGACGAAGGCGTAATATGCGAAATCCCAACCGGATGGCTCCGCCGTTTCTGGAAAGGCAAAGCCGCCACAATGTTTGCTGGCGCGCGCCGCATCTTTTCCCGCAGGCTCTGTGGGTTGCCAGTACATATGGGCGTAATGGATGGCCGTCATCATATGGATCGTAAACCAGCCAAGCGGAACAGCAGTCAGCGTCACAACGAGGGAGAGCATATCGGCTTCGGGCTTCTGATTGACGAGAATGAACAGTGACACGACCGCCACAACAACAGTCGCAAATGTCACCAGAAAGATGATCCATATTGGTTCATCTGCCGTGGCGGCATGTTTTTTGAGGTATGCTGCCGTCAGTTTTGGCAATGCACACAGCGCCAAAGCAAGATAGAGCACAAAAAAACAGTTTGCCCCGATGACCGGAGCAAGCGGGCTTTTTAGAAGCCAGGCAATGATGAAAGCTGTTACGCCGCCAATGGCTGCCAGATAAAAGGACATATGGCGGCGGAGCAAAAACATCACACAACGCTTTCCTGCGGTTCTAACCGCATATCGACATGCGGAATGCCATCTTCGAGATATTCTTCCGAAATCGCGACAAAGCCGAACGAGCCATAGAATTTCTGCAAATGGCTCTGTCCGCCAAGCTCAATGGCAATGCCCGGAAAGCGGTCCTGAGCAAAAGCAATCGCCTCTTTCATCATGCGATGACCAAGCTTGTCACCACGATAATCGGCTGCGACGACAACCCGACCGATTTTGACCGGCTTTCCTTCCTTCTCTGGTGGCAGAACCCGCAAACTCGCTGCGAGTTCCGCACCATCGAGAATGCGTAAGTGAAACGCGTCATAATCCTTGCCGTCGATTTCGGGGTAAGGGCAATTCTGCTCCACCACGAAAACATCCACGCGCAGCTTCAGCATCGCATAAAGCGCGCGCGGAGTCAGGCTGTCGATCTCATCCCAATGAGAGGTGAAAAGCTTTTCACGCATCAGTAGACAATCACCGAACGGATCGACTTGCCTTCATGCATAAGGTCGAAAGCCGTGTTGATTTCATCAAGCGGCATGGTGTGGGTAATGAGGCTGTCGATGTCGATCTTGCCTTCCATGTACCAGTCAACGATCTTTGGAACGTCGGTGCGACCACGAGCGCCACCAAATGCAGTGCCTTTCCAGACGCGTCCGGTGACGAGCTGGAATGGACGCGTGGCGATTTCCTTGCCCGCTTCCGCAACGCCGATGATGATCGATTCACCCCAGCCGCGATGGCAGCATTCGAGCGCCTGACGCATGACATCGGTGTTGCCGGTAGCATCGAAAGAATAATCCGCGCCGCCATCGGTCAGATCCTGAATGGCCTGCACGACCTTGTCATTGCCGATTTCGCGCGGGTTGATAAAGTCGGTCATGCCGAATTTCTTCGCCATTTCCACCTTGGATGGATTGATGTCGACGCCGATGATCTTGTCCGCCCCAACCATACGCGCGCCCTGAATGACATTGAGACCAATGCCGCCAAGACCAAACACAACAACATTGGAACCCGGACGAACCTTAGCCGTATAAATAACTGCGCCAATGCCGGTGGTAACACCGCAGCCGATATAGCAGATCTTGTCGAAAGGCGCATCTTCGCGAACCTTGGCGACTGCGATTTCCGGCAGAACGGTGAAGTTCGAGAAGGTCGAGCAGCCCATATAATGGAACACTTCACCGCCATCGCATGAAAAGCGGGTTGTGCGGTCTGGCATGAGGCCCTGACCCTGCGTTGCGCGGATCGATGTGCAGAGGTTTGAACGCTGCGACAGGCAGGTTTTGCACTGGCGACATTCCGGCGTGTAGAGTGGGATCACGTGATCGCCCGGCTTAACGGACGTTACGCCAGCGCCCACTTCGCGCACGATGCCCGCACCTTCATGGCCGAGAATGGCCGGGAACTTGCCCTCTGAGTCAAGGCCGGAAAGCGTGTAGGCATCGGTGTGGCAAACGCCGGTCGCCATGATTTCGACCAGCACTTCGCCCGCGCGGGGACCGCCGATTTCAACGGTTTCGATGGTGAGCGGCTTTTTTGCCTCCCAGGCAACGGCTGCGCGTGACTTCATGTTTGCAATCCTTCTATTCGTGCGCCCTATTTCAGATAGGTGCGCAAAATTCGCATGATTTCGTCGATCTCTGCATCGGGATCTGCCACCGCATCGCGTGCTATCGTCTCACGAGACTGACAACGACTTTGGCCGAATGTCTCTCGAAAATGGCTTTCCAGTACTTCCGCCATTAATCCGTTGGTCGCGCCACGCAAGGCTGCGATCTGCTGCAAAAGTGCGGCGCATTCCGTGCCCGATTCCACAGCGCGCTCCAGTGCCTCGGCCTGGCCTTTGATGCGGCGCAGGCGCGTCAAAGCGCGCTTTTTGTCTTCCGGTGAATGCGGCATGAAATCTCCCGATTTTCATGAAGCCTATATACTATAGGGGAGTATGTCAATTGCTCCGGAAATGCCTTTTGCGAGAATGATTTTCTCCGCAATTGGCATGGACCGGAGTTTATAGCATTTCCAGCAAAAGTGCGAAGCGGTTTTGCTTCGGATAATGCGTAAAAACAAACAGTTACAGCAGTTCACTCTTAACTGGAGCTGCTGTAGGCCTCAAGCTTGAGATGCAAGAGCGGATAAGGCCGTCCCTGATCATCCGTTTCCGAGCGACCTGTCGCAACAAAACCGACATGGCGATAAAAGCCCACGCCTTGTGCGTTCTGCTCATTCACATCGACGGTCAGCGTGCCGCGCTTTTTCGCGTGCGCAATCATATGTTTGCCAATACCCTTACCGCGTTCAGCCGGCGAAATGAACAGGCTGTCGATATTGTTATCGGTCATGCCCATGAAGCCGACCGCTTGGCCGTCATATTCAACGACATCGACTTCCACATTTGGCAGATATTGCTCTGCGACCAGCTTTTCGATCTCATTGAAGTCTTCACGGCTGAGAAAATCATGCGTTGCCAGCACGCTTGCGCGCCAGATCGCCGTGAGGGCAGGGGCGTCGGCAGGTGTGGATTTTCGGATATGGATCATCGTCGCTCCTTGTGTGATAAGCACCAAAGCAACGCCTTTATAATACGGAATTTCATTTGACGAGTCTGCCCGATCTTCCCGTTACCCGCATTCTCCCGCAACTTGACGCCGCGCTTGCCAATCATGCGAGTGCAGTTCTGGTTGCGCCTCCCGGCGCGGGTAAGACGACGCTGGTGCCGCTGCATTTTTTAAATGCTATCTGGCGCGGCGACGGCATGATTGTGCTGCTGGAGCCTCGTCGTTTGGCAGCGCGTGCAGCGGCGCGCCGCATGGCGCAGTTGCTCGGTGAAGAGCCGGGCGAAACAGTCGGCTATCGTATGCGCCTTGAAAGCAAGGTTTCGGCGAAAACCAAAATCCTTGTGGTGACTGAAGGCGTTTTTGCCCGCATGATCCTCGACGACCCTGATCTCAAGGGCATTGCCGCCGTTCTGTTCGATGAGTTTCATGAGCGTAGCCTTGATGTCGATTTTGGTCTGGCGCTTGCGCTCGATGTGCAGGCCGCTCTGCGTGACGATCTCAAGATTCTCGTGATGTCGGCAACGCTGGATGGCGCGCGTGTGGCCTCCCTTTTGGGCGATGCACCCATTATTGAGAGCGAAGGCCGCGCTTTCCCCGTCGATATTCGCCATCGCGAGCGCAAGCCTGACGAACGCATTGAAGACGTGATGGTGAAAGCCATTCGCGAAGCGCTGGCCGATGAAACGGGCAGCATTCTCGCCTTTCTGCCCGGTCAGGGCGAGATCGAACGTACCGCAGGAATTCTGGAAAAGTTGCTGCCTGCCAATATCATTCTGGCCCCGCTTTATGGTGCCATGGAAGGCCGTGATCAGGATGCGGCAATCAAGCCAGCTCCCGCAGGTCATCGCAAGGTGGTGCTGGCGACCTCGATTGCCGAAACCTCCATCACTATCGACGGTGTGCGGGTGGTGATCGATTCTGGCCTTGCCCGCCTGCCAAAATATGAACCTGCTACGGGCCTCACGCGCCTTGAAACGGTGCGCACGTCACGCGCAAGTGCGGATCAGCGCGCTGGTCGTGCCGGTCGTACCGAGCCGGGCATCGCCATCCGCCTCTGGCATCAGGGGCAAACGGCGTCACTTCCTGCTTTCTCGCCGCCCGAAATTCTGGAAGCCGACCTTTCCGGCCTAGTCCTCGATGCGGCTGCATGGGGCGTGACCGATCCTACGACGCTTTCGCTGCTCGACAAACCACCGTTGCCCGCGCTCAAAGAAGCCAAAGCATTGCTTAGCCGGCTTGGTGCGCTTGATGAGGCTGGACGTCTGACCGCAGACGGCAAGGCTATGCGCTCGCTCGCCTTGCCTGCTCGTCTGGCGCATATGGTGGCGGAAGCGGGCAAACGCGGCGAGGCCTTGCGCGCTGCAGAGCTTGCCGTTCTTCTGACCGAGCGCGGCCTTGGCGGCAATGAAACCGACCTCGACACGCGCATGTCGCGGTTTCGCAATGACCGTTCTGATCGCGCCCAGCGCGCCAAAGGACTAGCGAAACGTCTGGCTGCAAATGTGCCCAACAAAGGCGAAGCAGCGGGATCAAGTGTTGGCCGTATGTTGATTGACGCCTATCCAGACCGTATCGCTAAGGCGCGTGGGACAACGGGGCAATTCCTGCTGGCCAATGGGCGTGGTGGCGAAGTCGATCCGGCGATCAGCCTCAGCCGCGCGCAATGGCTGGTGGTGGCCGATATGTCGGGTAAAGCAGGCCGCGCACGCGTGCTTTCTGCGGCGGAAGTCTCTGAAACAGAAATCCGCACTGCTCTTGGCACCAAGATCGAAAGCGGCCGACAGGTCGTCTACGACGCGGAAAAGAACGCTTTGCGTGCGCGTGAAGCCGTTCGCATTGGTGCTATTGCCCTGTCGGAAAAGCCGCTTGCCGCTCCTTCCGGCGTGAGCGCCGATGAAGGTGTAATCGCTGCCGTGCGCGAGCATGGACTGCAAATCCTGCCATGGGGCAAAGAAGCTGAAATCCTGCGTCGTCGTCTCGGCTGGCTTTATCGCGGTCTTGGCGATCCATGGCCGTCGATGGATGACGACAATCTTATTGCGCGCCTTGACGACTGGCTTCTGCCGTTTCTCACTGGTGAGGCGCAACTCGACCGCATCCCGGCGCATGTGCTGAAAAACGGATTGATAAGCCTCGTGCCGTTTGACCTGCAACGCCTCGTCGATCAACTGGCACCAACGCATTTTGAAGTGCCGACCGGCTCGAATATTCCGATCCGCTATGACACGGAGGAGCCGGTTCTGGCCGTGCGCGTGCAGGAGCTGTTCGGCCTTGGTATCCATCCGGCCATTGCCAATGGCAAAGTACCGCTTTTGCTGGAATTGCTTTCGCCCGCCCACCGCCCGATACAGATCACGCGTGATTTGCCGGGCTTCTGGCAAGGCTCATGGGCCGATGTGCGCTCTGATATGCGTGGCCGCTACCCGCGCCATGTCTGGCCGGAAGATCCGGCGAGTGCCGAAGCCACCCGAAGGGCAAAGCCACGCGGCACCTGATACCGATCACGAATGTAGAACGACGTGAACCTCATCCTGATCACGGATGTTGAGGTTGTCACGGATGCACTTGTCCGAGATCAGCTCGAGACAGTCATGCATATGCGATCCGATACGCCGGAAAATCCATACATTCATAGATCGGGAATGTGCGTGAAGCGTCGCGCGCCATGCTTGCCCCGTGCCACGCCGTGGTTTGAAAAGCTTGCGGCGCAGACTGTTGTTCGCAATTTCGTGCTGCGGGATGACGATGCTGGGCGGAACGAGGCCGCGATCCAGCGCGTTTAGCTGCTTGCGACGGCCTTGCAGAATCGATGGATATTCCATGATCTGCACGTTCAATGAGCCGGATACAAAACGATCCGGCCAGTCATTGGGTGAATTATCCAGATGTCGTTTTCCAGGAATGACGAGCTGGGAATGTTTTCCAAGCCCGGACGATATCTTCCCCCTGAAGATAATCACGCGGCGCCCTCCATCGCTTTGCAGATAGTGTTGTTATAATTCCTTCACAGAATTGACACAATTACTGATTGTAGGGGGGTGCCCATGAGGAAAACCTCGGGAAATCCGCACATAATAGGGCGTTGGGTGTCATGCACGCCAAAGCCTGCGACTGGATGACACAGTTCTGCTTGCGCGAATAAGCGCCTTGCCGCATAAGGGGCGGATAGGGGTGATCATGCACGCAGAATTTGATAATCGGGCTTCAAATCTTTCACGAAAGCCGCGCCTGACCACATTGGTGCGTCTGCGCTGGCTGGCGATTGCAGGACAAACAGCGACCGTCATGTTTGTGGCGCTCTATCTGCAATTCAATTTCGCAGTCGGCATCTGTTTTGCGATGATTGCATGTTCAGCATGGCTCAATCTCTATCTGGCTTTTCGCTTCCCGACCAATCACCGTTTAAGCCCGACCGCCGCAAGTATCGTATTGGCGTTTGATATTCTGCAACTTGCAGGATTGCTGTATCTGACGGGTGGGGTACAGAATCCGTTCATTATTCTTATGGTTGCTCCGGTCATCATTTCGGCGACATCGCTGTCTGTACGCCACACATTGGTTCTCGCTCTGCTCGCCGTAATCAGCACATCATTTTTGATGTTTTATCATAAGCCGTTGCCTTGGTACCCGGGCGAAACGCTCACTCTGCCGCTGCTTTTTGTAATGGGGATCTGGTGCGCAATTGTTTCCGCTTTAGGCTTCACTGGTGTCTATGCTTATCGTATCGCAGAAGAAACGCGACAGCTTGGCGATGCGCTGGCCGCAACAGAACTGATTTTGCAGCGTGAGCAACATCTGACGGCGCTTGATGGTCTGGCAGCAGCAGCGGCTCACGAATTGGGCACGCCGCTTGCGACCATCACGCTGGTCGTCAAGGAAATGCAGCGCAGCTACTCGAAAAAGCCGGACAGCGATCCGGCACTGATTGATGACATTGCATTGCTGCAATCACAGGCCGCGCGATGCCGTGAAATTCTGCTACGCTTGACAAGCCTTTCTTCGGAAAATGAAGAACATATGTCTCGACTGCCGTTCTCATCGCTCATTGAGGAAGTCATCGAACCCCATCGCAATTTTGGTGTCGTACTCAATGTTTCCAAGGTTGAAGGTCCGAAGCCCGAGCCTGTCGTGCGCCGCAATCCCGGGCTTCTTTATGGTCTTGGCAATCTGGTGGAAAATGCCGTCGATTTTGCGCAGAGCGAAGTGAATGTCACATGGGGATGGACCGATAACAGCGTCAGCGTCACAATTCAGGACGATGGCGAAGGCTTCAAACCGGAAATTCTTGACCGAATCGGCGAGCCATATATGAGCAGTCGCGATGCTTCACATAATGGTGGCGGGGGTCTGGGGCTGGGACTTTTTATCGCAAAAACCCTGCTGGAACGCTCCGGCGCGCAAATTAATTTTAAAAATCGTAAGAATCCCGGCCAGGGTGCAGAAGTGAAAGTGATATGGTCGCGATCTGCATTTACCGTAAGTAACTGAAAATAATGTGAATTTAGTGATTGTTATATTTTCAGAGTTTCGTTGTTCGGGAAGAGCATGGCTTTGATTTTCAATGCGAATGTTACAAAATAGCATTTAAACACAATGCTTTATGTTTTTTTGATCCGTCTGGTTTGATGAGATTGCTTCAATAATTCAATGGCTATTTGACTTTTTGCCGCAGGGATACCAATAAGAGAATAAAAATACAGGCAGGAAGCACCCCATGGATGACTTGAAGCAGGAAGACGCCGAAGCCATTGGCAACGATCCCACCCTCCTTCTGGTTGATGATGACAAACCGTTTTTGCAGCGTCTGGCGCGGGCCATGGAAGGTCGTGGCTTTCAGGTGACAACTGCGGAATCGGTTGAAGAGGGAATCGCCGCGGCTAAAACCGCAGCACCCGCCTACGCTGTCGTTGATATGCGTCTTGGCGACGGAAATGGTCTTGATGTGATCGAAGCCATTCGTTCGCGCCGCACCGATACGCGTGCGATCGTTCTCACGGGGTATGGCAATATCGCAACTGCTGTAAATGCAGTGAAGATTGGGGCAATCGATTATCTCTCCAAGCCTGCCGACGCCGATGAAGTTTTTGCAGCGCTCACCCGCCGTCCGGGCGAAAAGGTCGCGCCGCCGGAAAACCCGATGTCGGCTGATCGTGTTCGCTGGGAGCATATTCAGCGCGTTTACGAGATGTGCGAGCGTAACGTGTCTGAAACCGCGCGCCGTCTGAATATGCATCGCCGCACGCTACAGCGTATTCTGGCCAAGCGCGCACCGCGCTAGAGAGTTGCGTTAATCAATATCTGTCTCGGGCACATCGAGACCGGCAAGTTCTGCAATCGTCAGACGGGCAGCGCCTGCTCTTGCAAAGCGCAGCATCAGCGCTTTGCGTGTAGCGCCCGACAGCTTATGCTCGGGCGCATCGCGCAGAATTTCCGCGCCATAACCATCCGATAAAATGAAGCCGCAATCCTCCGGGAAGATTTCGCGTGGCACCGATGGATGTGTCGCAAAAAACAGCCGATCACAGTAATGCCGATAGTCTGGCCACTTCCGATCAGCCTTCCAGTCTTCGATTGAAGATTTAATCTCCACGATCCAGATTTCGCTTTTGCGGCTGACGGCAATCAGGTCTGCGCGTCTGCCGGACGCAAGTGAGAGTTCCGGCAAAGTTGCCAGCCCCATTTCTAGAAACAGACGCTGTACACCGCGACGGACAAGCATGGCATTTTCGGACTGTCGTCCGTCAGAAAGTGGGTGCGCTTTATGGGGAATCACGATTGGCATAGTTGCACTTTAGCGCCCAAAAACCCCATCTTTCAAACGAATAAGCCTGAAAACCTGCGGCATTCCAGTGTTGAAACTTTGGAAAAGGCGGCAAAAAAATGGCGTAACCATGGATTTTTCAATTTACGGTTAACGGCTGGTTAATAATACTCCCTCAAGTTTGCGGGTGAATGAGCGATTCGCTCCTGATGATGGTCTATCTCACTCTGGGAGAAATTCATGAAGTCTCGCGTCTTGCAACTGACTGCAGCCCTTCTTCTTGGTGGTGCACTTGCTGGTTGCTCCACAGTTGGCGGTACGTTCTACACAGCGTCTTATTCTTCTGTCAGTGATGCCGGTTATACGATTCCAGCAATCCCGAATGAGAAGATACCGCAGCAGTACCGCCGCCAGATCGTCAAGTATCAGACAAGTGAAGCACCGGGCACAATCATCGTCGAAACCGGCGAAAAATTTCTCTATCTTGTGCTGCCAGACGGCAAGGCGATGCGCTATGGCATCGGCGTTGGCCGTGAAGGTTTCGGCTGGTCGGGAACGGCGCGTGTCGCCATGAAGCGCGAATGGCCAACCTGGACCCCGCCGGCGCCGATGATCAAGCGCCAGCCGGAATTGGCGAAATATCGTAACGGTATGGGGCCGGGCTTGAAGAACCCGCTCGGTGCACGCGCGCTCTATCTCTACAACAAGGGTGGAGACACCGGATATCGCATTCATGGAACGCCGGAGTGGTGGTCGATTGGCAAGGCCATGTCATCGGGCTGCGTTCGCATGATGAATCAGGACATTATTGACCTTTACGAGCGTACTGAACAGGGCGCTAAGGTTATTGTCCGATAGGACATGATATGAAAAAGGCCGCCTTTCGGCGGCCTTTTAGTTTGGATTCTTTTTGGCTTAGATCTGCTCGACCTGCTGAACTTCAGGCACGAAATGACGCAGAAGATTCTGAATGCCGTGCTTGAGTGTTGCTGTTGAAGACGGGCAGCCAGAACATGCGCCTTTCATGTGCAGAAACACGGTACCGTTTTCAAAGCCACGGAAAGTAATGTCGCCGCCGTCCTGAGCAACTGCAGGGCGAACGCGGGTTTCAATCAATTCCTTGATCGTTTCAACGATTTCAACATCGGCTTCATCGAAGAATTCTTCTTCGCCGTGCTCGTCGCCTGCACTGGAGGTGGCATTGCCTGCCATAACATCGGCGCCCGACATGAAATGTTCCATGATCGTGCCGAGGATTGCTGGCTTCAGGTGCTGCCACTCGCCGTCATCCTTGGTTACAGTGATAAAATCAAAGCCAAAGAAAACGCCGGTAACGCCGGGAACGGCGAAAAGCTTGGCTGCAAGCGGCGATGTATTACCCGCGCTTGCGGCATCGCGGAAATCCGCTGTACCTTCAGGCATCACGACCTTGCCGGGCAGGAATTTGAGCGTCGCCGGGTTTGGCGTAGTCTCGGTCTGGATGAACATATCCGTTCTCCGCTTTCACTATCAGAAACTTTTCGTAAGTATGGATACGCGCGCAGGCAGCTTTTGCCAAGAACGGTCCTACATAATCTATCATCAATATAGGGTGATTATGTCACCGCATCAATGTCTTCATCCGAAAGACCGGCTGGAATGACTGTAACCGGAATCTGGAACTGGGCGCGATTGGCGAGAGATTGCACGAGAGGGCCCGGGCCTTCATTGCCCGATCCTGCCGCAAGTACGAGAATAGCAATATCCTGATCTTCTTCGATAAGGCTTGTCAGCTCGTCTGAGATGCGGCCCTCCCGGATAATCAGCTCAGGCTCAATACCCTGTTCTTCACGTAGTTTGGCCGCGAATTTTTCCAGCGTAGAGCGGGCACGTTCTTCAGCCTCTGCACGCATGATCTCCCCGACGCCAAGAATCTGCTGAAAATCCGAATTGTCTATGACAAAAAGCATGACAAGTGCGCCGTTGGTATTTTTGGCGCGGCGTGCAGCATAGGCAACGGCACGTCCACATTCGGGCGTCTCGTCAATAACGGCAAGAAACTTACGTCGGTGGCCAGCTTCCCGGCTAAGTCGTTTTGATACCATGGCGATAATGTGGCATTGCAAAGCGCCGCCCGCAAGCAGGCAGCGCCGTATTATTTATCAGTCTTGCAGCCAGCCGATGATATCGCGCACATGGCGCATGTTTGCTTCTGCAATGACGCCTGCTCGTTCGCCACCATCTTTGAGAACGCTGTCGATATAGGCAGGATCGGCCACCAGACGGCGCATTTCATGGGTGATTGGCGAAAGCTTTGATACCGCCAGATCAGCAAGTGCTGCCTTGAATTCGGAGAACTGGCGTCCACCAAACTCGCGCAGAATATCTTCCTTCGATTTTGACGAAAGCGCTGCATAGACGCCGACCAGATTGTCTGCTTCCGGGCGACCGGTCAGGCCATCGAGTTCCGAAGGCAGACCATCGGAATCGGTTTTGGCTTTGCGGATCTTCTTGTTGATGGTTTCTTCGTCATCAATCAGGTTGATGCGCGACAGGTCCGACGGGTCGGATTTCGACATTTTCTTGGTGCCGTCACGCAGCGACATGATCCGCATGGCCGGACCCGAAATCATCGGCTCTGTCAGCGGGAAGAAACCGGAAACCTGTTCATCCCCCACCTGCATGTCCACGCCAATACCCAGCGACGCAATACGGTCAGAATAGTCATTGTTGAACTTCTGCGCGATATCGCGCGTCAGTTCGAGATGCTGTTTCTGGTCTTCACCAACAGGAACATGGGTCGCGCGATAAAGCAGAATGTCAGCCGCCATCAGGCTAGGATAGGCAAACAGACCAAGCGAAGCATTTTCGCGGTCTTTGCCAGCCTTGTCCTTAAACTGCGTCATGCGGCTCATCCAGCCGATGCGCGCCACACAGTTGAACACCCAGGCAAGCTCGGCATGCTGCATCACGCGGCTCTGGTTGAAGACGATGCTTCGCTTAGGATCGATACCGGCGGCGAGGAAGGCGGCGGTCACTTCGCGGGTGGACTGGATCAGCTCGAGCGGATCGGGCGAGACGGTCAAGGCATGCATGTCTACCACGCAGTAGATACATTCTTGTGTCTCCTGAACCTCTACCCACCGCTTGATGGCACCCAGATAATTACCGAGGTGAAGGTTTCCGGTCGGTTGAACGCCGGAGAAAACAAGCGGCTTGAACGTGCTCATGATGTTATCCTGATGTTGGCCTTCGCCGGTGGAGAGCGAAGGGGTTTGATTACAGGCCTTTTCGCAGAGCGACAATCGGCTTTCAAGGACAATTATGTGTCAGTGCCAGCTTCCTTTTTCGCACCCCCGCGCTTGATGCCACGACGGATCATTGCCGTGTTTGCGCCGCCAAGCCCGAAGGCCAGAGCAAAATAGACAAGCATGGCAGCCAGAACCATGACTGTTACCGTCCCGGCACGAATGCTGAAAGGCGCTGCTGATGAGAGTTCGTGCGCAAAATATCCTATGGCAAAATGAATGCCTATGGCCATGACACCGGCTGCGATCAACAGGCGTGGAATACGGGTGAGAAGCGGGATATCGTTGCCCCAGTGGCCACGCTTGACCAGCGTTGCAAACAACAATGCGGCATTGACCCAGCCTGCTGTAATTTCTGCAATCGCAATGCCGCTCGGTCCCATGCGTGAAAACAGCGTGATTGCCAGCGTTATGTTCACCGCCACCGAGATAGCGGCAAAGATCATCGGTGTCCGCGTGTCTTCACGCGCAAAAAAGCCGGGAATGAAAGCTTTGATCAACACGAAAGCAGGAAGGCCGATGCCGTAAATTGCGAGAATATTGGAAACAACAAGAGTCGATTCTGCACTGAACTGTCCGCGTTCAAACAGCAGACGAACGATTGGTTCTGACATCACCAAAAGGGCGGCGGCTGCGGGAAGGGTCAGAAACAGTGTGAACTCAACCGAACGATTTTGCAGGTTCGAAGCTTCCTTCATGTGCCCGCCGCGCAGTGCGCGCGACAATTCCGGCAGCAGCACGGTTGCAACGGCGATCCCGACGACGCCAAGCGGCAATTGATAAATACGGTCGGCATAGACGAGCGAGGAAACGGCACCTTCCATGCCCGATGCGATATTGGTGTTGATCAGCAGATTGATTTGCGTGATACCGCCGGTGATGGCGGCAGGAAATGCCAGCACAAGCAGGCGTTTAACGCCGGGTGTCAGGCGCGGGCGCTTGAAGCCGATTTTGATGCCCGCAACGCGCACGTCGATCCAGACGATGGCAAGCTGCACAAGACCTGCAGCCATTACACCCCATGAAAGTGCATAGCCGACAGCCAGCGCGTCATAGCCCTGCCACCATGCGAAAGCCAGAACAGCGATCAGGATGATATTGAGAAAGACCGGTGCAATTGCCGCTGCAAAATAGCGATGCAGCGAATTGAGCATGCCCGCCATCATCGAAGCCAGCGACATACAGGCGAGATAGGGGAACATGATGATTGCCAGCCGCACCGTATTATCAAACTTTACGGGATCATCGGTGAAGCCCGGCGCAATGACCGTGCGCACAATAAACGGCATGGAGAGTTCCATGATGATGGTGATGAAAAGCAGCACCGTGAAAAGAACGCCAAACACTTCTTCGGAAAAGCGGCGTGCGCCATCCATGCCGTTCTTTTCGATTTCCTTGGCAAACAGAGGTACGAAGGCTGCGTTAAACGCGCCTTCCGCAAACAATCTGCGGAATGTGTTGGGGAAACGGAAAGCCGCATTGAACGCATCCGCGACCGGGCCGGTGCCGAGTGCTGCCGCCATGAACATTTCGCGCGTGAAGCCAAAAATGCGGCTCATCAGCGTGCCAGACGCAACGGTTGCGAACTTTTTGACCAAACTCATTTATTGAAAAACCTATGCTGCTGCGCGACCATTGGTCTTGGCGCCGTTTTCGCCACCCAGCACAGCAAGAAGCTTACGCCTGATATTGCCCTGTCGGGTTGCATTTGAAATCTTGTGCCCTACCAGATCCGTTACATAAAAACTGTCGATCACCTTCTCGCCGAAGGTCGTGATATGCGCTGAAGCAATATCCAAGGAAAGGTCAGAAATAAGGCCGGTCAGTTCCGATAAAAGGCCTGGCCGGTCAAGACCTTCCACTTCAATGACGGTGAATTTGTCGGAAAAAGTGTTGTTGATCTCCACACGCGGCTCCACTTGGAAAGCTTTCGCTCCGCGTTTTGGCTTGGTGCGTTTGGCCAGCACATCCGGAAGATGCGCCTTGCCGGATAGCACGTCCTCAATCACCTTGCCCACACGTTCCGCGCGGCGGCGCTCGTCTTCATCGGTATCAAATTCTCGGCTGATGAGGATCGTATCAAGTGCACGTCCGTCGCCGGTGGTGAAAATCTGCGCATCGACGATATTGCCACCAGCCGCTGCACAGGCACCGGTGATGATCGAAAGAAGTCGGGGGTGGTCGGGGGCAAGAACAGTGATTTCAGTCACCGCTTCAAAAGTATGCGGCTTGGCCATGGTAGCCAGCGCACGTCCGTTTTTGTCCGCCTCGCGGATGAAATGCGCATGCCGCACCTGATCATCAAGGCTCACAGTGAGGAAGTAATTGGTGTAGTGCAGGGCGAGATAGGCGTCACGCTCAGCTTGTGGCCAATCGGCAAGCTTTTCGGCAAGCGCTGCGCGTGCCTGCCGGTCACGATCCGCACGCGGCAGTTTGGAGAAGCCACCCGTGAGGACCAATTCTGTTTCAAAGAACAGCGTCCGCAACAGCTGGCCTTTCCAGCCATTCCAAACACCGGGGCCCACACCCTTGATATCGCAGACCGTCAGGATCAGAAGAAGCTTCAGCCGCTCCATGGTCTGAACCGTGTCGGCAAAATCGACAATCGTTTTGCGATCATTGAGATCACGTGATTGCGCAATCATGCTCATGGTCAGATGTTCGCGCACCAGCCATTCGACGGTTTCGGTTTCCGATTTTGAAAGGCCGAAGCGCGGACAAAGTTTTTTAGCAATACGTGCGCCGGCAATCGAATGATCTTCGGGTCGTCCCTTGGCAATATCATGCAGAAGCATCGCCACATAAAGAAGATTACGGTCGCGTTTGAGCGTTGAAATCAGCTGATTGGCCAGCGGATGCTCGTTTTCCAACTCGCCATGTTCAATCTCGGAAAGCACGGCAATGCAGCGCAGAAGATGTTCATCGACCGTATAGTGATGATACATATTGAACTGCATCATCGCGACGATCTTGCCAAAATCCGGGATGAATTTTCCGAGCACGCCGGATTCGTTCATGCGGCGTAGGATCAACTCGGGATTGCGCGGGGAGGTCAGTACTTCGAGAAACAGCCTGTTGGCTTCCGGGTTATCACGCAGTTCCGCATTGATGAGTTTCAACGAGCGGGTGAGCTGTTGCATGGCATCGGGGTGAAATTCCAGCCCGAGCTTATCGGCAAGATGGAAGATGCGGATGATATTGACCGGATCGCGTTTGAACACATCGGCATCGGCAATGTTGATGCGATGGTTCTCAGAGATAAAATCTTTCGTGCCTGCCAGTTTGCGCTTCCGGTTGGAGAACGTCAAAAAGATGCGATTGAAGCCGGGCACATGCTTGGCCTGTTCCTCTTCCAGCGCCGCACAAAGAATGCGGGTCAGATCGCCGACATCCTTGGCGACGAGGAAGTAATGCTTCATGAAGCGTTCGACATAGTTCTGGCCGGGATGCGCGGTATACCCAAGACGCTGCGCGATTTCCGGCTGGATGTCGAAGGAAAGGCGCTCTTCCGCCTTCAGCGTCGCAAAATGCATATGGCAACGCACGGCCCAGAGAAAATCTTCCGCCTTGTTGAACAGGCGCAACTCCGCTCGCGAAAGCACGCCTAGCTTGACCAGTTCTTCCTTGCTTTTGACACGGTAGAAATACTTGGCGATCCAGAACAGCGTATGCAGATCGCGCTGTCCGCCTTTGCCTTCCTTGACGTTTGGCTCGACCAGATAGCGGGTTTCGCCTGCTTTCTTGTGGCGATTGTCACGCTCGGCAAGCTTGGCCTGGATGAATTCGGGCCCGGTGTCCTTGACCACTTCTTCGTCAAAACGCGTGTTGAGCGCATTGAACAGATCGCGATTGCCGATGATAAAACGTGCATCCAGAATGGCGGTGCGGATCGTCATATCTTCGCGCGAAAGACGAATGCATTCGTCGATATTGCGGGTAGAATGGCCGACCTTCAGTCCCATATCCCAAAGCATGTAGAGCATGTATTCAGCGACCTGCTCGCCCCATGGCGTCTGCTTGTAGGGCAGCAGAAACAGCAGATCGATGTCTGAACCGGGCGCAAGTCCGCCGCGCCCATAGCCGCCGACCGCCACAATCGCCATGTTCTCGGCCTTGGATGGGTTTTGCATCGGATAGGCTTTGGTGCTGGCAAACTCAAACAATGCGCTGATCAGCGTATCCATCAGATAAGAAAGACGCCGGGCACAAAGCGTGCCACCACCATCCTTCATCAGCATGTCTTCCGCAACGCCCCGACCGCGAACGAGCGCATCCTTGAGCGCGTGTAAAACGACCTTGCGAACGGGCAGGCTTTGATAACTCTCGTCGGCTGAATCCGCGAGCTCGTTGATCTTGCGACGCAATGTCTCTGGATTGACGATTTCTTCAAGCTTCAGGTCGTGTGCGCTCATGCGGCTTGTATGTCCGGCTTGCCACAGCGCCGTGCAACCGTTTGGACGCACAAAGGACGCTATGCATTGTTGAATCTACCTCTCGTGCTTTGCAAAGCGCGAGAGGTAGGAGGGAACTGACGGAACTATCCTATAGCCGTTTTTAAATTGTATGAATATTCAAAAGAAAAGGCCGGGCAATGCCCGGCCTTTATGATGTCTTTATCAGTCTTATCAGTTACCAGCATTATAGGCCGCAATGGCTGCCATATTGACGATGTCGGTATCTTTTGCGCCGATGCTGACGATTTGCGCAGGTTTGTCGAGGCCAACCAGCAGCGGGCCGATAATGGTCGCGCCACCCAGTTCCTGCAGCATATTGGCTGCAATCGATGCCGAATGATTGTCCGGCGTGACAATGACATTGGCCGGACCCGACAAGCGGATAAACGGATAGCGTTCCATCAGCTTCGGATTGAGGGCAACATCCGCACTCATTTCGCCATCAAACTCGAAATCGACATGACGCGTATTGAGGATGCGCACGGCTTCCTGAATACGTGTTGCGCTTTCGCCGCCCATATGGCCAAAGGTCGAAAATGCGGTGAGTGCAACACGCGGCACATAGCCCATGCGGCGTGCCATGCCAGCGGCTTCCACAGCGATATCGGCGAGCTCTTCGGCGGTTGGCTTTTCATGGACTGCTGTGTCGGCGATGAACACGGTGCGGCCACGGCAGAGCGCAATGGAAACACCAACCAGACGATGACCCGGCTTTGAATCGATCACGCGCCGCACATCTTCGAGGCCGGTTGCATAGTTACGCGTGATCCCCGTCACCATGCCGTCTGCATCGCCAAGGGCAACCATGCAGGCCGCAAAATGATTGCGGTCATTGTTGATAAGGCGATGGCAATCGCGCGTCAGATAGCCCTTGCGCTGGAGTTTCTCGTAAAGGTAATCCGCATAGACGGAATTGCGACTCGACAGGCGCGCATTGATAACTTCAATACCCGGACGATTGAGATCGAGACCGGCTTCCTTGGCGGTTTCTGCAACACGCTCTTCGCGGCCCACGAGGATCGCAGTACCAAGCCCCTGATTGACGTAGGAAACAGCGGCACGCATTGTCGGCTCTTCTTCGCCTTCGGCAAAGACGATGCGCTTTGGTTGACGACGCACGCGCTCATAAATGCCGCGCAGTGTAGAGGCAATTGGATCGCGACGGGCAAGCAGTTCCTGCTTGTAGGCTTCAATATCTTCAATCACACGCCCGGCAACGCCGGTTTCAATGGCCGCTTTTGCGACAGCCGCCGAAACGGTTGCCAGCAAACGCGGATCGAACGGAACCGGAATGATGTATTGCGGACCAAAGCGCGGACGGCTGCCCTGATAAGCGGCAACCACGTCATCCGGTACGTCTTCACGTGCCAGTTCCGCAATTGCATAGACGGCTGCAATTTTCATCTCGTCATTGATCGTGGTGGCACGAACATCGAGTGCGCCACGGAAAATATACGGAAAGCCCAGCACGTTGTTGACCTGGTTCGGATAGTCCGAACGGCCCGTGGCAACAATGGCATCGTCACGCACTTCCGCGACATCTTCCGGCGTAACTTCCGGGTCTGGATTGGCCATGGCAAAGATGATTGGATTTGGCGCCATTGAACGCACCATTTCCTTGGTCAGTGCGCCCTTTGCCGAAACGCCGAAGAAGATGTCGGCATCTTTCATCGCGTCTTCGAGCGTGCGCTTGGAAGTCTTGATGGCATGGGCCGACTTCCACTGGTTCATACCTTCTTCACGGCCCTGATAGACGACGCCTTTGGTATCGCAGAGGGTTACGTTTTCGGACGGGAAGCCGATGGCCTTGATGAGTTCGATACAGGCAATACCTGCCGAGCCAGCGCCATTGCAGACGAGCTTGGTATTCTTGATGTCGCGGCCCGTCAGTTGCAGAGCATTGATCATGCCGGCTGCGGCGATGATGGCGGTGCCATGCTGGTCATCATGGAAAACCGGAATATCCATCACTTCGCGCAGGCGCTGCTCGATGATGAAGCAGTCTGGTGCCTTGATATCTTCGAGATTTATGCCACCGAAGGATGGGCCGAGATAACGCACGGCATTGATGAATTCATCAATATTCGTCGTATCGACTTCCAGGTCGATGGAATCGACATCCGCAAAGCGCTTGAAGAGGACTGCCTTGCCTTCCATGACGGGCTTTGAAGCCAGTGCGCCAAGATTGCCAAGGCCAAGAATAGCTGTGCCGTTGGAAATGACTGCAACCAGATTGCCCTTGGCCGTATAATCATAGGCGGTGGCGGGATTTTCCGCGATAGCCTTGACGGGTACTGCGACGCCCGGGGAATAGGCCAGCGAAAGGTCGCGCTGCGTGGTCATTGGCTTGGTGGGATTGATTTCCAGCTTGCCCGGGCGACCGTGAGCGTGAAAGTCGAGCGCTTCCTTCTCACTGGCTGTGGGTGTGCGTTCTGGCGTGTTGCCCTTCGGCGTCGAGACTGGCATGTTCCCTCCGGTTTCTTCTGCGGGACGAATTCGATAACGCCAGTCCGCGGGAGTGTAAACAACGCATTTTGGAATAGATATTGATCCGAAAAAGCATGATATGGATATTATTATGTCTTTAAATGGATTTAAATCGCAATAAATGAAGGTTTGGCATGGAAGCGAAGGTCGAAGAAAAACAGTTGGAAGCGGGAGAAAATATCGCGCAGGAAACCGCTGTTCGCCTCACGCCCATGATGGAACAGTACATTGAGATCAAAGCTGCGAATGTTGATTCGCTGCTTTTTTACCGCATGGGTGATTTTTACGAACTGTTTTTTGACGATGCGGTTGAGGCGTCCAAAGCATTGGGCATCACGCTGACCAAGCGCGGCAAGCATTTGGGAGAAGACATCCCCATGTGCGGTGTGCCGGTTCATGCCTCTGATGATTATCTCCAGCGACTGATCGCCAAAGGTTATCGTGTTGCGGTCTGTGAACAGATTGAAGATCCGGCGGAAGCCAAAAAGCGTGGCTCGAAATCGGTCGTTCGGCGCGATGTGATCCGGCTTGTCACACCGGGTACGATCACAGAAGAAAAGCTGCTCGATCCATCTGAAGCCAATTACCTCATGGCGCTTGGCCGTACCAAAGGCGACGGTGCGCTGGCGCTCGCATGGATCGATATTTCCACCGGCACGTTCCGTGTTGCGGAGACAACGGAAGATCGGCTTTTTGCCGATGTTGCCCGTGTTGATCCACGCGAATTGGTTGTCGCAGACACGGCGTTTCACGATGCTGATCTGCGCCCGACCTTTGATCTGATCGGCAAGGCCGTGATGCCACAGCCTGCGACGCTGTTTGATAGCGGTGCCGCCGAGGCGCGCATCCAGCGCTATTTCAATGTCGCAACGCTTGATGGTTTCGGGCAGTTCAGCCGTTCGGAACTGTCCGCCATTTCCGGCGCAATTGCCTATATTGAAAAGACACAGATTGCCGAGCGTCCGCCTTTGATGCGCCCAGAGCGCGAGCATGAAGGCGGCACGATTTTCATTGACCCGGCCACCCGCGCAAGCCTCGAACTTGCCCGTACCATGTCGGGCAATCGCGAGGGCAGTCTGCTCAAGGCCATCGACCGTACGGTGACGGGTGGCGGAGCGCGCTTACTTGCAGAGCGCCTGACGGCACCCTTGACCGATCCCAAGGCGATTGCGCTGCGCCTTGATGCCGTTTCATGGTTTCTGAGTGAGCAATCGCTCTGCGAAGGGCTTCGACTTGAGTTGAAAGGCGTGCCGGATATGCCGCGCGCGCTTTCGCGTCTCGCAGTTGGTCGCGGTGGTCCGCGCGATCTTGGTGCTTTGCAGCGTGGTTTTGAGGCGGCGAATGGTATCGCCTCACTTCTCGAAGGCACCATTCTGCCGGATGAATTGGCACATGCGCGCGAAGCAATTGAGACATTGCCTGTTAGCTTTGCGGCCCACATCGACCGCGCGCTTGCCGACGAGATGCCGCTTTTGAAGCGCGACGGCGGTTTTGTACGCGAAGGCTATAATGCAGAACTCGATGAAATGCGCGCGCTGCGTGATCAGTCACGCCGCGTCATTGCTGGACTTCAGGCCGATTATATCGAGGAAACCGGCATTAAAACGTTGAAAATCAAGCACAACAATGTGCTAGGTTATTTCATCGAAGTGACGGCCAATAATTCCGGCACGATGACTGACACGGACGCAGCCAAGGGCCGTTTTATCCATCGCCAGACCATGGCCAATGCCATGCGTTTCACCACCACAGAACTCGCCGAGCTGGAAAGCAAGATCGCCAATGCCGCTGATCGCGCGCTTTCCATTGAGCTGGCAATCTTTGAGGAACTAACGGCGGAAGCGGTCAGTCATGCCGATAGCATTCGTGCGGCTGCCGTCGCCCTTTCGGTGTTCGACGTTTCAGCCTCACTTGCCATTCTTGCTGAAGAGCAAGGCTATTGCCGTCCGCTGGTTGATGACAGTTTGTCGTTTAACATTGTCGCTGGTCGCCATCCGGTTGTCGAGCAGGCATTGCGCCGTCAGGCGGCCAATCCGTTTGTGGCCAATAATTGTGATCTCTCGCCGCAATCAGACAGCGGGAATGGCGCGATCTGGTTGCTCACTGGCCCGAATATGGGTGGTAAATCGACCTTCCTGCGCCAGAACGCTTTGATTGTCATTCTCGCGCAGATGGGCTCGTTTGTGCCTGCAGGTTCCGCACAGATCGGTGTCGTGGACAGGCTTTTCAGCCGCGTTGGGGCGTCTGATGATCTGGCGCGGGGCCGTTCGACTTTCATGGTGGAAATGGTTGAAACCGCTGCCATTCTCAATCAGGCGGGCGAGCGTTCGCTGGTCATTCTTGATGAAATTGGTCGTGGCACGGCAACCTTTGACGGGCTTTCCATCGCCTGGGCTGCTGTTGAATATCTGCATGAGAAGAACCGCTGCCGCGCACTGTTCGCCACCCATTTCCATGAAATGACGGCGCTTTCTGAAAAGCTCGACCGGTTGTTCAACGTTACCATGCGCGTCAAGGAATGGGACAATGATGTCGTCTTCCTGCATGAAGTGGCAAAGGGTGCGGCTGACCGTTCCTATGGTGTGCAGGTTGCGCGCCTTGCAGGTCTTCCGGAAGCTGTCGTCAATCGCGCGCGCGATGTGCTGCATCAGCTCGAAGCGGGTGAAACATCGGGCAAGGCTGACAAGTTGATCGATGATCTGCCGCTGTTTTCTGTTGTTCTGCAACAGGAAAAACCCAAGCCGCAGGCAGCCGCAAAAGACAGTGAACTCGCCAAAGCCGTGGCTGAAATCAGCCCGGATGAGTTGACGCCGCGTGAAGCGCTCGAGCTGATTTATAAGCTGAAGGAATTGGCTGGCAGGGCGTGATAGTAAAAAGGCGAAGCTTGCGCTTCGCCTTTTGTTTTATACGAACCTGTTTGCGTCCGCGCCGTAATAGGTAATGTAACGGCTGGAAATGCGCTCAATCGGGAGGATGATGAAAACATCCGTTGTTCCGAAAGCTTCATCTATCACTGCGCCATCACCGATCATGGCACCAAGACGCAAGTAGCCCTTCACCAGTGGTGGCATTGAGAACAGTGCAACCTTGGTGTTGATCGCTTCCTTTGGCATCAGGTCCATGGGCTGATAGCGATGAGGCAGCGCGCGCACATCCCAGTCAGGCGTTGCACGGCAGTTCTGATTCAGGAACGACAGTCCCAGCGCATGTGCGGCAGGTACGGCACCATGGAACGATGCACAGCCAAACATCACGTCAATCGAATGACGACGGCAATAGGCCCATGCACCTTGCCAGAGTAGCTCGACCGTGCGCTTGGAGCGATATTCCGCCTTTACACAAGAGCGGCCAAGTTCGAGAAGCTTAAGGTCGGGACGCGAAAGTGCGAGACGCTGCACGTCATATTCGTCTGCCGAATAAAAACCGAGCGCTTTCTCGGCCTGTTCGCTGCGCATCAGGCGATAGGTGCCAACGATCTGTTTGTGCTCGGGCACAGGCAGGGCAGTGTCATAAACAAGAAGATGATCGCAAATGGCGTCGAAGCGGTCTGCGTCTCTCAGTTCAACTTCTTCTATGGTTTCCTTGCGGGCACCCATTTCTTCGAAGAAGACGCGAAAGCGCAATTCCTGCGCCGCTTCTATGGCGTCGCGGGAATTTGCAAGACGGACTTCAAGCGAACCAATGCGTCCCAGAACTATTGGGTCGCCCTTGGTTTCAAAAAGTGCCTGCTGTGCTTCTATGCCCGACATGATCGTATCATCGATGATTTGCTGGCTCATTCCAAGCAGAGTTGACATGATGATTCGCTCCTGATCCTGTTATTCACGCATTCCTGATGGCTTGCTGCGGTAAAGGATGATTTGTTTCATACCCGCCATAGCAATAAGCATTGAGTGCTACGCGAGGATGACAGAAGCGTGTCACCAATGTGTCAAATGGTTTGAGCCGAACTTATCCCCTTCAAAAAACTGTTAAATTTGAAACACAAACTATGACAAAGGGCCATTGCGATCAAGGGCTGTGCTTTACGTGCAAGAAACAGCCTATTTTACGGCCTTTCGTTCACGCCGCCATCCAAGAAACTCTTCCAGAATGATCAGCGCCGCGCCGATGGTGATAAAAGCATCCGCAAGATTGAAGACCGCAAACGACCATGTAGGCAGGTGAAAAAGGATATAATCGACCACATAGCCATTCATCACGCGGTCAATCAGATTGCCAATGGCGCCGCCGACGACAAGCGCAAATCCATAGCGGGCGAAGACGCGATTGGCCGGATTGGTCCACCAGAGATAGAGCACGAAAAGAATGACGGCTGCGGTGATAGCCACCAGTCCCCAGTCGTGTAGCCATGCCAGCATCGAGAAGGCGATGCCTTCATTATGTGTACGGAAAAGCGCAAGAAACGGCAGAATATCAATCTGCTCGTGATAGCCCATATGGGTTTCGACCAGATATTTGATACCCTGATCGATCAGGACTGCGATAATGACAACGAGTAACGACGACAAAACCGCATGACGCTTCATCCTCTGGACCTTTCATCGAGAGTGAGTGCCTCGCGGCGAATTTCATAAAGCATGACACCGGTTGCAATCGCCAGATTTAACGAATCTGCGCGGCCTGCCTGCGGGATACGTGCGAGCTTGTCACAGCTTTCCGCGAGTGTGTCTGGCAGTCCCTGCTGCTCATTGCCCATCATCAGAATGACCGGCTTTTTGGCATAAGGAATGGTGCGGTAATCGACAGCACCTTTGAGATGCGTGCCCACGAGTAGACCCGAAAAGCCTTTACGCCAGTTGAGAAATTCGCTTTCCGTTGTCTTGTATAAAGGCATAGAGAAGACCGAACCCATGGTGGCACGTACGGTTTCCAGCGAATAAGGGTCAGTGGTATCACCAATCAGGATGATACCCTTCGCGCCAACCGCATCGGCAGTGCGGATGACAGTGCCCAGATTGCCTGGATCGCGCACACGGTCGAGCGCGATGTACACATCGTTGCCTTTTGGCTTGAGGCTCGCAAGCTGCTGATATTGCTGCTCGAAAACACCGACTACCATCTGCGGGTTATCGCGGCGTGTGATGGCAGCCATGATCTTTTCGGTCACTTCCAGCACCAGTCCACCCTTGGCGAAGGTGCGTGCTGCAACCTGTTCAACCATCTTGTTGCCTTTGCCGGATTTGGCAAATACCAGCGTCTTGATGCGCCAGTCCTGCTCAAAGGCATCGATGACGAGCTTCAGTCCTTCTGCCAGAAACACGCCCTGCTGATCGCGAAATTTCTTCAGCGCCAGGGAACGCAAATCTTTGACAATCGGATTGGTGAGGCTGGTGACTTCCTTGACCTGACCCACGCGCGATCCGGTCTGATTGTTGCCGCTTCTGGAGAAATCGTCATTTCGGCTCATTTTGCTACCCAGCGGCTGAACATGGATGTGGAAAGTGCGCGTTGGCTTGCACGTTCGCGAAGAATAAGTTCGCCCGATTCGACTGTTCCGCCAAGACCGGTGAAACGGTCGCGCACCAGCTCGTGAATGGCGAAGAAGGAAGCGCGGATCGAATAGGCTGTCAGAATGACGGCCAGCGCATTTGGCGTGAGAATGGAACGACAGGTATCGACCATTGCAGGCAGATGCTCAAACAACTGCCAGACTTCTCCGTTAGGACCACGACCATAGGCGGGTGGATCAAGCAGGATGATGTCGTAGAAGCTGCCGCGACGTTCTTCGCGTGCGACGAACTTCATCGCATCTTCGCAAATCCAGCGGATCGGCTTGTCGGAAAGACCAGCCATTTCCTGATTTTCGCGTGCCCAGACGATTGCTTTTTTCGATGCGTCAACATGGGTGACTTCCGCACCGGCACGCGCTGCAACGAGCGATGCTACACCAGTATAGCCAAACAGATTGAGCACTTTTACCGCGCGGCCCGACTTGACCGCGTTGCGGATCAATTCGTCCATATAGGACCAGTGCGCGGCCTGTTCGGGGAAGACGCCGACATGACGGAACGATGTGAAGCGGCCATGAAACGCGATACCGTCATGCCGCATCGGCCATGTTTCGCCCAGAGTTTCACCAAGTGGCAGCTTCGGGAAAGCCCAGCGTCCCATGCCTTCTTCGTCGGTGTTGCCGGTAAAAACCGCATCAGCCTTGTCCCATTCGCTTTTCGCAAGGCTCGGTAGCCAGATTGCCTGACCTTCCGGGCGAATGATCCGATAAGGACCATATTGCTCAAGCTTGAGGCCGTCGCCACTGTCGAGCAATGCATAATCGTCAGATGGCTCTGTTTCGAGAATGACGGGTGCACGTTGGCCGGGGCGCTCACCTTTGAGCGGCTTTATCTCCCGCTGAGGCGTGGCAACATGCTTTTCTTCTGCGGGCTTTACGGGAGCCTTGGAAAATTGCGGACGCGGTTTTTTGAAGAACGAACCCTTATCATCAGGCTTATGTGCCTGTCTGGTCGCCGAACGCGGTTCTTCATGCTTCGCACGGCCGGAACCGCGCTGCTCTTTACCGCCTGTTGGCTTTTTGCCTTTTCCTTTTGGCGCCTTCACCCGAAACTCCGTTTATTATTTGGCCTGTAGGTAGGCGAAATAGTGCCGGAACGAAAGTGAAAAACAGGCCGATGCTTTCAGATTTTGGATATGGCGCCTGATGTGTGGCGCTTTTCTGCCGATTCGGCGCGTTCGAGAAGCTGTGAGGCTTCCTTTTTATAGTGGCGACCCCGGCGACGATGCTTTCCTTGTGTTAGCCATGTCACCGCAGCGCCGATCAGTGCGCCGAGAATGAGCGCACCGAATAGCCAGATAAACAGCGGTGCCTGATAGGTCAGCGCCGGATTTCCGGGATTGAACGGATCGATTGTGAGGCCGATTGTTTGGCGATTAGCAACCGAAAGAGCGATCAGGATGACCGCCAACGGCACCAGAATAACGATCGTTATGACGCGTTTTGCCACCATGACAGATCAGATGGCACCATTAAGACGGTCACGCAATTCTTTACCAGTTTTAAAGAATGGCACCCACTTTTCTTCAACATCCACTGTGTCGCCGGTGCGTGGATTGCGTCCGCTGCGAGCAGGGCGGTTCTTGACGGAGAAAGCGCCAAAGCCACGAAGCTCGACGCGGTTTCCGTCAGCAAGGGCGTTGGTGATCTCATCAAAGACCGCTCCAACGATGTTTTCAACATCGCGCTGGAAAAGATGCGGATTACGGCTGGCGATAATCTGAACGAGTTCTGATTTGATCACGGCTTCAAACCCCTGTGTCTATATTGTCCGACGAAAGGACTCAATTATTTGCCGGTTTGGTACCCGACGCTCCGTCAACGTGCCAAACAGAAAGAAGCCCGTCAAGGAAGATACGATCCTTTGCGATTTCATTAAGTAATCCATTGGCTTCCTGAGGCAAGCCCAGAAATCTCGCACCGGCATGAATAATCAGATCACGCAACGAAAATCCGGTGTCGCTGCTGACCGGCTTCCACTCAAGTGTTGGCAAATCTTTGGATATGCCCTTGCTGCTCAGCCAGTTGATCGCTTCCTGCTCTCCACCAAGACCATCGATCAGCTTTTTCTCAAGCGCCTGTCGTCCTGTGAAGATAGCACCGTTGGCGAGCGCCAATGCCTGATCATGCGTGAACGAGCGGCGCTCCTGCACAATCCCAACGAACCAGTCATAGGAATCCATGATCATGCTGCGGATCATAGCCTTGGCTTCTTCGCTGGCCGGGCTGAAATAATTTGGCTCTGCCTTGAGCGGCGAGGACTTGATCGTTTCAACCTTTACCCCAATCGTATCGAGCAGTTTCGACAGATCAGGATATTGGAACAGCACACCAATTGATCCAACGATTGACGTTTGATGCGCAATAATATGATCCGACGCGCTCGCAATCATATAGCCGGCTGAAGCAGCCAGCGTGCCGACCTGCGTAACCACTGGCTTCTTTTCGGATATCCTGCGAACAGCATTAAAGATCGTTTCTCCACCGACCGTGGTGCCACCCGGCGAATCCAGAATAAGAATAACGCCTTTCACATTGTCGTCATCAGCAATTTTGTTCAGGCGCTTGAGAAGTTCCTCATTTTCAAAAATTGTGCCTTCAATGCGCACTTTCGCAACGTGGGGTGCGGCGAAGTTCGGGCCACGCATGGAATAGGAGGCAATGCTGGCAATCAATACTGCCAATAGAAGGAGAAACGCTATGCGCCAGACGGTGAGTTTTCGCCGCAGTTTGCGTCTTTCGATCAGGGCTTCGGCATCTTGAGCCATTCGGTCCATCCACTTTGAAAATGCAGTCAATATATTGCATGTATGAACCGGAACAGGGCTGCGCGGCAAGCATTTTGCACAGGGTAGCTTGTTGAAGGTTGCCGCTATAATAAAATCCAAATTTGTGTTAACAAGGATTTGATCGGGGGCGGAGCCTGTTCTTAAAGGCTTAAAAACGCAGATTTTTATGCCTTTTACGCGTTGTCCCTGCGAATTTTCATGGCAGGTGCGGTATTTTGTGTTGTGTATTTGTCTTGAGTGTCGGGCTATGGCTCCCCAAATAAAACACATTAAAACGCAATAGCCTCAGGCGAAAAATTCATCTGAGAAGATTTTTTAATCAGTTATGTCATAAAGCAAAACTGAGAAATCGTTGGGTAGCTGAAGAGTATTATGAGCGCTGACACACCACATATTCATGTTTCGCACGGCACTGCTGTCGCAGCATCCGCTGTCGAGGGCATGCGTTTTGGAGCGTCTGAAAAGGCCGCCTCGATGTTTAAGGCGGCGCAGCGCCATTCCGTGCGCGTGCGCGTACTCAAGACAGCTCTACCTGTTGCAGCACTTGCGCTTGGCGCAGTTTTTTCCTGGTATACATTCCTTGCCACGCCGGCGACGCCGGTCAAGGTCGAGGTGAATGATGGCGGCGAGAGTGGGAAGCTCGTCATGAGCAATCCGCAGCTTAACGGTTACACCAAAGACAATCGTCCCTATTCGATGATTGCAACAAGAGCCGTTCAGGATGCAAAAAACAGTGGATCTATTGCACTGGAAGGCATTTCGGCTGAATTGCCTGTTGGCGCTAGAGGCAGTGCCAAAATTGAGGCGGCATCTGGTGTCTATGATAATGCGAATGGCCGTTTGCAACTTGATAAGGATTTTACTGTTATCACCGATGAAGGCCTGCGTGCCGTCATGCGTAATGCGGATGTAAATCTCAAAAGCGGACAGGTGACGACAGACAAGCCTGTTGATATTCGCAATGGCAGCACACAGATCAGTGCTGATAGCATGCAGATCAAGGAGAGCGGCAAGGTGCTTATCTTTGAAAACAAGGTGCGTGTTGTGATTGACGGTAATTCAGTTTCAGGTGAGAAAGCGCCTGAAAATGATCGTGCCGGGTAATTTCTAAAATGCGGCGCACTTTAGGTGCTGCGCTTTTGGGTGATTGCGATCTGTTTTACACGCAGTCAGATATTCCTATCTGGCTGCGTTATGTTTAAGATCAGGGCCATTAATTCTGGCTTGAGGCGTGCTTCTGAGAGGTTGATCGGCCTTTCAGAACGGTTTATGCGTCAGGTGGATATAAATCGCGCTGGGCCTGGCCCCGGGATGGGGTCTTTAGGGGAAGTAAAAGCAATGGAACGCGAGACAGGCAAAATGAACAAGGGCATGAAAACCCGCTCTTTGCGGATGGGATTTGCAGCTTTGGCGCTCGGTCTCATTGTTGCACCGCTTTCCGCTATGGCTCAGGATAGCCAGCAGGTCCCGTTCGGCAGCCTTAAGCTTTCTGATGGCAAGAACCCGATCAAGATCGATGCCGATAAGCTCGAAATGCTCGATAAGGAAGGCAAGGCCATTTTCACTGGAAATGTCTCTGTCGTGCAGGGTGATGCGCTTTTGAAGTCTGGTCAGATGATCGTTTTTTATAACAAGGATGCGCAGGGCGACGGCACAAAGCCGGCAGGTGGAACTGCAGGTTTGAGCGGTTCAGGAATTGATCGTCTCGAAATCAGCGGTAAAGTTTATCTGAAGTCTGGCACCCAGATTGCGACAGGCGATACGGGTACTTACGACGGCAAGAGTCAGGTCATGGTGCTGCAAGGTCAGAAAGTCGTTCTTACCGATGGTGATAACGTCGCGACCGGCTGCAAGTTGACGGCTAACATGGGCACAGGCAAGGCTTTCCTTGAAAGCTGCAAGGGACAGAGCAAGGGTCGTGTCTCGATTATCATGTCGCCCAAGGATCAACAGCAGGGCGGCGCCGCGCCCAAATCGAATTAACCGGGGCGCGCGTGGGATTGTTCTGGAATAAGAAAGCCGAGCAGCCGATGGTTGTTTCTGAAAGTGCTGCTGAATCGGCTGTCGATGGTATGATGCCGGCGCAGCCGGGCAAAGAAAATCGTCTTAAGGGTACTCTGGTGGCGCGTGGGCTTTGCAAAAGCTATCGCGGGCGTCAGGTCGTCAACGGCGTGTCTTTTGGTGTTCGTGCTGGTGAAGCGGTTGGTATTCTTGGGCCAAATGGCGCCGGTAAGACCACTTGCTTTTATATGGTTACAGGTCTTGTTCCAGCGGATGCCGGTTCGATTGAAATTGATGGTTTCGATGTAACGTCGATGCCAATGTATCGCCGTTCGCGCCTCGGCATTGGCTATTTGCCTCAGGAAGCATCGATCTTCCGCGGTCTTTCGGTCGAGAACAATATCAAGGCCGTATTGGAAGTTGTCGAAAAGGACCGCAAGAAGCGTGCGATGGAACTCGACGCTCTGCTTGAGGAATTCCACATTTCGCATCTGCGAAAGGCTGCTGCGATTTCGTTGTCGGGTGGTGAACGTCGACGTCTGGAAATTGCACGGGCACTTGCTTCGCGTCCAAATTTCATGCTGCTGGACGAGCCTTTCGCTGGTGTCGACCCGATTGCGGTTTCCGATATTCAGCAGCTTGTGCGCCATTTGACCAGCCGCGGCATTGGTGTGCTTATCACCGACCATAATGTTCGTGAAACGCTCGGCCTGATTGATCGTGCATATATTATCCATGCCGGTCAGGTACTGACCCATGGTCGCCCGGCTGAAATTGTCGCTAATCCTGACGTGCGCAGGCTCTATCTCGGCGATCAGTTCACACTTTGATTTTTCCGGGTTTCCGCAGTCTTATGGAAACCACCTTCCTTTTTCCTTTATAGAACGCTGTGACTGTTTCCTTAGTCGCGTTATTTTTGCGACTATTTTCCCCTTTTCAGTAAAAAATGCACATTCAGAATTGACAAGCAAGGTTCATACCAGTTTTGATGGCTTGCACGCTTTAATTGAAAACAATTCATGAACATGCGGCTTGTCAGCGAGAATGCTGTCTGGGAAATGGGGGAGTTACGCAACGAATGGCACTGTCGCCAAAGCTTGATTTTCGTCAAACGCAATCGCTGGTGATGACTCCGCAGTTGATGCAGTCCATCAAGCTGTTGCAGATGACGCATATCGAGCTGGAGCAGTTTATCGACATTGAGATCGAGAAAAACCCGCTTCTCGACAGAATAGAGGCCGCAAATGATGATTTTGCAGAGCCAGAGCCTGCCAGTGACAGCCTTGATGCGCCAGATGCGGCGTCCGATGAAGACTGGTTTAAGAGCGACACAGTTGCTGATGCGCAGAATTTGTCATCGACCTTTGATAGCTCTCTGGAAAATATTTTCCCCGACGATCCGGGTCGAAATGATGATACCGGTGCGATCCTTGATCCCCAATGGAAAACCAGCGGTGGAGAGAGTGCTGCTTCGGGCGGTAGCTATGATATTGATCAGCTGACAGCAGGTCGCCCGTCATTGAGTGAGCATGTTGCAGAGCAAATTGCCTTGTCCTTCAGCAATGCAATTGATCGTTTTATCGCCACAGCACTGGCCGATGCGCTGGATGAAAGTGGCTATCTGCGCGCTGACACAACATTGCTTGCGCAAAATCTGGGGGTTGAACCCTTAGAGGTCGAGCGTGTTCTGGAAGCGGTCCAGAGCTTTGATCCGGCAGGCATTTTTGCACGTGATCTGCGCGAATGTCTGGCGATTCAGCTTCGTCTGAAAGATCGGTATGATCCGGCAATGGCAGTATTGATCGACAATCTGGACTTGCTCGCACGCCGCGACTTCGTTGCCCTCAAAAAGCTTTGTGGCGTTGATCAGTCTGATCTTCTCGATATGCTGGGAGAAATAAGGGCACTTGATCCTAAGCCTGGCACGCAGTTTGAAGTCTCGGTTGCTGACGTGATTACCCCTGATGTGCTGGTGTCACCGATGAGCGATGGTGGTTGGGCGATAGAGCTCAACCCCGATGCAATGCCGCGCTTGATCGTGAATAACGAATATTATGCCGAAGTCAGTCCCACAGTGAAGGCGGAAGAGAAGGCTTTCCTGTCTGACTGTATGCAGTCGGCCAGTTGGCTGGTGCGAAGCCTTGATCAACGTGCGCGAACAATTCTTAAGGTGACACAGGAAATTGTGCGTCAACAGGATGGTTTTCTTCGTGATGGCGTTACGCATCTCAAGCCATTGAATCTGCGCACGGTTGCGGATGCTGTTGGGATGCATGAATCAACCATCAGCCGCGTGACGGCCAATAAGTTCATGGCAACTTCGCGTGGTGTGTTTGAACTGCGCTATTTTTTCAATGCGTCCATTGCCTCTTCTGAGGGCGGTGATGCGCATTCTTCCGAAAGTGTCCGCCATCGTATCCGCCAGATGATTGAGGCGGAAAAGCCTGATGATGTCTTGTCTGACGACGCGATTGTCGAAGCATTGAAAAAAGACGGTGTGGATATTGCACGCAGAACAGTCGCAAAATACAGAGAAGCGATGAATATCGCTTCATCCGTCCAGCGAAGGCGTGAGAAAAAAGCCCGATTGTTTGCAAGGTAATTCTGATTGCCGGGTGCGAGAAATCAACCGGGAAGTTCTTTTATAACGTGATGGAATTGTTTTGAAACTTCCTGCACGGCCAAATCTGATTTTACAGAAATCCGCTTTTTAAAGATTAGCGTGATCAATCCGGTAAGAAATGGCTGACATCAGTTGCAATTGACAATTGACGTTTCAGTCAATAGAAGCCCGGCTCGCATAACGATAGGAACCTGCAAAAGCCGGTTTACGATGTCCGACTGATTGAACGAAAGGCAAGGTAATATTTCGGGAAACGTTTCTGCGTTTTCAGCGTTACATAAGAGAACGAAGTGCAGCGAACCATCACGGGCAATGAATGGGAAGCGACCCGATTAGCGGTCTGATTCCGACATTTTTGTCCCTCGTTTCATGCGCTGAGCAAATGTTGGAATCAAAAAGACCACGGGCAACGATATGTATCGAGTGGGTTTTTCGAATTTGACGTTTGAAACAGCATATGTGTGGGCCGGGATTCAAACGTCAAATTCAACCCACCAGCCAAGGCGATGAACACATTCCGGGACACGCAACATGCTTTTCCAGAATGTGTGAAGCGGAGCTAAAATAAGCACAGGACGAAAAGCATATTTGATGCTGGTTGGCTTTGCGCTTCGCTCACCATGTGGTTAGACTACGTCCTGTTGTGTAACGCAAATGAGGTGTACCAAATGACTCTGCGTGTATCTGGAAAGCATATGGACGTCGGCGAAGCTTTTACGACCCGGATCATTGATCGGGTTAATGATGCAGTCGGCAAATATTTTGATCATGGCTTTTCCGGGCAGGTAACGGTCACCAAGTCCGGATCGCGCTATAGCGCAGATTGCACCTTGCATCTCGATAGTGGTGCTACTCTTCAGAGCACCGGAGATGCGCAGGACCCGCAACTTGCGTTCGATGCGGCGGCTGACAAGATTGAAACCCGGTTGCGCCGTTACAAGCGCCGCCTGAAATCGCGTCCAGCCACTGCACCAAATGCGATCTATGATGATGTGGCATATCGTGTTATGGCACCGCTGTCGGAAGAGGAGGAGGACCTTCCGGTGGATTACGCGCCAACTATTGTTGCGGAATCGTCTGTTGCTCTTCGCACCCTCTCGGTCGCGTCGGCAGTTGTGGAACTCGACCTGATTGAAAATCCGGTTCTTGTCTTCCGCAATGCAGGCAATGATGAAGTTAATATCGTCTACCGTCGTGCGGACGGAAATATTGGCTGGGTTGATCCATCAACTGTGACCCGCCAGTCCGCGCCACGCGCCTGACGGCAAACCTGAAGCGCACGCTGTGGATACTGCCGTGCGCTTCCCTAAACCGGGCCTGAATTGGTCTGATTGAAGAAGGAACGGAGAGAATGGATCTTAGTGATCTGATTCAACCAGGGGCAATTATCCCTGCGTTGAAAGCCAGCTCCAAAAAGCAGCTTTTGCAGATTCTGTCTGAAAAGGCTGCGGAACTGACCGGTCTCCCTGAGCGTGAAGTTTTTGAAACGATTCTCCAGCGCGAACGCCTTGGTTCGACCGGCGTTGGGAATGGCATTGCCATTCCGCACGGTAAACTGGCGAGTATTGGAAAAATTGCCGGAATTTTTGCGCGCCTCGAAACGCCAGTGGATTTTGAAGCACTGGACGATCAGCCTGTTGATCTCGTTTTCCTGCTTCTGGCACCGGAAAATGCGGGCGCTGACCACCTGAAAGCTCTGTCCCGTATTGCGCGTATGTTGCGCGATCCCGATACAGTGGCCAAGCTGCGTGGTACGCATGACCCGCAGGCTCTTTATTCGTTTCTTACGGCACAGCCAGCCACGAACGCTGCCTGAGTTTGACGAATCTCGAATTTAAAAAACCGCCGGTCGAAAAGAACGGCGGTTTTCTTCTAACTAGAGTTGCCGCTTCGGCAGGTCTACTGCAAAGTGACCGTCCGCAGTTCGTGTTCTTGGGCGCCCTGCAGGGCGGTGGCCCGAACATCAGACAACACAATCGGTTCGCCGCTCGCGCCAAACAGTGCCCAGATTTCCAAACCCGGAGCAATCGGCGGCAGCGCAGGGAAAGTGCGGGTGAGATCGTCCGATCGGATCTTGCGTACATAGGCGAGTTCGCCTTCACCCAGATGCGCGAATTCATGGTCTGTGAGGATGTGTCTGTTCATTATTGTAGCCTCCGTTTTCGCGGCATATCATTTGCGATCATGGCGCTTAAGAGCTTAATAAATTCCTATAGCGTTATTTAACTGAACCGAACCTGAACCAAGTTTAGTCCCTGACTGATATATTGATGTGCTTGATCAGCCGTTCGGGTTCAGGTCTGTCGAGATCAATTGCGAGCAAGCCGTTCTTCAGATCGCAGGATACAACCCGCATTCCATCGGCCAGAACGAAGACACGCTGAAACTGACGCGCAGCAATACCACGGTGCAAAAACTCGCGCTCGGTGTCATCAGTCTGGCGTCCCCGGATGACAAGCTGATTGTCTTCGGTCGTGACTTCGAGGTCGTCGCTGGCAAAACCTGCAACAGCAAGTGTAATTCGTAGGCGTTCAGATCCTGTATCGCTGCGCAGGCGCTCAATATTATAGGGCGGGTAGCCCTCACCGGATTTCGCAATCCGTTCCAGCGTCTTTTCAACAGTGTCGAATCCGAGCAGTAAAGGGCTCGAAAACGGTGTTATTCTCGTCATTGCGTCAGTCCTTATTGAAGCGACCGGTTATGGAAAGACCCCTTGCGGCGTATCTTTCGCTCAACTGATATGGCTTGTGAAAAGCCCGACTTCAAGACCTGAAATCTGATTCCTGTCGTCACATCGTAAATCAGATGGGGGAGGGGCAAAAGCCGTTAACATATGTGGGAAAGTTTAACGGCTGGCTCGCGTAAGTGCCTCGCGAAATGCAGTTGCAAAGCTTTCCCGGTCCTCTGGATTGAGGAAGCTACCAACAGGAACCCGGTTATCCCGGCTTTCCACATGCATGGATGTGATGCCGAATTCAGGCTCGCGCGCGACTTTGAAACGTGACCAGAAGGGATGAAACTCATGCGCTGTCACGTTGCCAGAAGGCGCATATTTGCGAATATGCAATGCTGCACGCGACAAGGATATTTCTTCACGCGCATTGGCTGATCGGTAACTCCAGCGAAAAGCCAGATAGATCGCCAGCACATCAAGTCCAAAAAAGCCGATGATCGGCCACGCTCCGATCGACCAGAACAGGATGCAAACAAATAGCCAGCAACTGATGAGCGCTGCCATGAGGATACGAAACCCTGTCCGGCCCAAAGAGCGATAAGGGGTGAGCAATGCCTCAAAGACGGGTTTATCGAAGTTGTCCGGATTTGCTCCATCGGGATGCTGCATGAACGTTTGCTCCGGGCTGCGTCAAGCTGCTTAGTTTTTTCCCAAGCCCAGTGCCAGTATAGAGACAAAATGGAAAACGCCAAAATCAAATCCCCCGTGAATGTCTCCGCGACATCACAAGTTCGTCGTCAGCGCCGGGTGTCGGGTACACTTTATACGGCCGATGAGATTCGCGAGATTTTTCGTCGTTTTTCCATTTTGCGACCGGAACCCAAAGGTGAGCTGGAGCATGTTAATCCTTTCACCCTGTTGGTGGCCGTTGCCTTGTCCGCACAAGCGACGGACAAGGGCGTGAACAAGGCAACCCGCGCGCTTTTCGCCATTGCTGACACGCCGCAAAAAATGCTGGCTCTGGGAGAGGAGACAGTCGGCAATTACATCCGTACCATTGGGCTTTGGCGGAACAAGGCGAAGAACGTCATTTTGCTGTCCGAGGCACTGATCCGCGATCATGGCGGTGAAGTCCCCGATGATCGCGATGCTCTGGTGAAGTTACCGGGTGTTGGCCGCAAAACCGCAAATGTTGTGCTGAGCATGGCTTTCGGACATTCAACCATGGCCGTCGATACCCATGTTTTGCGTATAGGCAATCGTATGGGGCTTGCTCTGGGAAAAACACCAGATGCCGTAGAAGCTATTCTGATGCGGGTGATCCCTAAGGAATACCTGTTCCACGCTCATCACTGGCTTATTCTGCATGGGCGCTATACCTGCAAGGCGCGCAAGCCTGAATGCGAGAAGTGTGTCGTCGCCGATATTTGCAAATATCCGGGAAAAACCTGCGATGTTCCGGCGGCACTCATTCCTTTACCGCCGCAATTTTAAAATCTCTTTTGCTGAAATCGCCTTGTGCAGATGAATCATCATCGCTGCAGCAAAAAGCGGTGTGAGCAGATTGACGACCGGGACCGCAAGAAAGCCTGCAATCAACAGTCCTGCTGCGAAGACAGTGACACTATATTGTGAGCGCAGCGCTTTGGCGTCGGCTTCCGACCGATAGCGCATCGCGGCAAATTCGAAGAATTCCCGCCCCAGAAGATAGGCGTTGATCACAAAGAAGGCGATCAGATTGATGCCGGGTATGAAGAGCAAAAACAGCGCTATGATATTGCCGAGGATAACGACGCCTAAAAATTTGAGCGATGTCACGACGGAGCGCCCAAGCGGTAAGGCTGTGCCTTTAGGCTCACCCGGATAATCCTCGCGCTCGACAACGTCCGCGACATCATCAAGAAATATACCGGCCACAAGAGCTGTTACAGGCGCAATCATCAATGCAAGCACAAGCGCCAGCCCAAGTCCTGCAACAATCGCCGCCACTATGCCCAGCCAGCCTGCCCATTGGGGCATACCTGGCAAGATTTGCTCCATCCACGGCCATGCGAAGGTAAAAAATAATTGACGAATTGTGACCCATAGCCCGATCAGCAGCAAAAGCGTCAGACCGAGCGTTTTCCACAAAACTGAGCGGAATTCCGGCGTTGGAAGGCGTTTTAAAGCTTTTAATGCCGCTTCAAGGATCATTTTTATCCACTTTTTGCAAACTCATGGCATAAAAATAGGAATGCGGAATGCGCTACACAATATCCCAAACCCACAGTCCAAAAGTCTAAGTGGGTGGTCAAAGCACCCACAAAGCGTTAAACCGGCCCCGATATTTCTGCCGCCAGTTCCATCTTAACATGTCTGACGGAGGCTGGCAGCTGATCAAAGGGGAGTCCAGACCAGCTCATGGCTACATTCGACGTACTTTGCATTGGCAATGCCATTGTCGATATTATTTCGCGCACAGAAGATGCATTTCTTGAAACAAATGGCATCATCAAGGGTGCCATGAACCTGATTGACGGGGACCGCGCTGAACTGCTCTATAGCCGCATCAAAGGCCAGGTTACAGAAATGTCGGGTGGCAGTGCGGGTAATACGGCGGCTGGTGTTGCAAGCTTTGGCGGTCGCGCCGCCTATTTCGGCAAAGTCGCAACAGACCACCTTGGCCGGGTTTTTGCGCATGATATTCGCGCCCAGGGTGTCGCCTTTGATACGCGCCCACTTGAAAAAGGGACACCAACGGCTCGTTCCATGATTTTCGTAACGCCCGATGGCGAGCGTTCAATGAACACATATCTCGGTGCCTGTGTTGAGCTCGGGCCGGAAGATGTGGAAACCTCCAAGGTTGCAGATTCCAAAGTCATCTATTTCGAAGGCTATCTGTGGGATCCGCCACGCGCCAAGGAAGCGATTGTTTTGGCCTCCAAGATCGCTCATGAACATGGCCGCAAGGTTGCGATGACGTTGTCCGATCCATTCTGTGTTGATCGTTATCGCGACGAGTTTCTTGATCTGATGCGTAAAGGTACGGTCGATATCGTGTTTGCCAATGAAGACGAGGCAAAGTCACTTTATCAGGTCAAATCGCTGGATGAAGCGATCTCAGCGATCCGCAAGGATTGCGCGCTGTCTATCATCACGCGGTCTGAAAAAGGTGCAGTAGTCGTCGCCGAAGATCAGACTCTTGAAGTTCCAGCGATTGAGATTCAGGAATTGATCGATACGACTGGTGCTGGCGATCTTTATGCTGCTGGCTTCCTGTATGGCTATACCAATGACCGTTCGCTGGAAGATTGCGCACGTCTTGGCTCGCTGGCCGCAGGCATGATCATTCAGCAGATGGGCCCGCGCCCATTGGCCAACCTTCAGGCTATTGCTGCTCAGGCCGCGCTTATCTAGTACGGCGACCCGAAATTCGTTGCACTCTGAAGCAGGTTTTGGAGCGAATTTCGGGTTCAAATCCGTCACATTAGGCTCAGGACACATTCGTGTTATGGCACAATCCGGTCGCGCTTGAGTTCTTCCTCGGTGCGGCCGGGACGGCTTTTGTAAACCGGCAGATTCCAGCCGAAATAAAGCGCACCGCCGCGCACGACAAAGGCGGTTAGTGCTGCAGCAATGCCAGCGAATATCGGGTCTAACCCGAAACGCTCCAGCACCACATAAAGACACGCTCCGGCAAGTGCCGCACTCACATAGATTTCTCGCCGCATCAGCACGGACGGTTCGCCCGCGACCATATCGCGCAAAATACCGCCAAGCGTTGCGGTGAAGATGCCAGTGACGATGGCAACCGATGGTCCGAAGCCGAGTGTCAGACCTTTGGCTGCACCTACGACCGTATAGGCGGACATGCCGACAGCATCAAACCAGAGCAGCAGCCGGTAGCGCGATTCAACAAGATGTGCGGTAAAGTAAACAAGCATTGCTGCTGACGTTCCTGCCAGCAGATAGAAAGGCTCAATAACCCAGAAGACTGGCGCACCCAGAAGCAGATCGCGAATAGTCCCCCCACCGATGCCTGTTATATTGGCAAGGAAGATGAAGCCGATAATATCGAGCTGACGGCGCGAGGCAGCAAGTGCGCCTGTCGCAGCGAAAACAAAAACGCCTGCAAAATTTGCAAAATCAAAGACCGTCACGCGCAGGCCTCCCGGCTTCTATTGAGCCTATACTTAAATTTGAGGAATAAACATAAAAAGAAAGAGCGGCGAGGCTGCTCGCCGCTCTTTCTCCGATGTTTGGAACCAAAGCATTTCCAGCAAAAGTGCGAAGCGGTTTTGCGTAGGATAATGCGTAAAAACAAAAAGATGGAATGGTTGCAACGACTCCGTTTAACCGGAGCTGCTCCAAGCGTCTTTTTATTCGGCATTCCCCTCAGGTGTAGTATCTGCTGCAACCTTCGGGCCACCCTTGGAAACACCGACCATCGCCGGGCGCAGCACACGATCACCAATCGCGTAGCCTGCCTGAACAACCTGAACGACGGTATTGTTTGGCAGCTCCGGATTAGGAACTTCAAACATCGCCTGATGGAAGTTCGGGTCGAACTTCTGACCTTCCGGATCAAGCTTCGTTACGCCGTGGCGTTCCAATGCCTGCAGCATCGCGCGCTCGGTCATTTCCACGCCTTCGGCGAGTGATTTCAGATTTGCGTCACTTTCCAGCGCATCTGCCGGAATCGCATCCTGTGCGCGGCGCAAATTGTCAGATACTGAAAGCATGTCACGGGCAAAGTTGGTGACTGCATAGGTGCGAGCGTCCTGTACATCACGCTGGGTGCGTTTGCGCAGGTTCTCCATTTCGGCAACCAGACGCAGCATCTGGTCTTTCAGTTCAGCATTGTCTGCTTCGAGCGCTGCAATGGTGTTGGCAGCAAGGTTCTCAGCATCAACCTCATCTTTTTCGACCTCAGCGCGGGCTTCAGCCTTGCGGCTTTTTAGAAAATCGTCGGCAGCACGCTTCAGCGCATCACGATCACGAGGATTGTTGATATCGCGCTGCTCAAGATCGGGGGTTTCAGGTGTGTTTTTTTCATCAGCCATTTTGTGTCTTCCGTCTTGAAATATGTTTAGGCCGGATATCGAGTTTCGCGGCGTTAAAATCAAGGTCTAATTTCCGGGCCTTGGTAAGTCTGACAACTTAACGCAGCAATCGCGATACGATTTGTGCCGTATAATCGACCATTGGCACGATACGCGCGTAATTAAGTCGGGTCGGGCCGATGACGCCAAGTGCACCAACCACCCGTTGTTCACTATCGCGATAGGGTGCCACCACTAACGATGAACCCGAAAGTGAAAATAATTTATTTTCGGAACCGATAAAGATGCGCACACCAGAACCCGATTCAGCCAGATCGAGCAGCTGGATCATACCATCCTTGGTTTCGAGGTCATCAAAAAGATGGCGCAGCCGCTCAATGTCGTCCTGTGCATGAATGTTCTCAAGCAGATTGGCACGACCGCGTACGATAAGCCGGGCAGGCTGATCCGAACCAGCACCACTCCAAACAGCAATGCCTTGCTCTACCAGTTCTTGTGAGAGTTGGTCGAGCTCCTGTCGTGTCTCTTGCGAAAGCTTTTCCAACTCAGATTTTGCTTCAGACAGGGTGTATCCATGAATATGCGCATTGAGAAAGTTTGATGCTTCGACCAATTGCGACGTCGAAATTCCGACCGGCAGATTGATAACGCGGTTTTCAACATCCCCGTTCTGCATCACGAGAACGGCCAGAGCGCGAGTAGGCTCCAAACGCACGAATTCAATATGTTTGAGCGCGCCCTCGGTCTTTGTGGCAAGCACAAGGCCTGCACCGCGCGACAAGCCAGAGAGAACCTGGCTGGCTTCTGTCAGAACGCTTTCGACCGAATTGTTCATGCCAGCTGAACGCACCTGTGCTTCAATGGAAGAGCGTTCATCAGGGCGCAGATCACCCACTTCCATGAAAGCATCGACAAAGAAACGCAGGCCAATCTGTGTCGGCAGGCGTCCGGCAGAAATATGCGGAGCATAAATGAGGCCGAGTTGCTCCAGATCGCTCATCACATTACGGATCGTGGCGGGCGAAAGACTGTGCGGCAGCAGGCGCGAGAGGTTGCGGGAGCCGACCGGATCGCCATCATTGAGGTAGCTGTCAACGATCAGTCGGAAAATATCGCGTGACCGCTGGTCAAGCGAATTAAGCAATTGATGTTCCGGCGACTTGATCATGGTCTCAATGCGAACCCTTGAATTTACAGACTATAAATATAAGCGAGCAACCCAACGCGTCAAAGGCTTTGCGCTCATAATGACACTTCTCTCAACATCTCTCTTGAAGGATCATGCGAAATTCCTTTCCATTCGAGCGCGACAAGCCTAAAAAGCCGCAACGAAAAACGAATTGAGGAAATACGATGCGTCCATCCAAGCGCGCTGCTGATGAAATGCGTGCCGTCTCTTTTGAGCGCGGCGTCTCCAAACACGCCGAAGGTTCGTGCCTTGTGAAGTTTGGTGACACCCATGTTCTTTGCACGGCAAGCTTAGAGGAAAAGGTGCCGGGCTGGATGCGCAATTCCGGCAAAGGCTGGGTCACCGCAGAATATGGCATGCTGCCACGCTCCACCGGCGATCGTATGCGCCGTGAAGCAGCGGCTGGCAAGCAGGGTGGTCGCACGCAGGAAATTCAGCGTCTGATTGGCCGTTCATTGCGCGCTGTCGTTGATCTTCAGGCATTGGGCGAATATCAGATCACGGTTGACTGCGACGTCATTCAGGCTGACGGTGGCACGCGTACGGCTTCTATCACTGGCGGTTTCATTGCGCTGCATGATTGCCTGCGTTGGATGGAAGCACGCCAGATGATCCGCATTGAAAAAGTGCTCAAAGACCATATCGCGGCCATTTCCTGCGGTATCTATGAAGGCCAGCCTGTGCTTGATCTCGATTATGCTGAAGATTCGGCTGCTGAAACCGACAGCAATTTCGTGATGACCGGCAAGGGCGGCATTGTAGAAATTCAGGGCACGGCTGAAGGAACACCATTCTCTGAAGAAGAGTTTGCAGCCCTCATGAAACTTGCTCGCAACGGTATTAATCAGCTCGTCGAGTTGCAGAAAGCAGCTCTTGCCTGATAGTTAGGGCCTTCTTTTATTCACGAGAGGGCCGAAGCTGTGCAAGCATCCCGCATTCTTGAAACCGCGCTCTATGTCCGTGATGTTGCCGAAGCGATTGAATTTTATCGCGACATTATCGGGCTTGAGCCGGTGGGCAAGGTGAGTGAACGAAATGCATTCTTCCACTGTGGCGACGGAATCTTGCTGTTGTTTAAAGCGGAAGAAACGCTGAAACCAGTGGCATCCGGATCGTTGCCGGTTCCATCACATGGAACGTCTGGTCCGGGGCACGTGTGTTTTGCGGCCACGCGTCATGAGATCGATGACTGGCGCAACCATCTCGAAAAGCACGATATTGCTATCGAGGCTGATTTCGAATGGCCCAATGGCGCGCGTTCGATTTATTTTCGCGATCCCTCCGGCAATTCGCTGGAATTCGCCGAGCCGAAACTTTGGAGCTAAAGCATGATCCCGAAAAGTGGGAAGCCAACTTCGGATAAGATCATGCGTAAAAAGGTAGAACTGAAATGAGAAACCTCGAAAAAGGCAAACTGATCGTCGCATCGCACAATGCTGGCAAATTGCGCGAATTCGACGGGCTGCTCGCCCCGTTTGGCTTTGAGGTCAGTTCTGTTGCAGCTCTCGGCCTGCCGGAGCCGGAAGAAACCGGCACGACATTTGAGCAGAACGCCTATATCAAAGCGCTCGCTGCGGCAAAGGGCACTGGTTTGCCGTCTCTGTCTGATGATTCCGGCCTGATGGTTGATGCGCTGGATGGCGATCCGGGCGTTTACACGGCTGACTGGGCAGAGACCAAAGACGGCACGCGCGATTTCAATATGGCGATGCGCAAGGTCGAAGATCTTCTGCAGGAAAAGGGTGCTCTCACGCCTGCCGAGCGCAAGGCGCGCTTTGTATCCGTAATCTGCCTTGCATGGCCCGATGGCGAAGCACAATATTATCGCGGCGAAGTGGAAGGCACGCTGATCTGGCCTCCGCGTGGCGATATCGGCTTCGGTTATGATCCGGTCTTCAAGCCGGATGGCTATGAAAAGACTTTTGGTGAAATGACTGCTGACGAGAAGCACGGCTGGACGCCGGGCGATGCGTCTGCGCTTTCGCATCGTGCGCGTGCCTTCAAGCTCTTTGCTGAAAAGGCGCTTGGTGTTGTTTCGGATACGCTCGGATGAACCATCATTTTTCTCCACCTGACGCTTCAGCGAATATTCTGCCGATTGCGCGTGCAGATGGAGAAACGGCGTTTGGCGTTTATCTGCACTGGCCGTTCTGTCTGGCAAAATGTCCTTATTGCGACTTCAACAGCCACGTGCGTCATCAGCCGGTTGATCAGCCGCGCTTTGCGGAAGCTTTCAACCGCGAGATGGACACATTGCGCGCCCGCACAGGCCCGCGCACCGTCACCAGCATCTTTTTGGGCGGCGGTACGCCGTCGCTGATGCAGCCCTCGACGGTTGGCAGTCTGCTTGATGGTATTGCGTCGCGCTGGACTGTCGCGCCCGATATTGAAGTGACACTGGAAGCCAATCCGACAAGCGTGGAGGCTGATCGTTTCCGTGGTTATCGTGCAGCGGGCGTCAATCGCGTCTCGCTTGGCATCCAGGCGCTGAACGATCCTGATCTGCGCCGTCTGGGTCGTATGCATTCGGTTGAAGAAGCCAAGGCGGCAATCCGGCTTGCGCGTGAAATTTTCCCGCGTCTGTCGTTCGATCTCATCTACGCGCGTCCCAATCAGACCATTGAAGCCTGGCGCGAAGAGCTGAAAGAAGCCATCGGTCTTGCCGCCGATCATCTCTCCCTGTACCAGCTGACGATTGAAGAAGGCACGCAATTCTATAATCTCTGGAAGGCGGGCAAGCTCACCACACCGGACCCGGATCACGCTGCCGCTCTTTATGAAGAGACGCAAAAGATCACAGCGGAGCATGGTCTTCCGGCCTATGAGATTTCAAACCATGCCGTGCCGGGGCGAGAATCGCAACACAATCTGGTTTACTGGCGCTATGGACAATATGTCGGGATTGGTCCCGGCGCACATGGACGTTTTGTCGAAAACGGCCTGCGCACGGTCACTATGACCGAGAAGCATCCTGAAACATGGCTGGAAAAAGTGGCAACCCATGGCCACGGTATTGTCGAGGAAGAGCATCTCGACGGTGAACCGCAGGGCGACGAGTTTCTGATGATGGGATTGCGGTTGCGCGAAGGCATTGATCTTGCGCGTTATCAGCGTTTGACGGGCCACGATATCGATCGCAAGCGCCTTGAAAGGCTGGTCGCATCGGGCATGATCGAAAAAATGGATGGAAGCTTCATCCGTGCAACGCCAGATGGCGCGCTGGTGCTTGATGCGCTGGTGGCTGATCTGGCGGCTTAGCGCATGTCGCGGGAAAGTGGGAACCGGTTTCCCGATAACGACATGCGGCAATAAGGACAGGTAATGAGTGAATTTTTGGACGAACAGAAACGCGAATTTGTTGTCGGTGGCACCGCCCAGCGTGCACGTCCGATCGAACCTGCGCTCTATATCGTCTCGACCCCGATTGGCAATCTCGGCGACATGACACTGCGCGGGCTGGAAGTGCTTGCGAGTGCCGACATTGTGGCCTGTGAAGATACGCGTGTGACGCGCGTTTTGCTGGATCGTTATGGCATTTCGCGCCGTCCGATCAGCTATCATGAGCATAATGCTGCCGAGGCAGGCGCAAAGCTGATCACCGCCCTTGAAAGCGGAAAGAGCGTGGCGTTGGTGTCTGATGCGGGCACACCGCTTGTGTCCGATCCGGGCTTTCGTCTTGTTGGCGAGGCCCGTGAGGCAGGCATTCGTGTGGTGCCAGTGCCCGGGGCGTCTGCGCTTCTTGCGGCGCTCGCTGCTTCCGGACTTCCGACTGATGCTTTCATGTTTTGCGGCTTTCTGCCGGTCAAGCATGGTCAGAAGACTGCAAAGCTCGAAAGCCTCAAGAATATCGAAGCAACGCTTGTATTCTATGAATCGCCCAACCGCACGGCGACAACGCTGGCCGATATGGCTGAGGTTTTTGGCGATGGGCGTGAAGCAGCCCTTTGCCGTGAGCTGACCAAAGCCTATGAAACCATCGTAACGGCGACGCTCGGTGAGTTGAAACAGCAATTTGATGGCGAAGATCGTATTCGCGGTGAAGTCGTGTTGCTGGTTGGTCCGCCAACAGGGGAAGCCGGTCCGCAGAGCGAAGAGGATATCGACAAGCTGTTGCTGTCATTATCGCAGGAATTGCCGCCATCAAAAGCTGCAGGCGAGGCCGCCAAGATGACTGGCGGGCAGAAATCAGTGCTATATCAGCGCTTGATGCAGTTGAAGGCGCAGGGCTGATGAGCAGCGAGTTTCGCGAGAAAAAGCGTATGGCTTTCTTTCGCGGACACAGTGCCGAGCGTCTTGCCGCTTTTGCGCTCATGCTCAAAGGCTTTCGCATCGTGGCACGCCGGTATCGCACGCGGCTTGGTGAAATTGATCTGATCGCGCGGCGCGGAAATCTTGTTCTTATTGTTGAAGTCAAAGCAAGGACAAGCGTTGAAGCAGCGCAGCTTGCTGTCACGCCGCAGGCCATGCGCCGGATTGAGGCAGCTGCCGATATGTGGCTGCAACGGCAAAAGGATTACGCGAAACTGTCTCTGCGTTTTGACCTCGTGGCTGTGTTGCCACGTCGCTGGCCAAAGCATGTGCCAGCATTTTTCACTTCTGGAAATTACCGCTAGCCACGCATCGGCCCAAAAATCGGAATCGATTTTTGGAAAGCTCGATGCGCATTTTTAGTGTTTGAGCGTCCTTTGTGCGTCCAATAGGACGCACGGCGCTCAAATAATAATCCTACAAAAATTATGGGATATAATTTGCAGATTTTAGGAATTAAAATCCTCAAAATCTGTTTTTTGAGAAAAAGTGATGCTCCGCGTGATTTGCGCACGCAAGCCCGTTTCTTATAAAATTTCGCCAGTCCGGGGATAATGCCAGCAGTCTTCAAAAGGATACTGCTGTGGCTCTTTCGTCTCAACGACTTCTGGCTGATTTTCCCGCCTTCTTCCGTGTTTCGGAAGAGGTGGTGGTTATTGTCGGCGGTGGCGAGGAAGCACTCAACAAAGCACGGCTCGTGGCCCAGACCTCCGCTCGTTTGCGCATCATTGCGCGAGAACTCGAACCAGCCTTGGCGAGCTTCATCGAAAGCCATAGCGCCCAACATATTTCGCAATCTTTCAGCGCCGATCTTCTCGAAGGCGCGAAGCTGGTTTTTGTTGCCACGGGTGATGAAGATCAGGATCGTGTGATCGCAGCATCGGCCAAAGCGCAGAAAATTCCGGTCAATGTTGTCGACCGTCCTGCACTCTGCGATTTCCTGACCCCTGCCATCGTCAACCGCGCACCAATTGCAATTGCCATTGGCACCGAAGGTTCGGCCCCGGTTCTGGCGCAGATGGTGCGGGCGCGCATTGATGCGGCCTTCTCGCCCCGCCTTGGTGAGCTTGCACATTATGCCGAAAGCTGGCGTCCGATGGTCGAAAAGCTTTTGCCAAAAGGCTTGGCACGCCGCAGCTTCTGGCGTGGGTTTTTCTCCGGATCCGTAGCGCGTGCTGTTGAAAATGGAAATCGCGAAGCAGCATACAAAGCTGCAAATGAATTAATCGAGCAAAGAGAACATGCTGCGGGTTATGTCTGGTTGGTTGGTGCTGGTCCGGGTGCAGAAGACCTTCTGACCCTGCGCGCGCATCGCGTTCTGATGGAAGCCGACGTTATCGTGCATGACGCGCTCGTGCCGGAAGGCGTGATTGCCATGGGTCGTCGTGATGCCGAGCGTCTTTCGGTTGGCAAGCGCAAGGGTTGCCATTCCAAGAGCCAGAGCGAGATCAATGATCTGCTGGTGAAGCTCGGTCGCGAAGGCAAGCGTGTAGTGCGTCTCAAAGCAGGCGATCCGCTGGTGTTTGGCCGTGCGGGCGAAGAAATGGCGGCCTTGCGTTCAGCCGGCATCGGCTTTGAGATCGTGCCGGGCATAACGTCTGCTTTCGCAGCCGCCGCCGATATGGAACTGCCGCTGACTTTGCGTGGTGTTGCTTCCTCGCTGGTGTTTACGACGGGCCACGACATGGCAGGCGATGTGCTGCCGGGCTGGGCCAAGCTTGCCGTCTCCGGGGCAACAATTGCCGTTTATATGGGAGCAACGGTTGCGGCCTCGGTCGCAAGCCGTCTGATCTCTGCCGGTCTGCATGAAGATACGGCTGTCGCGGTTGTTGAGAATGCGAGCCGCAAGGATAAGCGGCTGTTCCATGGAACATTGAAAGATCTGCCGTCTCTGGAAGAGCGCAAAGAGCTCTTGGGTCCGGTGATGGTTATCATCGGCGATGCTGTTGCAGGCGCTGCTATCGATAAAGCTGAAGCACTGGCTCGAAAGCCTGTGTCCGTTGCTGCTTAATCAGGGATTGGGAAAATGGCTGTAAAAGTTCTTACCGCAAACCGGCTCATCGATGGACAGGCTGTGTGGCTTGGCGCTGACGGATCATGGCAGGAAACCATTGATGGTGCGCTTGTTGCCCGCCACGCGGAAGCGGTAGTCGCGCTTGAGGAAGCGGGCAAGGTTGCTGCGAAAGCCAATCTGGTTGTCGACGTGAATGTCATCGATGTCGAAGAGCGTGACGAAGGGCTATATCCCATTCGGTTGCGCGAACGCATTCGATTGTCCGGACCGACCATCATTACGCTTGGTCAATCAATTTTGAAGCAGGCCTCCTGATCTGAATATCGGAAGTAAATATGTATCGTTATGATGAATTTGACCGCGATTTTGTTGCGGCCCGCGTTGCACAGTTCAAGGATCAGGTTGGGCGTCGCCTTGCTGGCGAATTGACGGAAGACCAGTTCAAGCCGCTGCGGTTGATGAACGGTCTCTATCTGCAATTACATGCCTATATGCTGCGTGTTGCGATCCCCTACGGCACATTGTCGAGCCGCCAGTTGCGCAAGCTTGGCTCCATTGCGCGTGATTATGATCGGGGTTTTGCCCATTTCACGACGCGTCAGAACATTCAATACAACTGGCCAGCGCTGAAAGATGTGCCGCAAATTCTCGAAGAGCTCGCCGAAGTCGAAATGCACGCAATCCAGACTTCCGGCAATTGCATTCGTAATGTGACCGCTGATCATTTTGCGGGTGCTGCCGCCGACGAAGTTGCCGATCCTCGCCCCTTTGCAGAAATTCTGCGTCAGTGGTCGTCGCTGCATCCGGAATTTTCCTATCTGCCGCGCAAGTTCAAGATTGCGATTGTCGGCTCCGAGCATGATCGTGCGGCCATTCAGGTGCATGACATCGGTTTGCAGCTTAAGAAGAATGAAGCGGGTGAACTCGGCCTTGCCGTCTATATTGGCGGCGGGCAGGGGCGCACGCCGATGGTTGCCAAGAAAATCCGCGATTTTCTGCCTGTCGAAGATATGCTGACCTATGTGACAGCTATCGTCCGCGTCTATAATCTCTATGGACGTCGCGATAACAAATATAAGGCGCGCATCAAGATCCTCGTGCATGAAACCGGTGTGGACGCGCTGGTGAAAGAAATTGATGCCGAGTGGGAACAGATCCGTTACGGTGATCTGAAACTGCCGCAGCGCGATATCGATGCTATCGAAAGCTATTTCCGGATGCCGGATCTGCCGCAGCGTCCCGAAGGCTGGGAAATTTTGGCTGTAACGCAAAAATCCGACGCTGATTTTGCGGCATGGACCAAGCGCAATGTTACGCCACACAAGAACCCGGATTATGCCGTTGTCACGATTTCGCTAAAACCCATCGGCGGGATTCCGGGCGACGCTAGCGCGGAGCAGATGGAACTGGTGGCAGATATCGCCGAGACTTATTCTTTCGATGAAATCCGCGTCAGCCATGAGCAGAATCTGGTTCTGCCGCATGTGGCCAAGGCCGATCTTCCGGCGGTTTATGATCTGTTGCAATCGGATGGTCTGGTGACGGCAAATGCCGGTCTGATTACCGATATCATTGCGTGCCCGGGCCTCGATTATTGCGCGCTTGCCAATGCGCGGTCGATCCCGGTTGCGCAACGCATTTCAGAACGCTTTGGCGACCAGCAGCGCCAGCTTGAAATTGGTGATCTCAAGATCAAGATTTCCGGTTGCATCAATGCCTGCGGCCATCATCATGTCGGCCATATCGGTATTCTTGGCGTTGAGAAGAAGGGTGAGGAACTCTATCAGATCACGCTTGGCGGCTCCGGCGATGAGCATACGTCGATTGGCGACATTACCGGACGCGGATTTTCATCCGAAGAAGTAGTCGATGCCATTGAAACCGTTGTCGATACCTATCTCGGTCTGCGCGAAAACAACGAAGAGACTTTCCTTGCTGCCTATCGAAGGGTCGGCATGGAGCCGTTCAAACGCGCGCTTTATGGAGAAGTGAGCCGTGCGGCCTGAAGCTGATCTCACTTCCGATCTAAGTGAAGACCAGAGGGTTGAGGCGCAAGCGCGTCTGCTCGAGGGAAGTCATGGCGCTTCCACCCCGCAGGAGGTGATTGCGCTGAGCACGCGCGAACTCTTTGATGGGCGCATCGCTGTCGTTTCATCGTTTGGCGCTGAATCGGCTGTGCTGCTGCACATGATTTCTGAGATCGATCCGGCAACGCCGGTTCTGTTTCTCGATACCGGCAAGCATTTCCGCGCAACGCTCGACTATCGGCATGATCTCGTGGATCGACTGGGTCTTCTCGATGTGCAGGATATTCTGCCGCTTGAGGAAAACGTGAAAGCCGATGATCCGTTCGGCGCTTTGTCTATGACCGATAAGGACCGCTGTTGCTTCATTCGCAAGGTGGAACCGATGGCGCGCGCGGTCGCCCCCTATCGTGCATGGATGACGGGCCGGAAGCAGTTTCAGGCCTCGACCCGCAATGCTTTGCCGGTTTTTGAATCAGTTGGCCCGCGTATTCGCATCAACCCGCTTGCCCATATGAGTGCGGACGATTTGCGCTCCTATGCGAAAACACATGATCTTCCTGTGCATCCACTGACAGAGCAGGGATACCGGTCAATCGGCTGTATGCCCTGCACGCGTCCGGTCAGCGATGATGAGGATCAGCGTGCCGGACGTTGGGCAGGATCGGAAAAGACCGAATGCGGCATCCATTTGTCCGGCCTTGCTGATAGCCTAAAGCGCATCCCGAAAACTGTGTAGCGGCTTTCGGGTAAGATGCGCGTGAAAGAAAGTAATCTAGGAGCTTTGGACCAGAAATGAGTGAGACAACACCTGAAACGAAGCTCTGGTCTGAGCAAGGCTTTCGAGAAGATGAATATATTTTTGCCGATGATCTGGAAAGTGCAGGCGATGCGCCGGCAATTATCATTCCTCTCGCCGTCTGGCTTGGGATTGATGCAGAACTGCGTCGTTCTTCCAATCGTCGCATCGGTGTGTCTGTGGCCTCGGGTGAGAAGATTGAGCCATTGCTTGATCATCTCGCAGGCTTGCCGGTGATTGCCCTGCAATTTCCAGCCTTCAACGATGGGCGTTCCTATTCAAAGGCAGAAATACTGCGTCGCGCAGGTTTTGCGGGTGAATTGCGTGCAACGGGCGACGTGTTGATCGATCAGGCAGCACTTATGCTGCGCACCGGTTTTGACAGCCTTCAGGTTACCAACAAGGTGGCGCAAAGCCGCCTTGGTGAGCAGCGACTTGTCGATACGCCCGGCTATTATCAGCCCGGTCGCGGTTCGGTGCCGCAGGAGGGTGGATTCGCCTGGCGGCGCGTTAAATCGCAGGCATAAGCGTTTTGTGGTTTTGCTTGTCGACTAGATGGGGTAGATACGCCGCATCGATTTTTGGAGACGAGACGTGATCCGCCACATTGTTTTCTTCAGCGTCAAGCCAGATCAGGATATTGATGTCGTCCGCAAGGGCCTAGAGCAGCTGGGTACCATTCCTTATTCCGATGTGTTTGAGGTTCTGCCGAATTCCAAGGTCGATCCGATGGGCAACGCGATTGATCTCGTTGTCTATGCCGAGTTCAAGGATGAAGAAGCGCTTTTCGCTTATAAAAACCATCCGACATACGATGCGGCTACCCAATATGTTCGCCCGATGCGTGAACTGCGTTTTTCTGCCGATGTCGTAACCAACAAAGGCTGATTATTCAGTCCAATGGAGCGGCCTGCAATGGCAGGCCACCGAATAAATCCGGCTCAGATGATGTTCTGGCACGTTCGATGTTGAGCAAACGCAGCTTGGTTGCTGTGCCTCCCGCAGCCGAAAAACCGCCTACCTTGCCATTCGAGCCTAAAACCCGATGGCAGGGGACAATGATCGGAAATGGATTTTTGCCAAGCGCATAGCCCACTGCCTGCGAAAGAGTGACATCTCCAAGCCTGCGTGCGATTGCGCCATAGGTGATGGTCTCACCCGCCTTCAGCTCGAGAAGGATTTCATAGACTTTTCGGTGGAGTTCCGGCACCTCATCAAGCGCCAGCGGCGTTTGCAAGAAATCAGGACTTCCGCCCTCAAGCAGTAGGCAAACCTTGTCTATCGCTTCACTGACATAGGTGGGTGGGGTCGATGCTCCTGTGTCCGAAAAGCGTGACTGAAGCCGATAACGCGTTTCTTTCTCATCAGCATCGCCAATCTCGACGCCGATAATTTTGCCGCCTTGCCAGGCGATGCCACACTGGCCGATAGGCGTGTCGAATATGTTGATACCGGTCGAATCCATGAGGAGTAATATAGCATAATTCGCAACAATTGCTGCGGATGGTGTTGCGAAATGGTTGAAGAACGCAGCAAATAGTGATTGTGTGGAAACAACCGCCATGAGCGCGACCAACAGTCATGTCTTCAAATGGCCAAATGATTGAAAGATATCTTCCGGTGCGTGTTTGATGTGATCGGAACGAGGAAATTTAGATGGACGATTACGAACGCTATGCCACAGGGCTGATGATCGTTTTTGGTGCGCTGATCGTCGGTGCACTGATGGCGGCCAATCTTTACCATGGTGACAAACCCGGTTTTCTTTTCGCACTGGGTGCGGCGGTGGTTGGCTGGTTTTCTGCTTTTGCCGTGCTTTTCGACAAGCCTCGCGTCTATGGTGTGATGATCGCTGTAGCCATCGGTCTGGTCGCAGCTTCGATCGGTGCTTTCGTAACCTGATTTTCGTGGCATATACTTATGCAAAAGCCCCGGATTACCGGGGCTTTTTTGTTTAAATATAAGGTGAATAGCACTGGCGGCGCGGGCCATAATTGGGCTGGAATGTATTGTCATAAGCCCGATATGACCGATAGCGATTATAGCACCAGCGCACATGCGCATTGCCGCCGCCGCGATAGACTGGTGCCGGGCGATAGCGCGGTGGGTGATGACGGTAGCGTGGCGGTGGAGGTCCCCAATTCCGGTAATGCGGCCTGTATCCATCCCGATAATGCGGGTGATGGTCACGCCATCCACGGCGCTCTCCACGATAATCGTAATATTGAACATTCTCGACCGGAGCCTGTGCACCTGGGCTGACAGCTGGGGCGATAAGTGTTGTTGGTTGGGCAGCATTTGCGCCTGCGGTGAAGGCAGGCACGCCTATGCCTAGCGATAGACACGCTGCGAAAAAGGAAGATGCAAATCTCTTCATCGGGGTCTCCCTAATATAGTGGCTTTCTTATCAACGTCCCTGAAGTGATTTTGATCCTGCATTGTGGCGGGTAGGTGGCTCACAAAACTCACTTTTTCTTCAAGCTGGCAACAGTTCGGTGAAGGCGTGAGCAACAATCGGCAATGCTTCATCAGAATTGACATAAAGATATGTTTATGTCATTAAACGGCTCTTGTGCGCTACGCGTTCGCGGAGAGCGATCGCCGTACGCTCAATAAAGCAATCTGCGCATCGCGTTTTTAGAAAATCTTTTGCGGATTTCGGGCGGTGCTGCAGCGATGAAGCGTATTGGAGTGCATCCCGAAAAGTGTAAAACGGTTTTCGGAACAAGATGTGCGTTGAACAAATAGATAGAGCATTTCTAACGACCTAAAATAAGCTGGAAATGCTCTATAATACAGGCGGTAATCCCCTATGACGTCTTCCCTCGATAATCTTTTTGGTTCAACGGCAGCCAAGCCAGACGGTTCGGAAGTGCTCGCAGCACTCACCAAAGCCGCAAGTGAGCGCATTCTGATTCTCGACGGGGCCATGGGTACGCAGATTCAGGGCTTGGGCTTTCACGAAGAGCATTTTCGCGGCGAGCGTTTCGGTGCGTGCGATTGCCAGCTTCAGGGCAACAACGACTTGCTGACGCTCACTCAGCCAAAGGCGATTGAAGAAATTCACTATGCCTATGCAATCGCTGGCGCTGATATTCTCGAAACCAACACATTCTCTTCGACCACCATCGCGCAGGCCGATTACGGCATGGAAGATGCGGTCTATGAGCTGAACCGTGATGGCGCGCGCCTGGCCCGCCGCGCGGCAATCCGTGCGCAGCAGAAAGATGGTCGCCGTCGCTTTGTTGCAGGTGCACTCGGACCAACAAACCGTACCGCTTCGCTGTCGCCGGATGTCAACAATCCCGGTTATCGTGCCGTCACCTTCGATGATCTGCGCGTTGCCTATGCCGACCAGATCCGTGGGCTGATCGATGGTGGATCCGACATTATTCTCATTGAAACGATCTTCGATACGCTGAACGCCAAGGCCGCTGTCTTTGCGGCCGAAGAAGTGTTCATTGAGAAGGGCGTGCATCTGCCGGTGATGATTTCCGGCACGATCACCGACCTTTCGGGCCGTACGCTTTCCGGTCAGACGCCCACGGCGTTCTGGTATTCGCTGCGCCATGCCAAGCCTTTCACCATCGGGCTTAATTGCGCGCTCGGTGCCAATGCAATGCGCGAACATCTCGCGGAAATCGCTGGCATTGCCGATACATTTGTCTGCGCCTATCCGAATGCTGGCCTGCCAAACGAGTTCGGCCAGTATGACGAAAGCCCGGAAGCCATGGCCGCGCAAATCGAGGACTTCGCCCGTGAAGGCCTCGTCAATGTGGTGGGTGGCTGCTGTGGTTCGACGCCGGAACATATCCGTGCAATAGCCGCTGCTGTTGCCAAGCATCCACCGCGCAAGCCGGTAAAGGTGCCGCCGCTGATGCGTCTGTCGGGCCTTGAGCCTTTCACGCTGACCAAGGATATTCCTTTCGTCAATGTCGGCGAGCGTACCAACGTTACAGGCTCTGCCCGTTTCCGTAAGCTGATCAAGGCCGGCGATTATTCGACAGCGCTTGATGTGGCGCGTGATCAGGTGGAAAACGGCGCGCAGATCATCGACATCAACATGGATGAAGGTCTGATCGACAGCCAGAAGATCATGGTTGAATATCTCAACCTGATCGCGGCAGAGCCGGATATCGCGCGCGTTCCGGTAATGATCGACAGCTCCAAGTGGGACGTGATCGAAGCTGGCCTGAAATGTGTGCAGGGCAAGCCGATTGTCAACTCGATCTCTCTGAAGGAAGGCGAAGAAGCCTTCCTGCATCATGCGCGTCTGGTGCGCGCTTACGGTGCGGCGGTTGTCATCATGGCATTTGACGAAACCGGACAGGCCGACACGGAAGAGCGCAAGGTCGAAATCTGTACCCGCGCTTACAAGATCCTGACCGAGCAGGTTGGCTTCCCGCCGGAAGACATCATCTTCGATCCGAACGTTTTTGCGGTCGCAACCGGCATTGACGAGCATAATAATTACGGCGTCGATTTCATCGAAGCCACGCGCAAGATCACCGAAACACTGCCGCACGTTCATATTTCGGGCGGGGTATCAAACCTGTCTTTCTCGTTCCGCGGCAATGAGCCGGTGCGCGAAGCAATGCACGCCGTGTTCCTCTATCATGCCATTCAGGTCGGCATGGATATGGGCATCGTCAATGCCGGGCAGCTCGCGGTTTATGACACGATTGACCCAGAACTGCGCGAAGCCTGCGAAGATGTGGTGCTGAACCGTCGCGATGATGCGACCGAGCGGTTGCTTGAAATCGCCGAGCGTTTTCGTGACAGTGGCACCAAGGAGGCCAAGGCTCAGGATTTGAGCTGGCGCGAATGGCCGGTTGAGAAACGTCTTGAACATGCGCTGGTCAACGGCATTACCGAATATATCGAAGCCGATACGGAAGAAGCCCGTCAAGCGGCTGCGCGTCCGTTGCACGTCATCGAAGGCCCGCTGATGGCTGGGATGAATGTGGTTGGCGATCTGTTTGGCTCGGGCAAGATGTTCCTGCCGCAGGTGGTCAAATCTGCGCGTGTGATGAAGCAGGCTGTGGCTGTTCTTCTGCCTTATATGGAAGAAGAAAAGCGTCAGAACGGTGGCGAAGGTCGCCAGAGCGCCGGTAAGGTGCTGATGGCAACTGTGAAGGGCGACGTGCACGACATTGGCAAGAACATTGTCGGTGTGGTTCTCGCCTGCAACAATTACGAGATCATCGATCTTGGCGTGATGGTGCCGACGCAGAAAATTCTCGATACGGCTCGCGCTGAAAATGTCGATGTTATCGGCCTCTCCGGCCTCATCACCCCGTCGCTCGATGAGATGGTTCATGTGGCGGCTGAAATGGAGCGCGAAGGCTTCAACGTGCCGCTGCTTATCGGCGGGGCGACAACCAGCCGGGTGCATACTGCGGTAAAAATCCATCCGCGTTACGAGCAAGGGCAGGCGGTCTATGTGATTGATGCCAGCCGTGCGGTGGGCGTTGTTTCCAATCTGCTTTCACCTGAAAACAAGGCGGATTATGTTGCGGGTATTCGTGAGGAATATGCCAAGGTTGCGGCGGCCCACGCGCGCAATGAGGCGGAAAAGAAGCGTCTGCCGCTGGCTCGCGCACGCGAAAACGCCCACAAGCTCGACTGGGACAACTACACGCCGCCGAAGCCGACCTTCCTTGGCACCAGAACATTCGAGAACTACGATCTCGCAGAGATTGCGCGTTATATCGACTGGACGCCATTCTTCCAGACATGGGAGATGAAGGGACGCTATCCGGCGATTCTCGAAGATGAAAAGCAGGGTGAGGCGGCGCGTCAGCTTTGGGCGGATGCGCAGGCTATGCTCGCAAAGATCATTGACGAGAAGTGGTTTGCGCCGCGTGGCATAATCGGTTTCTGGCCTGCCAATACGGTGGGTGATGATATCCGTCTCTTTACCGATGAAAGCCGCAAGGAAGAACTCGCAACCTTCTTCACGCTGCGCCAGCAATTGTCGAAGCGTGATGGCCGCCCGAATGTCGCCATGTCCGATTTCGTGGCACCAGCCGATAGCGGCAAGCAGGATTATGTCGGTGGCTTCGTCGTCACGGCGGGTATTGAGGAAGTGGCAATTGCCGAACGTTTCGAGCGGGCCAATGACGATTACTCGTCCATTCTCGTGAAGGCACTGGCTGACCGCTTCGCTGAAGCCTTCGCCGAACTGATGCATCAGCGCGTTCGCAACGAGTTCTGGGGCTATGCGCCGGGTGAAGATCTGTCGAATGATGATCTGATCCACGAACGTTATGCGGGCATTCGTCCAGCGCCGGGCTATCCGGCGCAGCCTGACCACACCGAAAAGAAGACCTTGTTCGAGCTGCTGGATGCAACAGCGCAAACCGGCGTCGAACTCACAGAAAGCTATTCCATGTGGCCGGGTTCGTCGGTGTCGGGCCTTTATATCGGCCACCCGGAAAGTTATTACTTCGGCGTTGCGAAGGTTGAGCGTGATCAGGTCGAAGATTACGCGCACCGCAAGGGCATGAGCGTTGAGGAGGTGGAGCGCTGGCTTGGGCCGATCCTCAATTACATTCCCGGTCAGACGCCGGAGCCGGTTGAAGCTGCTGCATAAGTAAATATAAATAATATATTAAATAAGGATCTGCTCTGCAGGTCCTTATTTGTAATTACTAAATTTAGATAATACCTGTCATAAATATGTGTTTTATGTTATTATAGAAGTATGATATAATTATTAAGTGTAGATGGTCCGTGAAACATATGTTATATAATACAGGTGGCTCACGGTTTGGTGGTCTTTAAACAAAACACTCGGGTTCCGGCGCCATAGAATCCTAAAAATTTCTGTTTGTTTGTCTGGTCGTTTCATACGGCCAATGTTGTACCTGTTTGACCAAAATTTGAGTGCATCCCGAAAGGCGTGAAACGGCTTTCGGACAAAGATGCGTCTTAAATCAGATGATTAGAGCGCTGATCCAATTAGATCAAAATGCGCTCTAATCGAAATATCTGGTTCATCGAAACAATATTTAGGATTCCAGCTATGAAATGGGAAGATTTTTACGATACGCTTCAATCATCCGATAATGCAGAGATACTGTTCGAACAGATCAAGTCTTATGCGACGAAGCTGGGCTTTGCGTATGTGTCTTACGCTATGTGCGTGCCATCACTGGATAGTGTTTCGCGCTGGATTCGCTTTGAGACAACGCCCGCTGCCTGGCAAAAACAATATGCTGCCAAAAAATATGTCGAAATTGATCCCGTTGTGCGCAAGGGAATAAACAGTATCGAACCGCTAATATGGTCGCAAAGGCTTTTTGCCGAGACACCGCAAATATGGGGGGATGCACAGGAATTCGGGCTTCGCGTCGGCATTTCGCAGCCCTGCTGGGCAGCACAAGGCGTTTTTGGGATTCTTACATTTCTGCGAGAGAAGCCCACTCTTTCAGAAGGTGAAATATCGATGCTGCGCCGCCAGATGCAGATTGTGGCCAATCTTTTGCACCTCGCTATGTACGAACATCTTGATGTTCCAAGAATCAACTGTGTGTCTGAAGTTAACCTGACGGCACGGGAACGCGAAATTCTGCGCTGGACAAGCGAAGGCAAGACGGCGGAAATTATTGGGGCAATCCTCAGTATCTCGACCCGCACTGTTAACTTTCATATCAGCAATGTTCTCACCAAGCTCGTTGCCGTAAACAAGGTGCAGGCCGTCGCGAAGGCGCAAACTTTTGGCCTCCTATAGTGGTGGCTATGCCTTCGGCGGTTTGGACCGAAGGACAATTTACCCCTTCAATTTGAGTTTAATTCTACAATTTTAGTAGTATTTTCCGTGGCTTGAGCGAAAATACGGCTTTTCGATTTGGCGCAAGTTTCTTCCCCCATCGGGCTTAAATCAGGCACGTTTTGGCTTAACGCCTTCACAATACGCGATAGTATACTTTTCCTTTTGCCCTGCCTTTCATGACAATGCGCGTCATCGCAACCAGTTGAGCTGGCCTCCCGGAGTTATCGACGTGCATCATGCATCCCTGACTAAAAACCTGACGCATCTGCAGCGTCTGGAAGCAGAAGCAATTCATATTTTCCGCGAAGTTGCCGCGACCTTCGAAAATCCGGTCATGCTTTATTCGGTGGGCAAGGATTCATCCGTGATGCTGCATCTGGCGATGAAGGCGTTTTATCCGGCTCCTCCGCCATTTCCTTTCCTGCATGTGGATACAACCTGGAAGTTCCGCGAGATGATTGAATTTCGCGATGCACAGGCCCGCGAAAAGGGCTTTGAGTTGCTGGTTCATATCAATGAAGATGGTGTGCGCGATGGTGTTGGCCCATTCACGCACGGCTCGAACGTCCATACCCATATTATGAAGACGGTTGGCCTCCGGCAAGCGCTTGATAAATACAAGTTTGATGCCGCATTTGGCGGTGCGCGTCGCGATGAGGAAAAATCGCGCGCCAAGGAGCGCATTTTTTCATTCCGCAATGCGCAACACGGCTGGGACCCGAAGAACCAGCGTCCGGAAATGTGGAAGCTCTATAATACCCGTGTTTCCGCTGGTGAATCGATCCGAGTCTTCCCGCTTTCCAACTGGACCGAACTCGACATCTGGCAGTATATCCTGCAGGAAAATATCCCGATTGTGCCACTATATTTTGCAGCTCCCCGTCCGGTTGTCGAGCGCGATGGCATGTTGATCAAAGTCGATGATGACCGCATGACGCTTCGCGCTGGTGAAAAGGTGGAAGAACGACTGGTGCGCTTCCGCACACTTGGCTGCTATCCGCTGACCGGTGCCATTGAATCAAACGCCACCAATCTCTCCGATATTGTCGAGGAAATGCTGATCGCCCGCACCTCCGAGCGTCAGGGCCGCGCCATTGATCGCGATGAGGCTGGTTCCATGGAAAAGAAGAAGCGTGAGGGCTATTTCTGATGAACGCTATATTGAAGCCCTCTGTCACCAGTGCAACTGTAAGCGATTTTCTCGCCGATCAGGAACGCAAGACGATGCTCCGCTTTCTCACTTGCGGTTCGGTGGATGATGGCAAGTCCACGCTGATCGGGCGGCTCCTCTATGACACCAAGCTGATCTTTGAAGATCAGCTGGCGACGCTGAAAAATGACAGCCGCAAATTCGGCACCACCGACGACGATTTTGACTTCGCGCTGCTGGTCGACGGTCTCGAAGCCGAACGCGAGCAGGGTATCACCATTGATGTGGCCTACCGCTTTTTTTCAACTCCGCGCCGCAAGTTCATCGTGGCCGACACGCCGGGCCATGCGCAATATACGCGCAATATGGCGACGGGCGCTTCAACGGCCGATCTTGCGGTCGTGCTCATCGATGCGCGGCAGGGCGTATTGACACAGACGCGCCGTCACAGCTTCATCGCTTCGCTTCTGGGCATCCGGCACATTGTTGTTGCCGTCAACAAGATCGATCTTGTTGATTTTTCGAAAAGCACATTTGACCGCATTGTTGCTGATTATATGAGTTTCGCCAAAGATCTTGGCTTTGCCAGCATACAGGCAATCCCGCTTTCGGCACGCTTCGGCGATAATGTCAGTAGTCGTTCATCGCGTATCGGCTGGTATGAAGGGCCGTATCTGCTTGAACACCTGGAAACCGTGCGTCTGGATGCGGATGCGCTTGGCAAGCCGTTCCGCTTCCCGGTGCAATATGTGAACCGGCCAAATCTCGATTTCCGCGGCTTTTCCGGCACCGTTGCGTCTGGATCGATTGCTGAAGGCGATACCGTCGTGGTTGCAAAGTCAGGCAAGCAATCGAAGGTTAAACGCATCGTCACCTATGATGGTGACCTGGCTCGTGCCACCGAAGGGCAGGCGGTTACGCTGGTTCTTGAAGACGAGATCGAAGTCTCTCGTGGCAACATACTGGTGGGTGCAGAAGCGCGCCCGGAAGTGGCAGATCGTTTCAGCGCTCATATCGTCTGGTTTGGCGAAGAAGCTTTGCAGCCGGGGCGCTCCTATCTGCTGCGCACCGAAACCGATCAGACGCCGGTGACGATCAGCGACATCAAATACCGCACCGACGTCAATACGTTTGCGCGGGAAGAAGCGACACGGCTCGACCTCAATGAAGTGGGTCTCTGCCATCTTCAAACAGCCGATCAGATTGTATTCGATCCCTATTCGGACAACCGCGTGACGGGCGCATTCGTGCTGATCGATCGCCTCACCAACGCAACGGTGGGCGCAGGTATGATCGACAGCGCCTTGCGTCAGGCGACAAATGTGCATTTGCAGGCTTTCGATCTCGATAAGCAGGCACGTGCAGCACAGAAGTTCCAGAAACCGGCTGTGCTTTGGTTCACAGGCCTCTCCGCCTCGGGCAAATCCACTATCGCCAACCGGCTTGAACAGCGGCTTCATGCGCTGGGCAAACACACCTATCTGCTGGATGGCGATAATGTCCGCCATGGCCTTAACAACGATCTTGGCTTCTCCGATGAGGATCGGGCTGAGAATATCCGCCGTGTTGGCGAGGTGGCGGGTCTCATGGCCGATGCCGGGTTGATTACGCTGGTGTCGTTCATTTCGCCGTTTCGTTCCGAGCGGGACCGTGTGCGGTCGCGTCTGCCGGACGGTGAATTCATCGAAATATTCGTCGATACACCGATTGAAGAATGCATGGCGCGTGACCCGAAGGGGCTTTATGCGCAGGCACTACGCGGCGAAATCAAGGCTTTCACTGGCATAGACTCGCCCTACGAAGCACCGCTTTCGCCGGAGCTGCATCTTCACACCGCAGGTCGCGACATTGACGAACTGGTTGCGGAAGTGGAAAAGTATCTGGCCGAGCGCGGTGTTATCGGCAGCTACGGCAGTGATTCCTGGTCAATTTGAGAAATGACAACAGCAGCCTTCCCTAAAGCCGATCCAGACGACAAAGCTTTGCTCGCCATCCTTGAGGATGCAGCCCTTGAGGCTGGTAGTGTCATTATCAAACATTACACCGATGGTTGTGCTGTTCATTCGAAAGAGGATCAGTCGCCAGTAACCGACGCGGATCAGGCAGCAGAAGCGATCATCCTTTCTGCCCTCGCGTCTTTCGCACCGGACATTCCGGTAGTGGCGGAAGAAGAAGCCGCAGCAGGCCGTCTGCCGGCTCATCTGGGGCGGAAGTTTTTTCTGATCGATCCGCTTGACGGTACGCGCGAGTTTCTGCTGCGAAATGGCGATTTCACGGTAAATATCGCGCTTATTGAAGATGGAGTGCCGGTGCTGGGCCTTGTCTATGCCCCGGTGCGCAATGTGCTTTATGTGGGGGGGCGCCAAGGCGCGCAGGAAGTGGCGACATCTGCCGACCATCACATCATAAGCAGGCGGTCGATTGCCGCTCGCATTGCGCCGCCTGAGAAGGTGGTGGTGTGCAGCCGCTCACACATCACACCCGAGACCGAACAATTTCTCAAAAACAATCAGATCGGCGAATGCGTTTCTGTCGGATCGTCGCTTAAATTCTGCATGATCGCACGCGGCGAAGCCGATCTTTACCCACGCTTCGGCCCGACGATGGAGTGGGATACGGCGGCTGGTGACGCTGTTCTGCGTGCAGCTGGTGGCATGACGACGACTCTCGACGGAAAGCCTATGATCTACGGCATGCGTTCTGACGGAAGCGTGAAAGGCTTTGCCAACCCGGATTTCGTGGCTTTCGGGGCGGGGGAAGCGCCTGTTTTCGTATAGATAAGCCAGCTAAACAGGTGATCCTGTAAAATAGCTGAAAAAAAGCAGAATGTTCCCCTTGCGGGTTCAAAAGAGCGGCGCTATAAGCCGCTCACACCGGGACGACAGAGTCTTGGTTTTATGGTTACGGAGCGTAGCGCAGCCTGGTAGCGCACCTGATTTGGGATCAGGGGGTCGGAGGTTCGAATCCTCTCGCTCCGACCATTTTCTCCAGAAAAATAATCAGATAGACTTGTCGAAAACTGACATGTGCATAAATGCACCGTCATATTCAGCGATTTCGACTAGTCGTCGTCGATTGAGAATTTCGACCTTGTAATTTTTGAACATCACCAGCCCGTCCTCGCGCAGTTCTCGGATCATGCGATTGAGATGAATGGGCGTAAGACCCAACGCATCCGCCAACTGGTACTGGGTGAGAGGGCAGTAGAATGAGTCCGGCTCGCCCATTCCACAGGATTTAACCCGATCGGACAATTCAAGCAAAAAGTGCGCCGTTCGAACAAATGCACTGCGGCAGCCGACATTGGTTAAATGCTCAATAAGCATTGATCTTTGCCGCGATAGCATTTCGATGAAAAGCAGTCCCAGCCGCGGCATTTGTTTTATTGTCTGCTCAAGCGACGCCAGCGGTATTTCATATACTGACATCGGCGTGATAGTGGTGATTGTGTTGTAGCTATAACCGTCAGCCGTTCTCAAGCCAACGAAATCGCATCGCATTGGGAAATCGATGACCTGGCGCTCGCCGCTGGAAAGATCGCGATAGACACATCCCCAGCCTGAGCGAACAAGATGGATGCTGCGGATTGATGCACCTTGATCAATGATGATGGTATCTGCGGGGTAGCTGGTCTCGGAAATGGCAAGAGTTCGCATGGCCTCTTTTTCGTGCGAGTCCAGCCTGGCAAGAATTGGAGCTGATTCCAACAATTTAACCAAGCCGTCGATCAAAAAAGCGGTGATATGCTGGTTCCCGCTATGCATTTTCTGCCTATGCTCAACGAAAGTTATAAATTTAAAACTTTCGTTCCCGAAGTTATTGTTATTGTGAGCACATTTTTTTTAAATCACTAACATAAATTAATGACACGATTATTTGGCGATAGCAATATTCACGCCTGAAACTGCCGGATTACGAAGTGAAAATCCCAATAAAGTTGTGTTTTTGTGGCCCTCAATAGAGGTTTGCTTCAAAATAAACATGAGTAACAGGGGAAGTAAATAATGGTCGAAGTTGCAGAGCGTTATGCATGGGAAACACCTGGGAATTTTATTTATGGGGAGGCCAATTGCGTAGATGAGGCTTTAAAAGCTGAAGGCTACACAGCCAGATTGTCTTTGCAGATGGGGTGTCATTTGTTGCTTGTCTGCAAAAGCAATCTGGAGCGCGAGTGCCTCTATAATGGCCTCATCATGAACGGTCTTAAGTTGCCGGTTGTCGGCCAGGCTTCAGTCAATAAAGACGTATCCTTGTCGTCGGCAAGCGTAATCCTGATGCATATTGGTTCCAAACGTTTGGCCGATCCGTTTTTTGCCGAGGAAATTCAGGCAATGATCAAGGCTCTCCCTTTGATTCCCATTGTTTTGCTCGGGGAATGTGAAGAATGGGCTCAAGTGGCGCGTGCCATGGAGATTGGTGCGCGGGGGTATATTCCAACTTCCGTTGATATAAAGGTCTGTGTTGAAGCAATGCATCTGGCTCTGGCTGGCGGTATGTATATCCCAGCCTCCACTTTGATGAGGCCGATCTCGCATCATTTGAATGATGATGTGCTTGGAGAGTTGCTCACCATCCGTGAAGTCGAAGTCGTCCATGCGATGAGGGTTGGTAAATCGAATAAAATTATCGCTTTTGAGCTCGGAATGAGCGAGGGCACTGTCAAGGCGCATGTTCATAATATTATGCGCAAGATTGGTGCCGCGAACAGAACCGAAGTGGTCTGCAAGCTCCACAAGATGTACGGTCAGAGATTTACTGATCAATAGTGTTGTTACCCGTCCCTATGTGTAGGGGCAGATTTTCATCTGCCCCTACCGAATGAGAGTGGGTATCCAAAAGGGTAGGCTCTCATTCTACCTTTGCCGGGAGAAAATGCATAAATCTCCCGCGGATATCATCAGAGAGGGCTGTATCGTCCGTTGTGCCTCGGGGGCGATTGTTCTCGTACAGCAGATTTAAGCCCCAGCTCCATTTAGGGTCGAAGGCTAATGCTGCCGGATGATCCGCCAGACGTTGTGCCATAGGCTGTGCCCGCCGAGCTGCCACCGAGAAACCCGGTGCCGGATTGAGCCATAGCTGCTGACTGACCGGCAGCGCCCGAGGAAAAGTTACCAGTGCCGATCCCGGCACTTGCTCCGAACGGGCCAACGGTCCCGCCGACACCAACGACAGCACCGTTTCCTGTAGCCCAACCTGTTGTCGCTGCCTGACCTGCTGCAGTGGAACCTGCACCAAACACGAAACCTCCGGTAACAGCAGAGCCGGCGCCGCTCGTGCCGCCATAATTGCCACCCCAGTTGATGGTTTGTGCGGCTGCGGGCAAGGCGCTTGCAGCAATCAGTGCTATGGATGCAAAAATGATCTTTTTCATGATTTGACTCCTCCAATTTGAGCAGATGCATGTGCGCACCTGCAGGTGTCGGTACATCGACGATATACCCCGCCGCTCATTGCAGGGACTGAACCCGCCATGAATGAAAGGCTGTATCGGCAAGATGTTTGATCGATTTGTCGCTATCTTTGAGGGAGCACTGGTCCGAGATAAGCGGGCCAGTGCTATTCCCTTCTTGTGCACTCACATGATTGGACGAGAACAGTGCCATGCTCGTCCATTGCCTGAACTGCGCAGGGTGCATCCCTTTGCGCGCAGTTCACTCGCGCTCAGCCCCAATGCTTTTGCCGAATAGGTGCGGTTGCGCCCCGTGACTGCTTGGGCAGCTCTTGTTCGTGGCGCTGCGACTGGAGTGGCAACAGCTTGGCTCTCTTCTGCCGAACTCATAAACAAGGTTTGTCGTGCCGGCCGTGCCGGGGCTGCGGCACGATACGATACAGCCTGTGATGGACAAAACACGCCGGTCGCGTTCAAAGAAGAGCGAACTTCTTTGTTGAGGCAGATCAGATCAAGTGCGGCTCCTCGCTGTCCCATGCCGAGCAGTGCTGCGGCATAAGCACGCCTGTTGCACTCTCGCATTTCATAAGTGCTGCCGAAGCCAAAACCCCAACCGGTGGCACCGACCCCAACGCTCGTTGAGCCCGCGCAGGAATGGACACCTGCTGCAACAAGCCCGGGTGCGAAGGCAGGGACTGTTGTCTTGATCTTATTGGGCGAAGTATTTCCACCGCCGACAGCAATCGCTGTTGCTCCGGCCTGTGCTGACGAGTTTGTGTTATTGTCGACGTTGACAGTTTGAGCGAATGCGCCTCCTCCAAGAAGAAGAATGGCGCCAGATAAGCAAACGATACCCAGTTTAGACATGGCAAACCCCTTCAATTTGCTGAATTTTCTATTTATTTGCAAGGAGGAGTATGATTTTTTATTTTAATAGTTTGAATATTGTATTTTTATTGAATTTTCTAAATTAAGTTTATCCGGTTTATTATTGTTAATCTGGATTTGTGACTATCATCCATCTTATGTATGAAGAATATTTACCTTTGATCGAGACGTAAGCGAAAGTTTATGAATGGACGACAAAGGGAAATGCGTTCGAATAATATCGGCTGATTTTTCGGGTGGCAAAAGAGGCAGCCTCTGCCTGTTTTGTCATCAAGTGGTTGCTTTCTCTTGCAAAACAGAGAAATTACGAAATTGTTATTAGAATAATACTATTGCCGGGAACACAATGCAGCTTACCCCACGTCACAATGCAATTCTGGATATCGCCCGCAGACAGGGGCAGGTTCTGGTGGATGATCTTGCGATCGCTTTCGATGTAACGCCGCAGACGGTGCGCAAGGATCTCAACGACCTATGCAAGGCGCGCTTGTTGCGCCGCATCCATGGCGGGGCGCTCTATCCGTCTGGTGTCGAGAATATGGAATATGAGGCGCGCCGACGGATTGCTGCGCATGAGAAGGAACTGATCGGACGTGCTGCGGCTGAAATCATCCCCGACGGTGCATCGCTGTTCATCAATATCGGCACGACGACCGAAGCCGTTAGTCACGCCCTCATCGACCATAACAATCTGATGGTCATCACCAACAATATCAATGTAGCCAATACACTGCGTGTCTATCCCGAGATTGAAGTCATCATTGCTGGCGGTGTCGTGCGTGCATCTGATGGCGGTATTGTGGGTGAGGCAGCCGTAGATTTTATCCGGCAGTTCAAGGTCGATTATGCAATCATTGGTGCATCCGCAATGGATGAAGATGGTGCTCTGCTCGACTTCGATTTCCGCGAAGTGAAGGTTGCACAGGCAATCATCACCAATGCGCGCCACGTTATTCTGGTGAGCGACTCGACCAAGCTGGAACGCACCGCTCCTGTGCGTCTTGGCCATATATCTCAGGTGAACACCTTCATCACAGATCGCTGTCCATCGCAGCAACTGCGCGATTTATGCCACAAAAATGAAGTTGCGCTGATTGAAACTGTTCCTGAACGGAATGCCAAAGAGAAAGAATCGTAGTTTCGTTTCATTTTCGTTTTGCTTTCGTATTAAATAAATTATATTCGTTTTGGTGGTTGGAGACGATCTTCAGGGTTCACCATGGCGCAGCATAAAATATTCGACATTTTCGTAATCGGTGGCGGCATTAATGGCTGCGGCATTGCACGCGACGCGGTTGGTCGCGGCTTTTCTGTCGGTCTTGCCGAGATGAACGATCTTGCCAGTGGTACCTCGTCGCGTGCCACCAAACTCATTCATGGTGGCCTGCGCTATCTGGAGCATTATGAGTTCCGCTTGGTGCGCGAAGCGCTGATGGAGCGTGAAGTGCTCTGGGCCAATGCACCGCATTTGATCCACCCGATGCGTTTTGTGTTGCCTTATCACAAGGGCGGTGTTCGTCCGGCCTGGCTTTTGCGCCTTGGCCTGTTCCTTTACGATCATCTCGGAGGCCGCAAGAAACTGCCAGCCACGCGCACGCTTGATATGCGCACAGATCCTTCGAGTGCACCGCTGAAGCCGCTTTTCACCAAGGCTTTCGAATATTCGGATTGCTGGGTGGATGATGCGCGCTTTACAGCGTTGACGGCACGCGATGCGGCGGATCGTGGTGCGATGATCCGTACGCGGACCAAAGTTGTCTCCGCCCGCCGTGATCATGAAGCATGGACGGTAACGCTCGAAAACATTGATACAGGATCGCGCGAAGAATTTCGTTCGCGTCTGTTGGTCAATGCAGCCGGTCCCTGGGCTGATAAGGTGCTGGAAGGTTTCGAAGGTGATCGGCAGCTGCACAATGTGCGTCTGGTGCAGGGCAGCCACATCGTGGTGCGCAAAAAGTTCTCCGATCCGCGTTCCTATTTCTTCCAGAACAATGACGGCCGCATTATCTTCGCCATTCCTTATGAAGATGATTTCACGCTGATCGGCACCACAGATCAGGATTACAAAGGCGATCCGGCGAAAGTTGCGATCAGCGACGAGGAAACCGAATATCTCTGCGCTGCGGCGAGCGAGTATTTCCGCGAACCGGTCCGCAGAGAGGATATTGTCTGGACCTATTCGGGCGTGCGTCCGCTTTATGATGATGGGGCAAGCAAGGCACAGGAAGCAACCCGCGATTACGTGTTGAAGGATGATGCGCCGCAGGGCGCTGCACCGCTCATCAATGTGTTCGGCGGCAAGCTGACCACCGCACGCAGGCTGGCAGAGCATATGCTGGAAAAGATCGAGCACTATCTTGGCAAGAAAGGTGCGCCGTGGACACATGCTGCGTCTCTGCCGGGTGGTGATTTTGAGGCAACGGCTTTCGAGCGGGAACTGGAAAAGCTGAAAGCAGATTATCCATTCTTGTCACCCATCCATGCCCGCCGCCTTTTCAAACTCTATGGAACACGCGCACGCGTGTTGCTTGGTAAATCACAATCCTTGGAAGAGCTTGGACAGCATCTGGGTGCCGATCTTTACGAGGCTGAAGTGCGTTATCTCATGGAGTATGAATGGGCACATACGGCAGAAGATATTCTCTGGCGCCGTACCAAGCTTGGCCTTCGCATGAATGCAATGGAAGTGGCAGCGCTTGAGACTTTGGTCGAACCTGCCGGGGTCTTGTAACGCTTCGCTTGCAACCTGTCTTATAAAAAGTCATTATCCGACCAGAGCATAATCCGACCGGATGAAGCGAGGATCGATAAGATTATGCTTGAAGTAAAAAGAGTTAGAGCGCTGATCTGATGAAATCATTTCGAAATGCGCTCTAATAGGCGGTTTCCAGCCTTTCTGGGAGGAAAACATGGGCGTGCCGCAGGACAGAATTCATGCCGAGCGTATTCAATCTGCGATAGATACAGGCGGCGCAGCGCGTTCGGCGCTGGTTGCCTCGTGGCGACGGTCTTCCCGCCTCTATGGGCTTGATCCTGCAGAAGTGGGGTCTGTTCAAACGCTTTCTGATCATGAGTTACGCACGGCACGTCAGCGCATGGAACGTGTCATCAGCATTGCTCAAGCCAGCATGGACCGGCTTTATATGGCGGTGGGTGGCGTCGGATGTTGCGTACTTCTGGCAGACAGTGATGGCGTGCCTGTTGAGCGTCGCGGTGCTGCCGGCGATGACGATACATTCTACGACTGGGGATTGTGGACGGGTGCCGTCTGGAGCGAAGCGGTCGAAGGCACCAATGGTATCGGCACCTGCCTTGCCGAACAGCGTGCTCTGACCATCCATCGTGACCAGCATTTTCACACACGCAATATCGGGCTTTCCTGCACCGTCGCGCCCATTCATGACCATCAGGGAAGACTGATGGCGGCGCTTGATGTTTCATCCTGCCGCAGTGATCTCACGGAAGCATTCGTGCAATTGATTTCGGTTGCTGTCATTGACGCCGCACGGCGGATTGAGGCTGAAAATTTTCGGCAGGCATTTCCCGATGCGCGCATCGTGCTGGCCCCAAGTGCTGATCGCACCGGCGGTGCACTGATTGCGGTTGATAAGGATGATCTTGTGATCGGCGCGACCCGCGCGGCTCGTCTCTCTCTTGATCTGACCGATGATTCCCTTGCAACAGCATTGCCTGCGGCTGATCTTCTTGGCTGGAATGCTGATCCGCGTGAGGATATGGCAGAGTCTGAACGAAGCGTCATTCTCCGCGCCATAGCACGCGCTGAAGGCAATGTTTCGTCTGCTGCCAAACTTCTCGGCATCAGCCGGGCCACGCTTCATCGCAAGCTCAATCGCCTTAAAATCACTCGCCCGAATTAGTTTTTCAAATGTGTCTCATTATTGAGACACATTGATGCAGCATATTATCGAGCGCTGGATGACTCCTCCCAAGAGCCGCGCCACATTGTGTCTGAAACGCCGTAGGAGCGGCGTTGAATTTCGGGAGGAATACCATGAACAAGGTTGAATTTCATCGCTCCGCCAAGCCGGAGTTTGCCAAACGTTATGGCAATTTTATCGGCGGCAAATGGGTGGAACCCAAGTCGGGCCGCTATTTCGAAAACACATCGCCGGTCAATGGTCAGGTGCTCTGCGAGGTCGCCCGTTCCGATGCAGCGGATGTCGATGCAGCGCTTGACGCGGCTCATGCTGCGAAAGAGGCCTGGGGCAAGACCAGCCCGGCTGAACGCGCTGTAATCCTCAACAAGATCGCAGATCGGATCGAAGCAAACTTGCCAAAGCTTGCGGCGGCAGAAACATGGGACAATGGCAAGCCGATCCGCGAAACCACCAATGCCGACCTGCCGCTGGCAATCGACCATTTCCGCTATTTTGCTGGCGCAATCCGTGCGCAGGAAGGCGGCATTTCTGAAATCGATCACGATACCGTTGCCTATCATTTCCACGAGCCGCTCGGCGTGGTTGGTCAGATTATTCCATGGAATTTTCCGCTGCTGATGGCGGTGTGGAAGCTTGCACCAGCCCTTGCGGCGGGTAACTGTGTGGTGCTGAAGCCTGCTGAACAGACACCTGCTTCCATCCTCGTTCTGATGGAAGTCATTGGCGATCTTCTGCCTGCAGGCGTTTTGAACGTGGTCAACGGCTTTGGTCTCGAAGCTGGCAAGCCGCTGGCATCAAGCCCGCGCATTGCCAAGATCGCCTTTACCGGTGAAACGACGACCGGTCGTCTCATCATGCAATATGCCAGCCAGAACCTTATTCCGGTCACGCTGGAACTGGGCGGCAAATCGCCAAATATCTTTTTCTCCGACGTTGCTGACCACGATGACGACTATTTTGACAAGGCCATCGAGGGCTTTGTCATGTTTGCGTTCAATCAGGGTGAAGTTTGTACTTGTCCGAGCCGCGCACTGATCCATGAAAAGATCTATGACAAGTTCATGGAGCGTGCCTTGAAACGGGTTGAAGCGATCATTCAGGGTGACCCGCTTGATCCGTCGACAATGGTTGGTGCGCAGGCTTCCGGCGAACAGCTCGAAAAAATCTTGAGCTATATCGATATCGGCAAGCAGGAAGGTGCAGAAGTTCTCACAGGCGGGGCACGCAACGAACTGGCAGGGGATCTTGCCGGTGGCTATTACGTCAAGCCTACCGTGTTCAAGGGGACCAACAAGATGCGGATTTTCCAGGAGGAAATCTTCGGTCCTGTTGTGTCGGTCACTACCTTTAAAGATGATGCCGAAGCGCTCGCGATTGCCAATGATACGCTTTACGGTCTTGGTGCGGGCGTCTGGACGCGTGACGGAACACGCGCCTATCGCTTTGGTCGTGCCATTCAGGCTGGTCGCGTCTGGACCAACTGCTATCACGCCTATCCGGCCCATGCGGCATTCGGCGGTTACAAGCAGTCGGGTATCGGTCGCGAAAACCACCTCAAGATGCTCGACCATTACCAGCAGACAAAGAATATGCTGGTCAGCTACAGCCCGAAGAAGCTTGGCTTCTTCTAAAAAGAGAAAGCGGCCTGTTGCCCTCGAGCTTCGGGCCGCTAGTTCACTTTCCACGGCGGCTTCAGATTTGATCTGGATGAGGCCGCTTTCCCGCCCTGTTTCCTCCCAGGAAAGGGTCGGGTCGGCAGGACGTTATGCTTGCCAATCCGACCCATGACAGCGCATCCGAAAACTACAAAACGATTTTCGGTAACTGCGCGCGACAAACAGAAGGATGTTTTCGTAATGGCTAAGACAATGAAAGCTGCCGTGGTTCGCGAATTCGGCAAGCCACTGACCATTGATGAAGTGCCGATTCCGGTTCCGGGCGATGGCCAGATTCAGGTGGCAATTCACGCGTCCGGTGTCTGCCATACTGATCTTCATGCTGCCGAAGGCGACTGGCCGGTAAAGCCAAACCCGCCTTTTATTCCGGGTCATGAAGGCGTTGGCTTTGTGTCTGCGGTTGGTAAAGGCGTAAAGCATGTGAAGGAAGGCGATCGCGTCGGCATTCCATGGCTCTACACAGCTTGTGGTCATTGCGTGCATTGCCTTGGCGGCTGGGAAACGCTTTGCGAAGAGCAGCTTAATACGGGCTATTCTGTAAATGGTGGCTTTGCAGATTATGTTGTCGCCGATCCGAATTTCGTCGGTCATCTTCCGAAAAATGTTGAGTTCAACGAAATTGCACCGATCCTTTGCGCAGGTGTGACGGTTTATAAGGGCCTCAAAGTCACAGATACCAAGCCGGGCGATTGGGTTGTCATTTCCGGTATTGGCGGTCTTGGCCATATGGCGGTGCAATATGCCAAGGCCATGGGCCTCAATGTGGCTGCCGTCGATATTGATGACAAGAAACTCGATCTCGCCCGCAAGCTTGGTGCGACAGTTACGGTCAATGCCAAGACGCATAATGATCCGGCAGCCTATATCAAGAAGGAAACCGATGGCGGCGCGCAGGGCGTGCTTGTCACGGCTGTTTCACCAAAGGCTTTTGAACAGGCGATCGGTATGGCGGCACGCGGCGGTACGATTGCGCTCAATGGTCTGCCTGCTGGCGAATTTCCGCTGTCGATCTTCAATATGGTGCTGAACGGCGTCACAGTGCGCGGTTCCATCGTCGGCACGCGTCTTGATTTGCAGGAATCGCTGGACTTCGCAGCCGACGGCAAGGTCAAGGCAACGATCCGCACCGACAAGATCGACAATATCAATTCGATCTTTGATGAAATGCGCGCGGGCCAGATCGAAGGCCGCGTCGTGATGGACCTGACGCAGTAATGCTGCGATAATAAAACATGTCTCCCAAAAGTGGGAACACGTTTTGGGAGACATGCGCATATACAAAGAATTAAAGTCGCCGTAGTGATGCGGCGGCTGTTGCCATGGGAGGAGAAACCATGCCGCAAGTCGCGCAACAAGAGCAGGTCACGGCAACTGATGCCGCCTTGGAGCTGATCGCTGAATTGCAGGCTGAATACGGCCCGATCATGTTTCACCAGTCTGGCGGCTGCTGCGATGGTTCATCACCCATGTGCTATCCGCAGGGCGACCTGCTGCTGTCTGATGCGGATGTAAAGCTGGGTGAAATCGGCGGCGCACCGTTCTACATCAGCGGTTCTCAATATGAGGCCTGGAAGCATACTGAACTGATCATTGATGTCGTGCCGGGGCGCGGCGGTATGTTCTCGCTCGATAATGGCCGCGAAAAGCGCTTTCTCACCCGCTCCAGGATATGTTCGATTTAACTCTTTGCGTTAAACAGCAAAGCAGCTAGTAAATTACGCATATCACTGGGGAGAGAGTGCTTAACGGCCATGGCCGCATCCAATAAGAGAGCGACGATCCATGATGTGGCGCGTCTGGCAGGCGTGTCGATCAAGACAGTTTCACGCGTTTATAATGACGAACCGAATGTCCGCGATACGATCCGAGAAAAGGTGAAGGAGGCGGGTGCTGAATTACGCTATCGTCCCAATGCTGCGGCGCGCAATCTGGTTGAGCGGCGCTCGCATCTCATAGGGCTATTCTTTGAAAATCCCAGCCAGAGTTATGTCACCGAATTGCAGATCGGCGCCTTGGACCGTTTGCGTGGCACGCGCTACCGGCTTTTGATATTCCCGGTTGAGAACCGCGCAGATATTCGCGGCTCGCTCATTGAGACTGCTCACGCGTCCGGTCTTGATGGGATTATTGTGACACCGCCCATGTCGGACGATCCTGAAATTTTGCAGGAGCTGATTGCATCGGCAATGCCCTTCACCCGTGTTGCGGGCGATTTTGGCGTGCATCCTACAGACAGCATTGCGATTGATGATGAGAAGGCGGCCTGCGATCTCATGCAGTATCTACTGGATCTGGGTCACAGGAAGATTGCAATCATCATTGGCGATCCGACGCATCGCTCGGCGCAGTTGCGCGTTGAGGGCTATCGCAAGATGCTGGATCAGGCAGGCATTCCGCACAATTCTGCTTATGAGGCAGAAGGTGGTTTCAGCTTTGCAGGCGGGCTGAAAGCAGGGCGGAAGCTCTTATCGCTCCAAGACAGGCCGACGGCTATTTTTGCTTCCAATGACGATATGGCGGCGGCGGTTCTTCAGATTGCCTATGATTATAAGATCGCCGTGCCTGACAATTTGACAATCGTAGGTTTCGATGACAGTGCGATTTCGCGCATGGTTTCGCCGCAGATTACTACCGTGCATCAACCGATCCGCGAAATGACCTATGATGCGGTGGATATGTTGCTCAGCCAGATTGAAACTGGCGAAGCATCACCTTCGCGGCAGATCGATTACAAGCTGATTATCCGGCAATCATCAGCCAAAGCTTCTGGATAAAAGTGGGCCGGTTTCCCGGCCCACTCTATTTATGGCAATTCCAGACCTTTGGTCAGTTCCAGTGCCTGCCGCTCAAACAGGCGGCGATAGATGCCGCCGGGCTTGCGGATAAGTGCATCATGGTCGCCTTCTTCAAGGATTTCCCCCTTGTCGAACACCAGCAGGCGGTCAAGCGCCCGAACCGTCGAAAGCCGGTGTGCGATGACAAGCGTGGTCCGACCGATCATCAGCCGTTCCATTGCCTGTTGGATCAGCACTTCCGATTCTGAATCAAGGCTCGATGTTGCCTCGTCCAGAATAAGGATTGGATCATCAGCCAGAAACGCACGCGCAATTGCCACACGCTGACGTTCACCACCCGAAAGCTTCACACCTCGCTCGCCGACAAGCGTTGCATAGCCCTTTGGTAGACGCATGATAAAGTCATGCGCACTGGCAAGCATGGCTGCATGTTCGATTTCGGCCTGCGTCGCACCGGGGCGGGCATAGGCGATATTTTCGGCCAGTGTCCGGTGAAACAGGATAGGTTCCTGCTGCACGATAGCAATTTGCGATCGGAGCGACGCCTGTGTGACATCGGCAATGTTCTGTCCGTCGATCCTGATGGCACCGCCACTCACATCATAGAGACGCTGGATAAGCTTGACGAAGGTCGTCTTGCCCGACCCCGAGTGACCAACCAGACCAACCCGTTCGCCCGCTTCGATCTTGACCGAAAAGTCGCGATAGAGCGCTGCATCATGATTACCGTAATGGAAGGTGACATTATCAAACGTGATCTCACCGTTTTCGATTCTAATCGTGCCTGCACCCGGCCTGTCGGCAATGCCATAAGGTTCGGCTTCGATCTGAACCAGCTCTTCCATGTCGTTGACCGAACGCTGCAGATTGCGGATATGCATACCCACATCACGCAGATATCCCTGCAACATGAAGAACGCGGTCAGAACGAAGGTGATATCACCCGCCGTTGCTCGTCCCTGGCTCCAGAGATAGAGCGCAAAGCCAATCACCACACCGCGCATGAGGAGCAGGTTTGCACCCTGAATGAAGCCGTTCAGCGTTCCGATCAACCATGTGCGGCGTGTGCGCGAGCGCCACTTGGTGACGACGCGTGCAAGACGCCCATCTTCACGCGCTTCAGCACCGAATGCCTTGACAACTGCGTTGCACGAAATGGCATCGGCCAAAGCGCCGCCCATACGAGTGTCCCAACTGTTGGCAAGCGTTGCCGCAGGCGCAACAAAGCCGAGCGAAATCACAATCGTGCAGACGATGAAAAGCACCGAGCCGATGGCAACCAACAGGCCCATCATCGGCCAGTACCATGCGAGAAGTGCAACCGAGCCGAGCAACATGAGGATAGACGGCAATAACGCAATCAGCAACGTGTCATTGAGCAGATCAAGCGCCCACATGCCGCGCGAGACCTTCCGCACTGTTGATCCGGCAAAGGCATTGGCGTGCCAGTCGGTCGAAAAGCGTTGCAGCTTGTGAAACGCGCTGGCTGCCATGTCGCTCATGATCTTCAGTGTGAAGTCCGTGATGACATAAAATGTCAGCTGACGCGTGATAAGCGCCAGTGCTCCCAGTGCAAGCAGAATGATCAGCGCATGAATGGCTGCATCCCATGCGCCATCCTGACCGATCGAAAGCGCATCGACCAGTTTTCCTGAATAGAGTGGGGTGAGGACGTCTGCGGCCGTTGCAAGCAGCATGCTGATAATGATCAGCGTCAGCCGCAGAGGCTGACTTCGCCAATGGCTGAAGGTGTAGCCGAGGACTTTGCGGAAAGCAGGCCCCCGGAAATTGATACGAAACCGAGTCATATGAATAATACCAGCCCACACAAGTGCGGATTCTGGTTCCTGTAAAAGCATTTCCAGCAAAGGTGCGATGCGGGTGGCGTCGGCCATGCGTGAAAACGAAGACAAAACAAACAGCAGTTGATAGCTGCGGCAAATTTGGAAGTGTTTTAGAAATGTGCCCTTTGTGGAGGACAGTGAGGCCTTAGCCTCTATTGCGGGCCAAGGACTTAAATCTTGGAAGCGCCCGCATTAACACCGGGCACCGACGGAAATGGATAGGATCGCATCTCATACCTCTTGCCAGTGTTTCAGATGGATGCACAATAAATAAGCAAATCTATTTGCCAAGTCGTAAGTTCAGAAATTTGTTTGTAAGACAGTGGGTGTGACAAAAATGCTGTCTTACAGCTTTTTGGGCCATGCTGCGAGCTTGCGCGCAAAATGCGCGATTGTTGCGTGTAAAACCATGGTGAAAGCGGCCAGCACAAACAGGCTTGCAAACATCAGATCGACCTTGGCGCGGCCATTGGCGAGCAGCATCAGATAGCCAAGCCCTTTTGATGCGCCCACCCATTCACCCACCACAGCACCAATGGGGGCATAGACGGCAGCTAAGCTTAAACCCGAGGCGAGTGACGGGAAAGCTGCGGGAATGCGCACGCGGAACAGAATTTGCAGGCGTTTGGCACCGAGATTTTCGGCAGCATTGATCAGTGTCTGGTCGGTGCGCTGCATTCCATCAAGGAAAGTGGAAGCGACTGGAAAGAAGATCATCAAAATGGTGACAGCGATTTTTGATGCCGGTCCATAGCCGAGCCAGAGTGTGAGGATCGGGGCCAGTGCAAAGATCGGGATCGCTTGAGAGAATACCATCACGGGCATGACCAGCCGCTGCGCAAGCGGCGACATCATCAGCCCGATGGCTGTGAGAACGCCAATGGCAGAGCCGAGAAACAGCCCGCCCAGCACTTCGCCAAAGGTCACGACTGCATTATCGGCGATCAACTGTGCATTGGTGATGAGCGATTGCATGACGTCGAGCGGGCCGGGAAGGATAAAGCGCGGCATCTGCCAGATGCTGACCACGGCTTGCCACAGTATCAGCACAGCAAACGCCGACAGAAACCCGTCGGCGATGCGCTTTGTGCGAGAACGAGAAGGGGGCCTCGTCATGCTCCTTTGAGACCCATGCTCCAGAAGTTTGCTTCAAGCCTGCTCGCCGTTGCAAAAATCTGACAGAGCTTTGGCCAGCGTGGACTGCTCTCGAAATCCGGGCCGAGGCGGTTCATCGCGGCTTGATCAAAAAGCTTGCCGACCTTGTGGCATATCTCCTGATAATCAGCCCCCGCATAGGCGTCGATCCACTCCTGATAGGGAGTTCCGGCTTTGGCCGAGGCTGCAAGATTGACACCGATCTCGCCATAGCCATGCGCACAGGGAACAAGTGCGGTCAAAAGGTCGAGGAAATCGCCTGCCTGCCCGCAATCGAGCACATAACGCGTGTAGGCGAGGTTTTCCGGTTCTTCGCGCGTGTTGTAAAGATCATCTTCGCTAATCCCTTCGCGTGCGCAGATGCCGACATGCAGCGGCAGCTCGGTGACAGTCAGCCCATGCATGATTTCGGCACAAAGCCGCGTTTCCTCAAGGCTTCCTGCTTTGACAACACCAAGTGCAAAGGCGCGGGCGTAGTGGTGCAGATACACATAATCCTGCCTGAGATAATGCAGGAACGCCGATTTTGGCAGCGTCCCATCCCCAAGCCTATGCACAAATTCATGATCGATATAGGACTTCCAGTCATCAAGCGTTGCTGCTCGCAGGCGGCTGAAAAGGACAGATGAATAATGCGGTTGAGTGGTCGTCACGACTTGTCTCCTTTCGCATTCACATCAATTGCAAATTTCTCGACAGGCAGGATCGAAGGTACGAGACCATTTTCCTTGAGATAGGTCTCATAGCGGCTCCAGCGTCCGTAATCGAGGCTTGCAGGCGAGCGTGAAAACCGGGCAACCGTGTCTTTCCATGCGCGCTGGTTAAGCTCATCTTTGAGTTCCGAACTATAAGATGCAAAAACGTCGTAGCTCTCGACAGGATGATTGACGATAAATTGCGCGGCCTTTTCTGTCGCTGCGAGGAAACGAGAGATTCGCTCTTTTTCCGCAGCATCGAGTTTGTTTGCATTGGCGACATAGACCAGCTCGTCATAGACCGGCACACCTTCCTCCTCGACGAAGAAACATTTGCCAGCCACTCCTTCAACCGCCATCTGATTGAGTTCAATATTGCGGTAGGCACCCATCACGGCGTCAACCTGCTTGGACATCAGCGAGGGTGCGAGGGAGAAATTCACATTGATGAACTCAACCTCGGAAAGCGGAACATTGTGTTTTTTGAGAATGGAGTCGAGCAAAACCTCCTCAACGCCAGCAACCGAAAAGCCGATCTTCTTGCCTTTGAGATCGGCAATTGAATTGACCGAACCATCGTCACGCACCATAAGGCAGTTGAGCGGGGAGTCGACCAGAGTGCCAACGCGGATCAGCGGAATATCCGCATGAACGTCGAGGTGCACCTGCTGCTGATAGGAAATTGCCAGATCGGCCTGTCCCGCGGCTACCATTTTTGGTGGCACGGATGCGTCCGCAGGTGCAATGATTTCCACATCGAGACCAGCATCCTTGAAGTAACCGAGCTTGTCGGCCACGATAATCGGGCCATGGTCAGGGTTTACATACCAGTCGAGTATGAGTTTGAATTTATCATTTGCATATGCTGCCTGAGCCGACATCAGGGCAAACGAAGCCGTGGCGCTGAAAAGCGCAGCAAAAATCAGTTTTTTCAATGTTTCCTCCTGAAACTAAATTACATAGGCACGCGTCATGTCGATCCATTGGCGCACGCGGCCTTCGGGATCGGGGTTGAGAGTGATGTCAGTGACAACCGAAACAATGTCGGCTCCTGCTTTAAAGACGTCCGGCGCTCGCTCCACATTCATGCCGCCAATGCCAACGAGCGGAATATCGCCAAGGGCGGCTTTCCATTGGCTGACGCGGTCCAGTCCCTGTTCATGCCATTTCATCTTTTTGAGAATGGTCGGATAGACAGGGCCGAGCGCGATATAGGCTGGCTTTAGAGCTAACGCGCGATCAAGTTCGGCTTCGTCGTGGCTGGACACACCGAGCTTGACGCCGCTCGCCCGGATCGCATCAAGATCAGCATCATCAAGGTCTTCCTGACCGAGATGTATGAAATCGCAGCCTTCCTCAATCGCCAGTTTCCAGTAGTCATTGACGATGAGCTGACACTCATGTCGGGCGCAGATTTCGCGGGCTGCACGGATTTCAGTGCGTAATTCGGTGGCGCTCTTATCCTTGATGCGCAGCTGCACAAGTTTGATGCCAAGCGGCACCATGCGCTCGCACCAGTTTGCGCTGTCAAAGATCGGATAGAACGGATCAAGGGCCATTACACAAATGCCTTTCCGAGCAAAGGAGTGGATGGCGCCGCCATGTCGCGGGCTTCAATCGGGTCCGCTTCATAGGCGATCCGACCGGCGTCAACAGCGAGCGCAAAAGCACGGGCGATTGCTGACGGATCACCCGCCTTGGCGATGGCGGTGTTGATTAATACGGCATCAAAGCCAAGCTCCATGGCGGTTGCAGCATGCGATGGCACGCCAATGCCAGCATCAACCACCAGAGGAATGTCGGGGAAATGTGCGCGCATGGTTTTAAGCGCATAAGGATTGTTGAGGCCGCGACCCGAGCCAATTGGCGCACCCCAAGGCATCAACACCTTGCAGCCTGCTTCGAGCAGCTTTTCTGCAACCACCAGATCGTCATTCATATAGGGAAAGACGTCAAAGCCTTCATTGCAGAGAATACGGGCTGCTTCGACCAGCCCGAAAGGATCGGGTTGTAATGTGTCGTGATCGCCGATGACTTCAAGTTTGATCCAGTTGGTGCCAAAAACTTCGCGCGCCATTTTTGCCGTTGTGACCGCTTCGCGTGCGGTATGGCAGCCGGCAGTATTGGGCAGAACCGATACCCCCAAATCCTTGATGAGGGTCCAGAAGTCCTGGCCAGCACGCATGTTTCCGCTCTCGCGCCTAAGCGAAACTGTCACAATTTCCGTCTTTGATGCGCGAACGCTGTCGGCAAGAATAGAGGGTGATGGATATTGCGCTGTGCCCAATAACAGGCGGCTTTCAAATGATTTTCCATAAAATTCCAGCATCTTAACCTCCCTGCATGGGTGCGAGAACTTCGATACGGTCGCCTTCGGTGATCAGGGTTTGTTCGCGCTCGTCGCCTGCAATGAATTCACCGTTGAGCGCGGTTGCCACCACCGCTTCATCAAGTTCGATTTCTGCAAGCAAAGCGAAAAGATTGGTGCTCGTGGTCTCAAAGACCTCGCCGTTAAGAACAATGGTCATACCATTTCCTCCACAAATTCGAGCTTTTGTTCCGATGCAGTCGCGGCAGCAACCGCCATGCGTGCAACCGCTGGTGACAACAGAAAGCCGTGCCGGTAAAGCCCGTTGACATAGATTGTTTGGCCGCGTTTACGCACACGCGGCATATTATCGGGGAAGGCCGGGCGGGCATCGACGCCGGTTTCCAGAATTTCCGCCTCACCGAATGCCGGGTGCAGCGCATAGGCGGCGCTGAGCATTTCCAGCGTCGAGCGAACGCTGATGCCGCCCCGCTCATCGCTTTCGATCATGGTAGCGCCGATCATGTGGATACCGTCGCCGCGCGGCACGATGTAAAGCGGGATGCGCGGATGTAGTAGGCGCACAGGACGTGACAGATTGATGTCGCGGGAGCGAACGATCAGCATTTCGCCCTTAACGCCGCGCAAATCCTGCAACTGATCGCGTGCTGCAAGGCCACGCGCATCGACGGTGATATCGCTGTCGATTTTCACCTCTTTCGCATCTTGATCGAGATGAAAGATGACTCCTTTCTTTTGCAGGTTTTCTGCAAGCTCGATCAACGTGTCGCGTGGGTTGAGATGGCCTTCTTCAGCAAAGAAAAGCCCCTGCCGGAAACGGCCTGCAAGGTCCGGCTCCAGTGCATCGATCTGTTCACAATCGATTGTTTCAAAGGCTTGTGTGCGGCGAGCAAAGCGGCGAAGCTCAGTCGCATCGCGCGTATGCGAGAGCACCAGCGTGCCCTTGCGGTGGACCGTCGAAACATGCCGTTCCCACCAACCAATCGCCTCTTGTCCTAGCCTGACAACCGGCTCTTCCGCACTCTCGCCTTCGCACCATGGGGCCAGCATTCCGCCTGCAAACCATGAGCAGCTGTCGGAGCCGATTGCAGTGCTTTTGGCAATCACGGTGACAGCATGTCCCTGATTGTTAAATTCTGCAGCACAGGCAAGGCCTGCAACACCTGCGCCGATGATGGTGACGCGCATTATTCTGTCTCCCATAACGCGTGGAAGTGGTGCACGGGGCCATGTCCGTTTCCGACGTGCAATTTGTTTGCCGAGCGGATGGCCGCTTGCAGATAGGTGTGAGCCTCGCGCAGTGCCTGTTCCATCGAACGACCTTTGCCAAGACCCGCTGCAATTGCCGATGACAGGGTGCAGCCGGTGCCGTGAGTGTGCTGTGTGTCGATACGTGGCGCTTCCAACTTAATAGTCGGCAGGTCTTTGCGGATGAGGAGGTCAGTGCAGATATCGCCCTCAGCATGTCCGCCTTTCATCAGCACGGCCTTTGCACCAAGGCCGAGCAGGGCGCGACCCTGTGCTTCCGCCTCATCATTATTGCAGGCGATTGCACAATCGAGCAGGCAGGCAGCTTCCGGCCGGTTTGGCGTCAGGAGGCTTGCAAGCGGGATCAGTCTTTCGCGTAATGTCGAGATTGCCGCTTCGCTTAAAAGCCTGTCGCCGGATTTCGCCACCATCACCGGATCAAGAACCACCGGGCCAGAGAAATGCCTAAGGCCTTTGGCGATTGCCTGAATGGTTTCCGGCACCGACACCATGCCGATCTTGACCGAAGCCACATTAATATCGCTGAAGACAGCATCAATCTGTGCAGCAACGATTTCGGACGGAATGTCATGGACAGCCGTGACCGCTAATGTGTTCTGTGCGGTAATCGCCGTGATCACGCTCGCACCGTAGACGTTCAACGCCGAAAAGGTTTTGATATCGGCCTGAATACCCGCACCGCCGCCGCTGTCGGAGCCTGCAATGGTTACGCAGATGGGCACGGATGCACCATTGCTGTTGCTAGCTATTGTTCGGGAGAGGCTTTGTCTTACGTCTGTCATGTCGTCTCTCATTCCGAACGGAAAATTGAGACGTCATGAACTTGATTTTGGGTTTTGCCCCATGGAGGATGAGTTCCTCCTTGTTCGCGACGCGCCAAACTCCGTTCCCTACGCAGGTATTACCCGGATCAGGTTCAATGGGTTAACGCTATCGCGTCTCTCAGCCTCTTATGATCGTAATATCGGACGGAAAACCGCTTTGCACTTTTCCTGATATTGCGTCTTGAGGCACCCCAACGAATTTTGTGCTTTAGGCATAGGCCGGAACAAGGTTGGGGTCAAGCTGCCTCGTTAACGCAAGATCAGGAATAAATTTAAAGAATAGTTAGATTTTTATATTATTCTTTGGGTTAGCATGCATTAGTCAATGCAGGGAAACTGTCGTCCCGGTGCAGACGATTTATCTGATTCTTGGGAACGATTATCTCGTGGGGGCGAGGAGTTTTGGATCAGGTTCAGTCTGATGAGGGGGCGCAAATGGCAAAGCGAGAAGCCGGAGAGGCTTACGCGGGTGATGCGGTGGTGCGAACCTCAGATGAGGATTTTCGCGTCCTGTTCACGACACACCCCACGCCGATGTGGGTTTATGATCCTGAAACATTGCGCTTTGTCGTAATGAACGAAACTGCATGTGCGCTCTATGGCTATTCGCCAGATGACGTACCTGCAATGACGGTTCTCGATATCCGTCCCAAGAGCGAACATGAGCAAATGCTCGCTGCAATACGCGACAAGAGCGACCTTGAGCGCCCCCGACAGTGGCAGCATATCAAAGCCAATGGCGATATAATTGAGGTCGTAACTTATGGGCGGCAGGTTTTGTTCAATGGAAAAAATGCCATCCTTGCGATCATTCAGGATCTGACTGAACTTACCCAGATCACCCGGCAGGCTAACCATACGCAGTCACTGCTTGATGGTCTGGTTGACAACATGCCTTTGGGTGTTTTCGTTAAAGATATGCACGATGAGGGGCGCTATGTTCTTTATAATAAAGCTGCCGCTGCCATTTGTGGCCATCGCATTGAACAGGTTGTAGGTTCTCTCGATGCAGAGATTTTTCCTGTCGAAGAGGCAAAGCTTCTGACGCAGCAGGATCGTCTGGCCATGCGCCGGGGCGATGTGCTGACGATAGAACGCGATATTGGATTTATAGACGGAACGCCACGCAGAATGCGGATTGTCAAGCGTCCCATTCCCCCAATCGGTAGCGATCATCCGCGTTATCTGATCGGAATAGTTGAGGATATTACTGAACGGCGACAAACTGAACAGCGCATGGCGCATATCGCAATGCATGACAGCCTCACGGATTTGCCGAACCGTGCCTATTTTTCTCAACACATTGAAGCCATGTTGAAAAAGGGCGAAAGCGCCCCGGCATTTGCACTTCTTTATCTCGATATTGATCATTTCAAAAATATCAACGACAGCAGAGGTCATCAGATTGGCGACCAGTTGCTGCAACAGACTGCTGAACGTCTCAAGTGTCTCACCAATAGCGACCAGTTTCTTGCGCGGCTGGGTGGCGATGAGTTCGCCCTGATTTTTCGCAGCGATACTGTTTCCCATATTGCCATGTTTGCGGACAGGCTTTTGTCTGCATTTGAGGACCCGTTTGAATTGGGGGCGACATCAGAGTTTATCTCTTGCAGTATCGGGATTGCTCAAGCGCCACTGCATGGCGATTGTACGGATGTGCTGATGCGCAATGCCGATCTGGCGCTTTATGCGGCCAAGGCCAATGGCCGGAGGACATTCAGCTTCTATCAACAGTCCCTGCGTCTGGCTGTCGAAAAACGCCATGCTATGATGACAGATCTGCGTATTGCATTGGCATCGGAACAATTCGAACTGCATTATCAGCCCATCTTCAATCTGAAAACAGGTCAAATATCCGGCTTTGAAGTCCTGCTTCGATGGTGGCACCCCACTTTGGGTCTGGTGTCGCCCGCAGATTTCATTCCGATTGCTGAAGAAGCAGGCTTGATCGGAACTATTGGCGACTGGGTGCTCAGACAAGCCTGCCTTGAGGCAGCTTCCTGGCCGCATGGGATCAAGGTTTCAGTCAATCTTTCGCCGGTGCAGTTCAATCAAACGACGCTGCTCGATTCTGTCACTGGAGCACTTCAAGCGGCGTCCCTTTGCCCCGAGCGCCTTGAGCTCGAAATCACGGAATCTGTATTTCTGCAAAACAGCAAACATAATACCGAACAGCTGTTTGAACTGCGCCGTTTGGGTGTTCGGATTGCCATGGATGATTTTGGTACGGGCTATTCATCTCTTAGCTATCTGCGCTCATTCCCGTTTGACAAAATCAAGGTGGATCGGAGTTTTGTATCGGGTATTGAAGTCGATACCCGCGATCTGGCGATCATTCAGGCTGTTGCTACGCTTGGGGCTGGTTTTCGGATTGTCACGACAGCCGAAGGTGTAGAAACCAAGCAGCAGCTCGACTGCCTGCGCGAACAGAATTTTGGTGAGGTGCAGGGCTTTCTGATGGGCCGCCCCATGCCTGCCAGTGAAGTGACTGATTTCATTCAGACGCGATGCGGCTTAATTCTTGAAATGATTGGGTCTGAAAGAGAAATGTCGCTCTGACTGTTTCATCCTATTATGAGGCTTGACCTTCCAACGGTGGGAAGGGTTATCTGTCATGCAACTCATGAAGTCGCTCCCAAAATGGGGCGGAAAAGGATTGCCATGAACAAGCCAGTCAAATCCGATAAAACAAGTTTTGCCATTCCGGTTGAGGGCATGAGCTGCGCCTCCTGTGTATCTTCCGTTGAGAAAGCTGTCGCAAAAGTGCCGGGTGTTGAAAAGGTGTCTGTCAATCTGGCGACTGAACGCGCCGATGTGACCTTCAAGGCAGTCCCCGACATGCCTGCGGTTATCGATGCTATCCGCAAAGCTGGTTACGACGTACCAGCATCAAGTGCTGATCTTGCTATTGAGGGTATGAGTTGCGCTTCCTGTGTGAGCAATGTTGAGAAGGCATTGAATGCAGTACCCGGCGTGACGCGTGCAAGCGTCAATCTCGCAACCGAGCGTGCCCATGTTGAACTGGCTGGGCAGGTGCCGCTTTCTGATCTGATCAGGGCAGTTGAAAAGGCTGGTTATGAAGCCCGTTCGCTCGAGGAAGCCGGCAGCGTTGCAAAGCCTGAAACGCAATCTGAAAAGCGCGATGCGGAAGCGGTTGAGCTGAAAAAGAATGTCATTCTGGCAGCGGTTCTGACGCTGCCGGTCTTTATTCTTGAAATGGGATCACATCTCGTTCCGGCTTTGCACATGTTTGTCATGGAAACGATCGGGATGCAGAACAGCTGGTATTTCCAGTTTGTGCTGACAACGCTTGTGCTGTTTGGTCCGGGCATGCGGTTTTTCAAAAAAGGCATTCCGGCTTTGTTGCGCGCAGCCCCCGACATGAATTCGCTGGTTGTGGTCGGTACAACGGCGGCGTGGGGCTTTTCGGTTGTTGCGACTTTCTGGCCTGACATTCTGCCTGAAGGAACCGTCAATGTCTATTTTGAGGCTGCAGCCGTCATTGTCACACTGATCCTGATTGGCCGCTATCTGGAAGCGCGCGCCAAGGGGCGCACTTCGGCTGCAATCAGCCGTCTCGTTGGCTTGCAGGCAAAGTCAGCACGCGTCATGCGTAATGGTGAAACAATCGATGTGCCGCTGGAAGATGTTCGCGCAGGTGATATCGTTCAGGTCCGTCCGGGCGAGAAGGTTCCGGTTGACGGTGCAGTGATCGAAGGCTCGTCTTACGTGGATGAATCGATGATTACCGGCGAGCCTGTGCCTGTTGCCAAGGAAGCAGGCGCAGAAGTTGTCGGAGGCACGATCAACAAGACCGGTGCTTTCACCTTCCGCGCAACCAAAGTTGGGCGCGATATGGTCATCTCGCAGATCGTGCGGATGGTTGAGGATGCGCAGGCCGACAAGCTGCCCATTCAAGCCAAGGTCGATAAGGTCACCGGCTGGTTCGTACCTGCCGTTCTGGGTGCTGCACTCATCACCTTTATTGCATGGCTTTTAATCGGCGGTACGGCGATGATGGGCTACGCGCTGGTGAATGCTATCGCGGTTGTCATCATTGCGTGTCCATGCGCCATGGGTCTTGCAACGCCGACTTCAATCATGGTCGGCACCGGCCGGGCTGCCGAGTTCGGCGTTCTGTTCCGTCGTGGTGATGCACTGCAAACCTTGCGCGACGCATCGGTGATTGCGGTCGACAAAACGGGTACATTGACGCAGGGCAAGCCCGCTCTGGCGCATTTCGCTGTTGTTGATGGTATCGATAAAGATGAAGCGCTGGCGCTGGTTGCTGCGGTGGAAGCGCGTTCCGAGCATCCAATTGCCGATGCGATTGTGAGCGCTGCAAAGGAACAGGGTCTGAAACTTGCTGATGTTTCCGATTTTGAATCCGTCCCTGGCTTCGGGCTGAAAGCCAAAGTATCCGGCCATGAAGTTGCCATTGGGGCTGATCGCTATATGCAAAAGCTTGGGGCTGATGTTTCAGTCTTTGCGGATGATGCCAGCCGTTTGGGTGATGAAGGCCAGACACCGCTTTATGCCGCAATCGATGGAAAGCTTGCAGCAATCATCACGGTTGCCGATCCGATGAAGGAAACTACGCCTGCCGCCATTGCTGCCATGCATGAGCAGGGTCTGAAAGTGGCGATGATCACGGGCGATAATCGCCGCACTGCACAGGCGATTGCCAAGCGCCTTGGCATTGATGAAGTCGTTGCGGAAGTGCTGCCCGATGGTAAGGTCGAGGCGTTGAAGCGTCTGTCGGCTGGTGGAAATCGCATTGCCTTCGTGGGCGATGGTATCAATGACGCACCCGCACTTGCGGCTGCCGATGTGGGTATCGCGATTGGCACCGGCACAGATATTGCGATTGAAAGTGCGGATGTTGTGCTGATGTCGGGCGATCTGCGTGGCGTGGTCAATGCGATTGCAATCTCGAAAGCCACCATTCGCAATATCAGCGAAAACCTGTTCTGGGCATTTGCCTATAATGTCGCGCTGATCCCGGTTGCAGCCGGTATTCTCTATCCGTTCACAGGCACGCTTTTGTCGCCGGTGCTGGCGGCCGGCGCCATGGCGCTTTCCAGTATTTTTGTGCTGAGCAACGCGCTGCGACTGCGTGGGTTCAAAAGCCCGATGGCTTGATTTTTACCACGTATCGGCAATCCACCTGATTGCCGATACGTCTTTATTTCTTTTACATAACCCCTCTGGATTTTTCATTTCGCCGCCTATTTGTTTGAGCAGGCAGTGTTTTGTTGTTTGCGAAGCCGTTTGCTGCAATATTTCCACCAAACTCAGGAATACCTCGATTTTCTCTATCCTTGCGGCTTTTGGCAGCTGAACTGCAATGCACGGCAGGGCCATGGTCACTACTCGAAGGGGGTAATGTCTTGCTTGTTTCTCTGACGGCTATTTTACTTTTATTGATTGGTCTTGGACTCGGTGCCGCGGGCATCTACCTTGTCACACTGGGCGGCAGCTGGTTTTTCGTCATTGCTGCCATTGGCTTTCTGCTGACGGGCATCTTCCTTTTCAAAAGAAGTGCAATTGCGCTCTGGATTTACGCGCTCGTCATTCTTGGCGCGCTTGGTTGGGCTGTCTCTGAAGTCGGTTTCGACTGGTGGGGCCTTGGTTCGACCGGCGGCGTGATCGTTCTTCTCGGCCTGTGGCTCTTGACGCCATGGATAAGAAAGCCGCTCAATGGCGGCGGCTTGCCGCTGACTATTGCCACTCTGGCAGCTCTGGTGGTCGCCGGTTATTCGATGACGCAGGATCCATGGAATATTTCGGGTGACCTGCCCACCGAAAAAGTGGTTTCATCACCTGATCTGGGCGGCAATGTTCCCGATGGGGAGTGGCATCAATATGGCCGCACACCTTACGGGCAGCGCTATTCGCCGCTGACGCAAATCACACCTAAAAATGTTTCCAAGCTTAAGGTTGCCTGGCAATATCAGACCGGTGATGTGAAGCAGCCGGAAGATGTCGGTGAAACGACCTATCAGGTCACACCGCTGAAAATTGGCGATTCGCTTTATCTATGTACGCCGCATAACTGGGCTATTGCGCTTGATGCGGCGACCGGCAAGGAAAAGTGGAAGTTCGATCCAAAGGTCGGTTTTAATACCGACCGTCAGCACCAGACCTGCCGTGGGGTGAGCTACTGGAAGGATTCAACTGCTACTGCCGGTGCCAAATGCTCGGAACGTGTCTATTTGCCAACCTCGGATGCACGTCTGATCGCGCTTGACACTCAGACAGGCGAAATCTGCACCGACTTTGCCAATGGTGGTACGCTCGATCTCGGTCATGGCATGAAGTACAACCCGGCTGGTTATTACTATTCGACCTCGCCACCGGCAGTTGTCGGCGATAAGATTATCGTTGGCGGTGCGGTCAATGATAACTATTCGACTGAAGAGCAGTCGGGCGTTATCCGCGCTTTCGACATTCGTACCGGTGATTTGCTGTGGAACTGGGATTCCGGCAATCCTGATGTAACCACGCCGCTGCCGGAAGGTCAGCACTATACGACCAACTCACCGAATAGCTGGTCGGTTTCCAGTGTTGATGAGGGCCTTGGTCTGATCTTCATCCCGCTGGGTAATCAGGTTCCCGATCAGCTCGGCATGAACCGAAGCGAAAATGTTGAGAAATATTCGTCGTCTATCGTCGCTCTTGATGTGAATACCGGACAGCCCCGGTGGGTACGCCAGACGGTGCATCATGATCTGTGGGATATGGATGTGCCCGCACAGCCTGTGCTGCTTGAAATCAATGGCGTTCCGGCACTGGTTGGACCAACCAAGCAGGGTGACATTTATGTGCTTGATCGCCGCACGGGTGAACCGATTATTCCGGTTCGTGAAATTCCGGCGCCGACCGGTGCAATCCCGGAAGATCATACATCCCCGACGCAGCCGATTTCTGATCTGACATTCAGCCCGGCACCGCTTACAGAAAGCAGCATGTGGGGCGTGACACTGTTTGATCAACTGGCATGCCGCATTGCTTTCCGCCAGCATTTCTATGAAGGCCGGTATACGCCACCTTCCTTAAAGGGCACGATTGTCTATCCGGGCAATTTCGGTGTCTTCAACTGGGGCAGCGTGGCGGTCGATCCTGTGCGTCAGGTTATGTTCGGTATGCCGACTTATCTGGCTTTCACCTCAAAGCTTGTTCCCCGTGCGGATGTTCCGCCACGCGGTCAGGATGAAAAGGGGAGCGAACAGGGTCTGAATCGTAATGACGGCGCACCCTATGGTGTCTTTATGGGACCATTCGTCAGCCCGCTGGGCATTCCGTGCCAGACACCGCCGTGGGGTTTTGTTGCGGGTGTTGATCTGCGTACTGGCAAAATCGCCTATAAGCATCGCAATGGTACGATTGAGGATATGGCCCCTGTTCCCCTGCCGCTTAAAGTTGGTGTTCCCGGTATTGGAGGACCGATGATTACGGCTGGTGGTGTAGTGTTCCTTGGTGCAGCCGTGGATGATTATCTGCGTGCTTATGATCTCACCAATGGCAAAGTGCTTTGGGAAGCACGCTTGCCTGCGGGCGGTCAGTCAACACCGATGACCTATACCGTCAATGATGAGCAATTTGTCCTGATGGTTGCGGGTGGACATGGCTCGGTTGGCACCAAGCCGGGCGATTACGTGATTGCCTACAAACTTGGGAAATAAATTGGCTTGTTAAAAAGAAACGCCGGGAATTTCCCGGCGTTTTTATTGGTGGGTTTTAAATCTTGCCGTGCAGCAGTTCGCCCTTTCGCGGCGATGAAGAATGATCTTTATTATTCGCAAGCTCATGAATGATCGGGCAGTCTGGCCGGTTGTCGCCATGGCAATTATGGGCGAGGTGGCGCAGCGTGTCGGCCATGTTCTGCAATTGCTTCATTTTGGCTTCGAGGTCTTGAACATGCTGCAGCGCAACTTTTTTCACGTCGGATGACGCACGGTTGCGATCACGCCAGAGCGTGAGCAACGCTTTAATCTGTTCAACCTGAAAGCCAAGGTCGCGGCTGGAGCGGATGAAGCGTAGCGTTTCGACATCTTTCTGGGTGTAAACGCGATAGCCGGAGCTGGTCCTGTCGGCGGCCTCGATAAGCCCGATAGTCTCATAATGGCGAATCATTTTCGCCGATATGCCTGATGCGGTTGCTGCCTGGCCGATATTCATGCCGTTCCTCGCAAACTATGAGCTTCGTATATAGGAACGAGAGATATTCATTCAAAGAGGTTTCCGCCGGAAAATCCGGCGAAAACGGTACTTTTTGCTCTACTTTTAAGGCTTTAGAGCGACCTTTATGCGCCCAAGAGGGCGCACGGCCTCTAGTTAAGCAGTGAAGTCGCTCTGCGTGCCGTGGGCTTCGATCGCCTGCGCAAGTCGTTGCAGGGCGTGCACATAAGCCGCGGAGCGGACAGTGACCTTGTGCTCTTTGGCGTGGTTCCAGATTGCGCGGCCTTCACGCTCCATGATGGTCTTCAGGCGTTCATGGATTTCTTCGAGCGTCCAGTAATAACCCTGACGATTCTGTACCCATTCGAAATAGGACACAGTCACACCGCCAGCATTCGCCAGAATGTCTGGAAGAACGATGACACCGTTTTTCGCCAGGATTTCGTCGGCTTCTGGCGTGATTGGTCCATTGGCCAATTCGACAATCAGCTTTGCCTTAATGGAGGCTGCATTGTCGACATGGATCATGTTTTCCATAGCACTTGGAACGAGAACGTCGCATTCGGCTGCGACCAGTTCATCCGGGGTAATCGCTTCATGACCATTCTTGCCAGCCGTGGAAACAACCGACTTGTTGTTTGCCTTGGCGTCCAGAAGCGCGTCGAGATCAAGACCGTTTGCGCAGTAAACCGCGCCTGATGAATCCGATACAGCAACGATTTTGTGGCCATCGCTTGCCATGAGCTTTGCAATGAACTGGCCGGCATTGCCGAAACCCTGAACCGTGACGCGAAGCGTTGAGGCAAGCCCGAGATCTTCCGACAGATGACGCACAAGATAGAAGCCGCCACGTGCAGTCGCATCATTTCGGCCTAGGGAGCCACCTAGCGCCAGTGGTTTGCCTGTTATGACCCCAGGTGAAGACTGGCCGACGATCTGCGAATATTCGTCTGCCATCCAGCCCATGATCATGGAGTTGGTGTAAACATCCGGCGCTGGAATATCGCGGTCCGGGCCGATGATGCCGGAGAAAGCTTGAATATAAGCGCGCGAAAGGCGCTCAAGCTCGGCCTTGGAGAGTTGGCGCGGGTCAACCTGAATAGCACCCTTGCCGCCACCATAAGGCAGGTTCATCACTGCACATTTGAAGGTCATCCAGAAAGCAAGCGTTTCGACTTCCTCAGCGGTGGATTCAGGGTGGTAGCGAATGCCGCCTTTGGTTGGGCCGCGCGTGTCGTCATAACGGCAACGCCATGCAAGAAAGGATTTGCGCGATCCGTCATCCATACGGATCATCAAGCGCACTTTCATCGTTTCACGGGCGTATTTGAGTTTTTCGATAACATCCGGATCGATATTGATGTGGCTTGCGGCCTCGTCCAGACGAACGAGTGCGCTTTCGAGTAGATTCTCCTTAGTCATCAAATCACCTTTCTTGCTTTTAGCCCTCTTTAAAGGGCGGTTTATGAACGCTTGAGTAGCGCTTCACGCAATAAAAGGAAAGAGAAAAGGACAACAATATTGTCCTATTTTGCAGATATGTTTTGTATTTGTTCTAATGTTACTTGGTGCTGATATTACATCTGTAAGACAGCCTTACTGATCCTGATAATGATGTCGCGAAATGGTGTCGATGTCGTATTTGTGTCGTCTTTTGACGCAAGTCTGCTGTCGATTTCGCGCGCTACCCAATACTAATATGGGTAAAGGTTTTCATGCGTCACAGGAGAGCATGAACCGTAAGACTGGTGGTTTATATATGTCCCGCTTTTCGTTAGCTTCTATCGTTGGTAATGCGCTGACCGGCAACAAGAACTGGAAGCCGCAATGGCCCAATGCCGAACCCAAGGCCGAATATGATGTGATCATCGTCGGCGCTGGTGGGCATGGTCTGGGCGCCGCCTATTATCTGGCTAAGGAACATGGCATCACCAATGTCGCGGTGATCGAAAAAGGTTGGCTTGGCGGCGGCAATACCGGGCGCAACACCACCATTATCCGCTCCAACTATCTCTATGATGAGAGCGCGCATCTTTACGAACATGCGATGAAACTGTGGGAAGGGCTTAGCCAGGACCTCAATTATAACGTCATGTTCTCGCAGCGCGGCGTGATGATGCTGGCGCATACGGTGCATGATGTGCAGAGCTTCAAGCGTCATATCAATGCAAATCGTCTCAATGGCATCGACAATGAATGGCTGAGCAGGGAACAGGCGAAGGAATATTGTCCGCCGCTCGATATTTCAGCCAATGCGCGCTATCCGGTTGTTGGTGCCACCTTGCAGCGGCGCGGCGGTGTGGCCCGTCACGATGCGGTTGCATGGGGCTATGCGCGCGGTGCGACGGAACGCGGCGTTGATATCATCCAGAATTGTCCGGTCACAGCCATTCGCCGCGATGCGTCGGGCCGCGTAACCGGTGTTGATACACCACGCGGTTTCATCAAGGCGAAGAAGGTGGCTGTTTCTGCCGCTGGCAGCACGTCGATTGTCATGGATACGGCAGGCGTACGCATGCCGCTTGAAAGCTATCCGCTGCAGGCGCTTGTATCCGAGCCGGTCAAGCCGATCTTTCCTTGCGTGGTCATGTCCAACACGGTTCACGCCTATATCAGCCAGTCCGACAAGGGCGAGCTGGTGATCGGCTCCGGTACTGACCAATATGTATCCTACAGCCAGCGCGGAGGTCTGCCCCTGATCGAGCACACACTGGCGGCTATCTGCGAAGTCTTCCCGATCTTCACCCGTATGCGGATGCTTCGCAAATGGGGGGGTATTGTTGACGTTACGCCGGATCGTTCGCCGATCATTGGCAAGACGCCGGTTCCGGGCCTGTTTGTCAATTGCGGCTGGGGCACAGGCGGCTTCAAGGCGACGCCGGGTTCAGCGCATGTCTTTGCGCATACGATTGCCCGCGACGAACCACACTGGATCAACGCGCCGTTCACGCTGGAACGCTTCACCTCCGGTCGTCTGATCGATGAAGCGGCTGCTGCTGCTGTTGCGCACTAAAGAAATAGGGGAAACACACAATGCTTCTTATCCGTTGCCCTTATTGCGAGATGGAACGTCCTGAACTGGAATTCTCCTATGCGGGCGAAGCGCATATTGCGCGTCCGGCTGATCCATCGGCACTCACCGACGAAGAATGGCGTGATTTTCTATTCACGCGTTCCAATCCGCGTGGCACCCATTATGAACGCTGGCGGCATATCAATGGCTGCGGCCGTTTCTTCAATGCGGTGCGCGATACGGTGAGCGACAAGTTTGTCACCACCTACAAGGCCGGTGAACCCCGTCCTGCTTTGGCAGAAACTCCGGCTGCGGAGACGAAATAATGACCGATATGCGCATTCACAACAAAGGCCGTGTCAACAAGGCCAAGTCCGTGCGGTTCAGCTTCAACGGCAAGACCTATTCCGGTTTTGAAGGCGACACACTGGCATCCGCCATGCTTGCCAATGGCGAACATCTGGCCGGGCGCTCGTTTAAATATCACCGCCCGCGCGGCATTCTTTCGGCTGGCTCCGAAGAACCGAACGCGCTGATGGGCGTCTCTCGTGGGCCGGGTCGTTACGAGCCGAACACCCGCGCAACGGTGCTGGAACTCTATGACGGCCTCAATGCCGAAACGCAGAACCATTGGCCGTCTCTCAAGCACGATGTCGGCGCGATCAATGATGCGCTCTATATGTTCTTTTCGGCAGGCTTTTACTACAAGACCTTCATGTGGCCGAAAAGCTTCTGGAACAAGGTCTACGAGCCTTTCATCCGTGGTGCTGCTGGTCTTGGCAAATCGCCATCCGAACCCGATCCAGACACCTATGCCAGCCGCTATGCTTTCTGCGATGTACTGATTGCGGGTGGCGGACCTGCCGGTCTGGCGGCTGCTTTAGAGGCGGCAAAAAGTGGTGCGAAAGTCATTCTCGTTGACGAACAGGCCGAATTTGGTGGCTCGCTTTTGTCGGAACCAGAGCCGGTTATCAATGGCCGCGCAAGCTGGGATTGGCTCAGTGAGACCATCGCTGCACTCAAAGCCAATCCGAATGTCACGCTTTTGCCGCGCACAACGGCCATTGGCTACTATCATCAGAATATGGTCGGCCTTTGCGAACGCCTGACCGATCATCAGGCAAAGCCCGCCACCAATGCGCCGCGTGAACGTATGTGGCGCGTGCGTGCAAAGCAGGTGGTTTTGGCGCAGGGCGCGATTGAAAAGCCGCTGGTCTTTGCAGGCAATGACCGCCCCGGCGTGATGCTGGCTTCCGCGGCACGCACCTATCTCAACCGCTATGGCGTCAAGGTCGGCAATCAGGCGGTCGTCGTCACATCGCATGACAGCGCATGGCTTGCAGCCTTCGATCTTGCAGTGGCCGGCGTCAAGGTTCCTGCCATTATCGATTTGCGTTCAAGCGTTGCCGACAGCCTTATCAATCGCGCAAAAATGCTCGGCATTGAAACGCTCATTGGCTGGACTGTGACGGACACGGCTGGTCGCCACCGCGTATCGTCCGTGCGGGCTAATCCGGTTTCTAACGGCTCTGTCGGTGCTGCGCGCAAGATCGTCTGCGATGTGCTGTTGATGTCTGGCGGCTGGAATCCGAGCGTGCATCTTTTCTCGCACACAAAGGGCTCGCTAATCTGGGATGAGGCGCGCCAGATCTATCTGCCGGGCGAACGTACCGAGGAAAGCCGCTGTGCCGGCGCAGGCAATGGCAACTTTGATCTACAGGCCGCTCTTCGCGAGGGCGCGGACGCGGGTGCCGCTGCTGCCAATGATTCCGGGCATAAGGCCAAGGCATCTGAATATGCGGTTGCCGGTGATTTCGTCTGCGATGGTGTGAGCGTGCGCGAATTGCCAACGGATCGCGATCCTGGCAAAGCCAAGGCTTTCATCGATTTCCAGAACGATGTGACCGCGAAGGATATTCGTTTGGCTGTGCGCGAAGGCTTCCACTCCATTGAGCATGTCAAGCGCTATACCACCAATGGCATGGCGACAGATCAGGGCAAGACCTCGAACATCAACGGTCTGGCTGTTGCAGCCGATGCGTTGAAGCGCCCAACGCCGCAGGTTGGCCTCACGACCTTCCGCCCGCCTTATACGCCGACGACCTTTGGCGCTTTCTGCGGTTACAATCGCGGCAAATTGTTTGATGTCACGCGCAAGACGCCAATTGACGCTTGGGCCGAGCAGCATGGCGCAGCTTTCGAGCCGGTATCGCTGTGGCGTCGCGCATGGTACTTCCCGAAAACTGGCGAAGACATGCATCAGGCTGTGGCGCGTGAATGCAAGGCAACCCGCCAGTCGCTCGGCATGTTCGACGCATCTACCCTTGGCAAGATCGAAGTGGTCGGCCCGGATGCAGCCGAATTCATGAACCGCATGTATACCAATCCATGGACAAAGCTTGGTGTCGGGCGCTGCCGTTATGGTCTGTTGCTTGGAGAAGACGGATTCATCCGCGATGATGGTGTTGTCGGTCGTCTGACACAGGATCGTTTTCATGTGACAACCACAACCGGCGGTGCCGCGCGTGTTCTCAATATGATGGAAGACTATCTCCAGACCGAATGGCCGGACCTGAAAGTGCGGCTTACTTCGACCACCGAACAGTGGGCAGTGGTGGCAATCAACGGTCCGAATGCACGCAAGCTGATTGAGCCAATGGTTAAAGGTCTGAATATCTCCGATGAAGCCTTCCCGCATATGTCGGTGGCGGAATGCAAATTCCTTGGCGTGCCAGCGCGTCTGTTCCGCATGAGCTTCACCGGTGAGCTGGGCTATGAAATCAACGTGCCCGCCCGTTATGGTCTGTCGCTGTGGAAGGCGCTTTATGAGGCCGGTCAGCAATATGACATTACGCCTTATGGCACCGAAACCATGCACGTTCTGCGCGCGGAAAAAGGCTATATCATTGTCGGTCAGGATACGGACGGCACTGTAACACCGGACGATGCAAGCCTTGGCTGGGCTATTGGCAAGCAAAAGCCGGATTTCGTCGGCAAGCGTTCGCTGACACGCCCCGACATGCTGAAAAAGGATCGCAAGCATCTGGTCGGCCTTCTAACCAAAGACCCGAAGCTGGTGCTGGAAGAAGGTGCGCAGATTGTCGCCGATCCAAAACAAGCTGTTCCGATGACCATGCTTGGCCATGTTACTTCGTCCTATTGGAGTGAGGCGCTGGGACGGTCTATCGCCATGGCACTGGTATCAGGAGGGAAGGATCGTATGGGCGAAACGCTTTATATGCCGATGCCGGATGGCAGCGTGCACGAGGCGGTTGTTTCGGGCATGGTCTTCTATGACCCTGAAGGCAAGAAATTGAACGGATAAGGATTGAACCATGCTTGTTGAGACAAAACCTTATTCGAACCGCAAGGTTGTCATTCCCGGTCGTCTGGAAATCCACGCGGCAGAAGATGCCGCGCGTTTCATCCTGCGCATTGCACCGGAAAAACTTGGCTCGGCTGAAAAGGCGCTTGGCGCCAAACTTCCGGCAAAGATCGGCGATCTTATCCGCACGGATGATATTGCCGTTGCCTGTCTTGGACCAGATGAATGGTATATCTGGGCAGACGAAAGCAAAGGCATCGCCATCACGCAGGCTTTCGCGAAACTTTATGAAACCGAACCGCATAGCCTGACAGAGGTCAGTCACCGCGAAACCGGCATCGATATTTCCGGTCCCAAGGCCGAATGGTTGTTGAATGCCGCTTCTCCGCTTGACCTTTCGCAAATGAAGGCTCCGGGTGCCGCGCGCACCATCTTTGATCATGCCCAGATCATTTTGTTGAAATGGGATGCCGATCATTACCGCATCGAAGTCTGGAATTCATTCGCGGATCATGTGTGGACCTTGCTGGAGATGGTCAGCAATGAAGTCGAATTGACGGTCTGATTGATCCGATTTCCTTAAAAACGCCGCCCCACCGGGCGGCGTTTTTGCATTCTGATCCCAATTTCAGCCTTGCCTTCTATAAATCCATATGTGAAGACTATATTCACATAAGAAATTCATGAGGAGGGAATTTCCCGATGTCGGAAAGCGAACTGCCGCTTAGCGGGCTTGTCGTGGTCGATATGAGCCAGTTTCTGTCGGGGCCTTATTGCTCGTTGCGTCTGATGGATCTTGGAGCGCGTGTCATCAAGATTGAACGGCCCGATGGCGGCGATCTTTCCCGCAGACTTTATCTGAGTGACACGGAAATTGGCGGCGATTCCACGATTTTTCATGCGATCAATCGCGGCAAGGACAGCCTTGCGATTGACCTCAAAAATCCCGACGATCTGGCTGCATTGAAGAAGCTTCTCACACAGGCTGATGTGCTGATCCAGAATTTCCGCCCCGGTGTGATCAAGCGTCTTGGTCTTGATTACGAGGCAGCCAAAGAAATCAATCCGCGCCTCGTTTACGCATCGATCAGCGGCTATGGCGAAGAAGGTCCATGGGTCGGGCGTCCCGGACAGGATCTATTGGCGCAGGCGCGTTCGGGCCTGATGTGGCTCAATGGTGATGAAGGGCAGGGGCCGGTGCCTTTCGGTCTTGCTGTCGCGGATATGCTGGCAGGGGCAGCGGCAGCACAAGGTATTCTCGCAGCATTGGTGCGCCGTGGCATCACCAACAAAGGCTCGCATGTCGAAACCAGCTTGCTCGAAGCGCTGGTCGATTTCCAGTTTGAAGTGCTGACCACTCATTTGAACGATGGTCGTCGCCTGCCAAAACGTTCTGAGTTCCGCAGTGCCCACGCCTATCTTGCCGCACCCTACGGTGTTTACCCCGCCTCCGATGGTTATCTGGCGATTGCCATGATGCCGATTGCAAAACTCGCACCCTTGCTTGAAACAGATACGCTTGCGCCTTTTATTGACGATCCGAGGACCGCATTCGAAAAGCGCGATGAGATCAAGCGGCTGATTGCGGCGCGTATTGCAGAGAAAACCGTTGATGAATGGCTTGCCATTCTGGAGCCTGCCGACATCTGGTGTGCCCGCGTTCTCAACTGGGAAGAACTGCTCAAAAGCGAAGGGTTTGCGACCCTCGACATGTTGCAAACAGTCACCCGCGCGGATGATGTTTCCATCACCACCACACGTTCGCCGCTGCGCATCAACGGGCAGCGCCCGAAGGTGGCCCGCGCCGCACCGCGCATTGGCGAGAACAGCAAGGAAATTCGCGAGGAATTCGGACTATGAGTGCGATCAAGCTTAAAGGCATGACCTGGAGCCATCCGCGCGGCTATGATCCGATGGTTGCGGGTGCTCAGCAATGGCTTGCTGACAAGGGCGTCGAAATAGAGTGGGAAAAGCGGTCGCTACAGGATTTCGAGACCTTTCCGGTCGAAGAACTGGCGCGCAATTTCGATATGATCGTGATCGACCATCCGCATGTCGGCCAGATCACCAAAGAGGGCTGTCTGCTGGCGCTTGATGTGCCGGGCCGCGAAACGGAACTTGCGGCGCTTGCCGCGGGCTCTGTGGGGCAATCCTTCTCAAGCTACAACTGGCAGGGGCGGCAATGGGCATTTCCATTGGATGCTGCAACGCAGGTTCAGGCATGGCGCCCGGACCTGGTGGATGAGCCAGCAACCTCGTGGGGCGAAGTGCTGCGTCTTGCCCGTACGGGCAAAGTTCTGCTGCCACTGCGCTCGCCACATTCGCTAATGTGCTTTTATACACTTGTAGCCAATGCCGGAACACCATGTTCGGTGGAAGGTGAGCTGATCTCGCTTGAGGATGGCTCACAAGCTTTTGAGCAACTGCGCGAGATTGCTTCGCTGGTGAAGCCCGAATGTTTCGGCATGGACCCGATTGCCGTGTTTGAAGAAATGGCTGAGCCGGGCTCCCAAATCGCCTGTTCACCGCTGATCTACGGTTATGTGAATTATGCCATGCCGGGCTTCCGGGATCGGCTGATCCGCTTTGCTGATATTCCATCGGGCGCATCCGGTGTTGCGGGCTCCGCATTGGGCGGCACCGGCATTGCTGTTTCAGCCTTCAGCAAACATCCTGAAGCAGCGATTGATTTCGCGTACTGGATTGCAAGCGGCGCCGTACAGAAAGGGCTTTACGCGGCTTCAAACGGCCAGCCGGGACATGCCGACGCATGGGAAGATGACGGTGTAAATGCTGCGACGTTGGGCTTTTATCGCGATACCCGAGCGACGCTGGAAGGCGCATGGGTGCGTCCGCGTCACGATGGCTATATGCCGTTTCAGGAAGCGGCATCCGAGCGTATCAATAAGGGCTTAAAGGAAAACGAGAAGGCGGAAAATGTTGTCGCCGATCTCAATCGGCTTTTCCGCGAAAGCTTCTGATCAATATGGTTTGGCTGGCGGATTTGCCGCCAGCCAAACCAGTTTTATAGTTTCCACAGGCGCGCTGCATTGTCTGCGAGCAGCAGCGATTTTTCGTCATCGCTGCATCCTTTAAGCAGTGCATGGGTTGTCGCTACCCATGTGGAAAGCCCTGCATCGATATTGCTCGCTAAAGTACAGACCGGCCAGTCGCTGCCCCACACAATCCGATCCCAGCCAAATGACTGAATGACATGCTCCACATAAGGGCGGATGGTCTCCACCGTCCAGCTTGCAGGCTCTGCATAAGCGACCACGCCTGAAATCTTGGCGACCACATTATCCCGCTGCGCAATCTCGGTAATGCCGTTCTGCCAGCTTTCAAGAGCGCCCGATTTGATGTCTGGCACGCCGCAATGGTCAAGTACGAATTGCAGGTCCGGCGCGAGGTCGGCCAGCGCAAGCACCTTGTCGATCTGATGCGGGAGCGTGCAAAGATCAAAGGTCAGTCCAGTGCCTTGCAGACGTTTGATATTTTCCCGGAACAAAGCACCTTCGGACAGTTCGTCCGGGACCACATGCAGCACACGTCGAAAGCCTTTGATAAAAGGATTGCGCAGGCTCTGTTCGAGATACGCGGCAAACCCTGGCTCTTCAGGGCGGCAGGAGGCTATTGCACCTTTGATGAAGCCACTATTGGCAATCGAAATATCCTGAACATGTTTTGTTTCGGCTTGAATATTATCCGCCGCAACGTCCACTTCCATATGAAGTGCCGCTTTAATGCCGCAGCGTTCCGCCTGTTTTTTGTAGCTTTCAAACAGAAAGTCACGGTTGAGTGCAGGCACATCCCCAAGCCAGGGATAGTTGAGCACCCTTTTGTCGATCAGGTGCAGATGCGTATCGATAATCATAAAAATCTCCTCCCATGACATGATTTCAAAAAAGAAGAGAGTTTTCAAATACGAATTTATTCTTTACCCTCATCAGCAGTGCCAATATCGGACCCGACCAGCTTTGAGAGGTCTTTGACGGTCTTTTGCAACAGGCTGATGGTCTGTGTGATGTCGGGCGCGGAGGCTGAATTGACGAGCGTCACATAAGGACAGGTGAGCGCTGCAATGCAGGAGCCGTCAGGGCCGAGAATCGGTGCCGAGAGATTATAGACGCCGGCGACCTGTGCACTGGGCATCATTTCGTAGCCGCGTTCACGGATTTGATCGAGCCGCTCATAGAAGCTTTGATCGAGATTGCCGCTTTCGCCGTGTTTGACATATTCGGCGATCATCATCTTGCGCTCTTCCGGTGTACGGAAGGCGAGAAGCACATGGCCGGAACCTGTGTCGAACAGGCTGATATGTGAGCCAACGCGGATCGAAATGCCCCAGTAATCCGGGGCTTCCTGCTGTGCAATAACCACAACGGAGCCTCGGTCAAATACGGCAAGCTGGTTGGCCTGCTTCGAGCGGTCGGCAAGTTCGCGCATGATGGGAGTGGCGAAAGAAGCAAGCCGACGCACCGGCGCATGAAGATGTGCCAGGCCAAATAGCTTGAGCGTCAGCGAATAACGGTCGCCTTCGAGCTTGGTCACGTAACCACGCTTCACCAGACGGTCCAGCATCCGGTAAAACTCATTAGGGCTGCGGTCGAGATGTTTGGCAATTTCGGCCTGGCTTAATCCGCCATCAACACTTGCCAGCAATTCAAGAATATCCAGCCCCTTGTCCAGTGCGGGCGCGCGATAACGATCGTCTGATTCCAAGTTCAATCCCCTTATGAATATTTCAATTTATATGCGAATACCGCCGGTGATGAAAGACAGGAGCACATCGAAATCGCCTTGACCCTGTGTGAATATTATGTTTGCATATAAATATAAAATTCACAATCGGTTACGGATATGGGAGTGTCCGTCATGAGGAGGAAGCATGAGGAATTTCACGACATCAGTGCTGGCTGGTTCTGCTCTGCTGGCATTTGGCATGGTTTCCGCGGGGGCGGCTGACCTTCCGGGCAAATTTGAAGGCGTTACCATCAATGCCAAGCTTATTGGTGGCCAGCAGTACGAAGCGCTGTATTCGCGCATTGCTGATTGGGAAAAAGCGACCGGTGCCAAGGTCAACATTCTGTCCAAGAAGAACCATTTCGAATTGGATAAGGAAATCAAGTCGGACATTGCTTCGGGTTCCATCAACTGGTGCGTTGGTTCAAACCACTCATCTTTCGCGCCGCAATATCCTGAACTTTATGCTGATCTTAATAGCTTGCTGCCGAAGGAAGAACTCCAGGGTTTCGTTCCATCAGTGATTAAAGCTTCAACGCTGAATGACAAGCTGGTTATGCTTCCACGTGCGCAGTATGACGTTTCGGCACTTTATTATCAGAAGAGCCTTTACGAAGACGATGCGAAGAAGTCGGCCTTCAAGGAGAAATACGGCTACGATCTGGCGCCGCCAAAGACATGGAAAGAAGTGTCCGATCAGGCTGTGTTCTTTGCGGATCCGCCAAATTTCTACGGTACGCAGTTTGCGGGCAAGGAAGAAGCCATCAATGGCCGCTTCTATGAAATGCTGGTCGCTGAAGGTGGCGAATATCTCGACAGCGAAGGCAAGCCAGCTTTCAATTCTGAAGCCGGTGTCCGAGCGCTCGACTGGTTCGTCAATCTTTACAAGGACAAGGCGGTTCCTGCAGGCACAACCAACTATCTCTGGGATGAGCTGGGTGCTGGCTTTGCATCGGGCACCATTGCGCTCAATCTGGACTGGCCGGGCTGGGCGACCTATTTCAACGATCCAAAGTCCTCGAAGGTCGCAGGCAATGTCGGCGTTGTGGTTGCTCCGGAAGGTTCTGCTGGCAAGCGCACAGGCTGGTCTGGTCATCATGGCTTCTCGGTGACTGAATCCTGCGGCACCAAAGATGCAGCCGCTTCGCTCATCTGGTTCCTGACCAACGAGGATTCGCAGAAGCAGGAATCGGCTGCCGGCACGCTTCCAACCCGCACCGCTGTCTGGGATTATGTCATCGAACAGGCCGCTTCCGATCCTTATAAGAAGGAAGTGCTGGAAGTATTCCAGGAAACGGCAAAGACCGCTTTTCCGGTTCCACAGACCCCATCCTGGATCGAAATTTCCAACGCTGTTTATCCTGAACTTCAAGCGGCAATTCTGGGTGATAAGACCTCACAGCAGGCGCTTGATGATGCAGCCAAGAAGGCGACGCAGATCCTTGAAGATGCCGGCGAGCTGTAAGCGCTTCGTCTGATTGAAACCTGTGATTTCATGACCCGTTCTGAACAGGGGCGGGTCATTCCAAGCACATCCCAAAAAGTGCACAGCAGCTTTTTGGCCAAGATGCGCGCGCCTTGATGCTGGTTTTCCCGCTTCGGAAGAACAATTTTTAAACGAATTTCCCCGCCGGTTCTGCTTCTGCTTCCGGCTTTTATCATCCTTGCTGCGGTGGTTCTGTTTCCCCTCGCACTTTCGCTTTATTCAAGCTTCACGCCATTCCGGCTGACGCGCCCAGACAGTCTGTTCAACTTTATCGGTCTGCGCAATTATCAGCGCATTATGGGTGATTGGGTGTTCTGGGCTGCATTCATCCGTACAGTGATCTTCCTGACCATTGCGCTCAATCTGGAAATGCTGCTCGGCCTCGGTCTGGCGTTGCTCATCAACAAGGCTACCCATGGCCAGCGCGTTTTACGTACGCTGATGATGTTCCCGATGATGTTTTCGCCGGTTCTCGTCGGCTTCCAGTTCAAGTTCATGTTCAATGACAATATTGGTTTGGTGAACAATGCACTGCAATCGCTGGGTATCACCAATCAGGCTATCCCGTGGCTGATCGATGGCAATCTCGCGCTGTTCGCGATTTTGCTTGCGGAAGTCTGGATGTCGACTTCGGTGTTCGCGATCCTCATTCTGGGCGGCCTTCTGTCCATGCCGCAGGATCCGGTTGAAGCCGCGCGGGTTGATGGCTGCACGCCATGGCAGACCTTCCGCTATGTCATCTGGCCTTATCTGATGCCCTTTGCCTTCATCGCGATGACCATTCGTTCGCTTGATGTGGCGCGCGCCTATGACATTGTGAAAATCATGACCGATGGTGGCCCGGCACGCCGAACCGAGCTGATCTGGACGCTGGTCGGACGCACCGCCTATTCGGATGCGCAGATGGGACTGGCCAATGCCATGGCCTATGTCGCGATCCTGCTCTCGATCCTCTTCACCGTAATGTTCTTCCGCAAGCTTGCAGCCGCACGCGCACAAATCGGAGCGGAGTGGTAATCATGGCTTCCAAAACCCTCTCTAATGATCAGCATCGCCTGCTGCGCCGCGTCAAGAAAGTCGCGTACCTCATCGGCCTGTTTCTCGCGATGACGATCATCTGCCTGCCCGGTCTGTGGATCGTGCTGTCCTCGCTGCGTCCGCCGGTTGAAATTATGGCAAAACCGCCGGTCTGGATTCCGCAGGAAATCACGCTTGATGCTTATTATGCGATGTTCTCAGGCGCGGGTGGTGGCGGCATTCCGGTCTGGGATTATTTCCGCAACTCGCTGATTATCTCGGTTACATCGACCGTCATCGCGTTGATCGTCGGCGTTTCGGGTGGCTATGCCTTTGCGCGTTTCCGCTTCTGGGGCAAGTCGACGACCTTTCTCGGCCTGATGCTGACGCGTTCGGTGCCGGGCATTGCGCTTTCGCTACCATTGTTCATGCTCTATTCGCGCATTGGCATCATCGACACGCATTTCGGCCTGATCATCACCTATGTGGCGCTCAATGTGCCTTTCACGATCTGGTTGATCGACGGCTTCTTCCGTCAGGTGCCGAAGGACTTGGCGGAAGCAGCCCAGATTGATGGTTGCACCCGCTGGCAGGCTTTTTGGCAGGTGGAGTTTCCGCTGGCTGGTCCCGGGATTGCGACCGCAGGGATCTTCGCCTTTCTCACCTCTTGGAATGAATATGCGCTGGCTTCCCAGCTCACCCGTTCCGTCAACTCCAAGACCCTTCCTGTCGGTCTTCTCGATTACACCGCTGAATTCACCATCGACTGGCGTGGCATGTGCGCGCTGGCGGTTGTGATGATTATCCCGGCGCTGACCCTCACATTCATCGTTCAGAAGCATCTTGTTGCTGGTCTGACGTTCGGCGCGGTTAAAGGTTGATATAAAATGGCTCAGCTTTCCATTAAAAATCTCGTCAAACGTTATGGCTCTGTCGAAGTGGTGCATGGCATCAATCTTGAAATCGCCGACAAGGAATTTGTAGCGCTTGTTGGTCCTTCGGGTTGTGGCAAGTCCACGACGCTGCGCATGATCGCAGGTTTAGAGAGCATTTCCGACGGCGCGCTCGAAATCGGCGGCAAGCAAGTCAACGATTTGCCGCCGCGCGATCGCAATATCTCCATGGTGTTCCAGTCCTATGCGCTGTATCCGCATATGTCGGTGCGTGAGAATATGGGCTTCTCGCTCAAAATTGCCAAGCAGCCACAGGCGGAAATCGACCGCCGCGTCAATGAAGCATCAAGCATTCTTGGCCTTGAAGCACTGATGGAACGTCGTCCGGCACAGCTTTCGGGCGGTCAGCGCCAGCGCGTTGCCATGGGCCGCGCTATTGTGCGCAACCCGGAAGTGTTTCTGTTTGATGAGCCGCTTTCCAACCTCGATGCGAAGCTACGCACGCAGATGCGCACCGAGATCAAGAAACTCCATGCCAAGGTGCAGTCCACCGTTGTTTATGTAACACACGATCAGGTCGAGGCCATGACGCTGGCCGACCGTATTGTCATCATGCGCGATGGCCATATTGAACAGGTCGGAACACCGGATGAAGTGTTCAAACGTCCGGCAACGCAGTTTGTCGCTGGCTTCATTGGCTCGCCGCCGATGAATATGGCTGAGGCAACGGTGCAGGGTTCGGAACTGGTCTTTGCCAATGGCGACCGTCTGCCAGTTCCTGCACAGTTCAAAGCAAAGGTCACGGATGGCGCGAAGGTCACATTCGGCCTGCGTCCAGATGATCTTTTTCCGACCGGCCACGGCCTGTCTTCGGGTGATGCCGGTACATCGCATGAGCAGGTTATGACTGTTTCGATCACCGAGCCGCTCGGCAATGAAACGCTGGTCTTTGTCGAATTTGCCGGCAAGGAATGGGTGGCACGGATGCTCAACCCGCGTCAGCTTCAATCCGGTGAAGCGATCTCCATGCATTTTGATCTCTCGCAGGCGCATCTGTTTGATGCGGTGAGCGGTAAAAGTCTGGCGGTGTAGATATGGCAAGGATTGAAAAAGTGGAACTGCGCATGGTCGACCTTCCACCGAAGGTCAAGCGTACCGATGCGATCCAGAGCTTCGTCAGTCAGGAAACGCCAATCGTCACCATCACCGACAGTGATGGTGCGGTGGGTACGGGCTATAGCTATACCATCGGCACTGGTGGCTCGTCCGTCATGCGCCTGTTGAGCGACCATCTCGTGCCGCTGATTATCAATGAGGATGCAGATTGCATTGAGGCGATCTGGCGTAAGCTCGAATTTGCGACCCACGCCACAACCATTGGTGCGATTACGGCCTTAGCGCTTGCCGCAATCGATACAGCCCTCTGGGATTTGCGTGCGAAAAAACAAAACCTGCCTCTATGGAAACTTGCAGGTGGTGCCAAGGACCGGTGCCCGCTTTACACGACCGAAGGCGGCTGGCTGCATATCGAGAAAGAAGCGTTGGTCGAGGACGCGCTAGCTGCCAAGGCCAAGGGGTTCTCCGGGTCGAAGGCAAAGATCGGCAAGCCACATGGTTCGGAAGATTATGCGCGCCTTTCAGCTGTTCGTGCAGCCGTAGGTGACGGCTTTGAAATCATGACCGACTGCAATCAGGGCTTTAGCGTGGACGAAGCAATCCGTCGTGCCGAGCGCCTGAAAGAGCTTGATTTGGCGTGGATCGAAGAACCGCTTCCGGCGGATGATCTCGACGGCCATATCCGCCTGACCCGTTCCACCCCGACGCCGATTGCAGTGGGTGAATCGATCTATTCGATCCGCCATTTCCGCGAATATATGCAGAAGGGCGCTTGCTCTATCGTGCAGGTCGATGTGGCGCGTATCGGCGGCATCACGCCATGGCTGAAAGTGGCGCACGCTGCGGAAGCCTTCGACATTCCGGTTTGCCCGCATTTCCTGATGGAACTGCATGTCAGCCTCACCTGTGCCGTGCAGAACGGGCGCTATGTCGAATATATTCCGCAGCTTGATGATCTGACCACCAAGGGAATGGAAATTCGTGATGGCCACGCCATTGCACCATCGGAACCGGGCATTGGTATTGCGTGGGATTGGGATGCCGTGCGCGCCCGTTCCATCGCTGAATTCACGCGCGAGATCGTGAGGTCGTAATGGTTCAAAGAATGGGCATGGTGATCGGGCTGAAGCCTGAGAAGATCGCAGAATATAAGAAGCTGCACGCGAGCGTGTGGCCGGAGATTCTTGCGCTCATTTCCGAGTGCAACATCACCAATTACACGATCTTTCTCAAAGAGCCTGAAAACCTGCTGTTTGGCACATGGGAATATGTCGGCACGGACTTTGGAGCTGACATGAAGAAGATGGCCGATAATCCTAAAAATCAGGAATGGTGGTCAGTCTGTATGCCTTGCCAGAAGCCATTTGAAACCCGTAAAGAGGGTGAGTGGTGGGCCATGATGGAGGAGGTTTTCCATCATGACTGAAGCTTTCGATCCGAAAAGCCTGCGCCAATGGTGGGCGAAGCCCACGCAGCCAAAGCCGATTGTTATCTTCGGCGCGGGCAGCATTGTCGGCGATGCGCATCTGCCAGCCTATAAGCAGGGCGGCTTTCCGGTTGCAGGCATTTTCGACCCCAATCTGGACAAGGCTTCAGCGCTTGCTGTTCAATGGGGCGTGAAAGCTTTCGCAAACTTGCAAGAGGCACTTGCCGTTGAAGACCCGATCTTCGATCTGGCGACACCGCCCTCAGCCCATGCTTCGATCCTGTCGAAATTGCCCGAAGGCGCTGCTGTTCTGATCCAGAAGCCGATGGGCAGCGATTTGGCAGCCGCGACAGAAATACTGAAAGTCTGCCGTGCACGCAATCTGAAAGCTGCCGTGAATTTCCAGCTGCGTTTCGCGCCGATGATGTTGGCACTTTACGACGCCGTCGATAAAGGCTTGCTTGGCGAAGTGGTGGATTTCGACGCATGGCTGGCGCTGGCAACCCCTTGGGGTCTGTGGCCGTTCCTGAAAGGTCTGCCGCGTATCGAGATCGCCATGCATTCGATCCATTATCTCGATTTCGTGCGTGGTCTGCTCGGCAATCCGCAAGGCGTTCACGCCAAGACCATTGGCCATCCGAACCATGAAGTCGCACAGACCCGCACGGCCGCAATCCTCGATTATGGCAACCGCGTGCGTTGTGCACTGTCGATCAATCACGACCATGATTTTGGCCGCAAGTTTCAGGCCTGCGAGTTCCGCATTTGCGGCACCGAAGGGGCTGCCTATGTGAAACTCGGCGTCAATCTCGACTATCCACGCGGCGAACCGGACGAGCTTTGGATCAAGCCAAAGGGCGGGGACGATTGGGTGCAGATCGCGCTTGAAGGCGCTTGGTTCCCGGACGCATTCTTAAACCGCATGGCGCAATTGCAGCGTTTCGCTTGCTGTGAAGATGCAGAGCTGATCGGCTCGGTCGAAGATGCATGGCACACCATGGCGCTGGTTGAAGCCGCTTATCAGTCGAGCGCTGCGCCCGCCATGCCGCTTGCTGCAAAACCGGAGTTTTGATCATGTCTGAACAGGCGATCTATTTTGAAGACTATGAGCTGGGCCACCAGCGCATAACCTATGGCCGCACGATCACTGAAACGGATTTCGTGGTTCACGCCGGTCATACGGGTGATTTTTTTCCGCACCACATGGATGCGGAATTTGCAAAAACCCTGCCGGGTGGTCAGCGTATTGCACATGGCACGATGATCTTTGCAATCGGCGTCGGCCTCACGGCAACGCTGATTAACCCTGTTGCGTTTTCCTACGGCTATGACCGCCTTCGGTTCGTGCGTCCGGTGCATATCGGCGATACGATCCGCGCGCGCGTGACGATCAGCGCAAAAGAAGACGACCCGAAACGGACAAATCTGGGCCGCGTTACGGAGCGGTGCGAAGTGCTTAATCAGCGGGACGAAGTGGTGCTGGCTTGCGACCACATCCTGCTTGTTGAACGGAAGGCATGACTATGACGATACGATTTGATGGAAAAACCGCACTGGTGACGGCGGCCGCTCAGGGCATTGGCCGTGCAAGTGCACTGGCTTTTGCAGAAGCAGGTGCCAAGGTCTATGCGACCGACATCAACGAAGCAGCGCTGAAGGAACTCGAAGGCGTTTCGGGTATCATCACTCGCAAGCTCAACGTGCTTGATGAGGCGGAAGTGAATGCACTTGTAGCCGAAATCGGCAAGGTGGATATCCTGTTCAACTGCGCAGGCGTCGTTCATGGTGGTTCCATCCTCGAAATGAAGGACGAAGACCTCGACTTCGCCGTCAATCTCAACGTCAAGGCAATGATCCGCACCATCCGCGCTGTGCTGCCGGGCATGCTGGAGCGCAAGGACGGCTCCATCGTCAACATGGCTTCCGTTGCATCGAGCGTGAAGGGCGTGCCGAACCGTTTCGCCTATGGCGTCACCAAGGCGGCTGTCATCGGTCTGACCAAGGCGGTTGCTGCCGATTATGTTGCCAAAGGCATCCGCTGCAACGCCATCTGCCCGGGTACGGTTGAAAGCCCGTCGCTGCAGGACCGTCTGCGCGCGCAGGGCGATTATGAAGAGCAGCGTGCAGCCTTCATCGCGCGTCAGCCAATTGGCCGTATCGGTCAGCCGGAAGAAATTGCCGACCTCGCGGTCTATCTCGCAGGTGCAACTTATACGACCGGTCAGGCATACAATATCGACGGTGGCTGGACGATCTAGGGTAGTGGATATTCAGGCTCTGGCGGCCTGCAAACGGTATTCTTCTTCGCTTGCCTAGGCTCATGTACCTTTAAGTACACTCCGCTCCGGTTCTCGAAAAACACCATTTTCGGCACGCCATAACCAGAATCTCAACCACCCTCATTCGCCCCATCGTTACCAATTCAGCATCCCCACAAGGAGTAAACTCATGAAATTTCTTCGCTATGGCGAAACCGGTCAGGAAAAGCCGGGCCTTCTCGATGCCGACGGCAATATCCGTGATCTGTCTGCCCATGTCAGCGATCTGTCGGGTGCCGTTCTCAGCCCTGAAGCACTCGCCAAGCTCGGTTCGCTGGATGTCAATGCGCTGCCAAAGGTCGAAGGCAATCCACGCCTTGGCCCATGCGTTGCAGGTACTGGTAAATTCATCTGCATCGGCCTCAACTATGCCGATCACGCAGCAGAATCCGGCATGGCTGTGCCACCGGAGCCGGTCATCTTCATGAAGGCCACCTCGGCCATCGTCGGCCCGAATGATGATCTGCTGATCCCGCGCGGCTCTGAAAAGACCGACTGGGAAGTCGAACTCGGCATCGTTATCGGCAAGACCGCAAAATACGTCTCGGAAGAGGACGCGCTTGATTATGTTGCTGGCTATTGCACGCTGCATGACGTCTCAGAACGCGCTTTCCAGATCGAACGTGCCGGCCAGTGGACCAAGGGCAAGTCTTGCGACACATTCGGCCCGACCGGCCCATGGCTGGTGACGAAGGACGAAGTTGCTGATCCGCAGGATCTCAAAATGTGGCTCAAGGTCAATGGCGAAACCATGCAGGATGGCTCGACCAAGACCATGGTCTATGGCGTTCGTCATCTGGTTTCTTACCTCTCGCAATTCATGTCATTGCAGCCGGGCGATATCATCTCCACCGGCACGCCTCCGGGCGTTGGCATGGGCATGAAACCACCGCGTTATCTCAAGGCTGGCGACGTTGTCGAACTCGGCATCGAAGGCCTCGGCTCGCAGAAGCAGAACGTGCGCGCCGACGTTTA